>CAYTRQ010000660.1:0-2616 GCA_964440025.1 uncultured Polyangiaceae bacterium | reverse complement strand
ACAGGAGGGGTCGAGGGAGGGAACATCGTCTAGCTTATCGGCGCTGGGCTGGCTCATCTGTGTGGGGGCGCCTCGAGGCTAAGAGTGACCGATCGAACGACGGATCACGGCGTGTGGTGCGCCGCCTCGTCGCGGAAGTGCTGAAAGGATGCGAGCGTCCGCTCGGTCATGCCGTCGATGGTGGCTCGGATCCTTGGGCCGTAGTCGCGCAGCATGTCGCGGACTGCGCGGCGGAGCTGGTCGTCGAAGGGTGTCACGATCTGGCGGATGTGCCCGCGGCCGAGCTGCAGGCCGACTTGGTAGGCGAGTTCGTCGAGCTCGTCGGCAGAGGTGAGGTCCTGCGTGGCGTCGAGCTCGCGGTAGTCGGGCCGCCAGGACTGGACCCAAAATGGCGGATCGTTGGCGGTCTCCTCGGGTCCCCGAGGAATGACCGCGAGGAATGGGTCGTCGTTTCCACCGAGGCGGGCTTGGCCGACGATGGTGCGGAACCGCCCACCAAGAGGGGTCGTCTGCACGCAGGGGACGGAGCTCAGATCGCGGAGCTCCTTCGCCTCGAGGACCACGTCGTCGTCGTGCTCGGGTGTAGGGCCCTCGATCCGGATCAAGAAGCGCTCGTCGAGTGCGCTTCCTACGCCGCCGCGGAGCCGGCCGTATCGCTTCGTCTCGAAGAAGGCTCGGGTGAGCTTGGGGTTTTGCTCCAGCATCATCTCGATGTAGCGCTCCGACCCGGCGTCGGCCTCAGGTTGCTCGTGGGGGAGCGGTGGCTCCATGAGGGCGTCGCAGTTCGCGAGGAAGGCGCCTGGATCGAGCGTGAAGCTCTGCCTTGCGCGGTCGACAAAGGCGGGAGTGGGTCCCTCGGCTTTTGGATCTTCGAGCGCCGCTTGGTAGCCTGCGAAGAAGCTGTCGAGCGCCAGATCGGCGGTCCAGCCCCGATCGCTTGCGGCGATCTGGAGGCTGACGCCGAAGCGCAGCAGATCGATCACGGCGGGACCGGCGACCGCGTCGTCGAAGTCGACTAGGCCAAAGCTCGCGTCGGTCACCGCGAACTGTTCGAGGTGGGCGTCGCCGTGCAGGTTCACAGTGGGCAGGGCGGGGAGGATGTCCTCGAAGGTGGTGCAGATAGCGGCGGCGAAGCCGCGGTTCGTGAATCGAAAGTACTGGAAGGGGCTCGTCGCGAGGCGCTGAAGCAGTTCGGGCCTGATGGCGAAATCGTAGTGCTCGAATGACCTGTGGAGAGTGGACGGGTGGTGTCCGGCTCTGCCCTTCGTCTCGGTAGGTGCCGGCCGGGTTTGGGCGACAGGCGTTCGTGCCGCCGAGCAACCAATCGATGCGGCAGTAGTGAGCAGCAGGGCTGCACGACGGGGACCTGATACGGAGAACATGACTCGAAACATCCGAGCGCGCCTCGGATGATATCTAGCGTTCTGACGAGTACCGCGAGACCCGGCCGGGCATCTGCGACCGTAACATCGATGCGGGACTTCCTGAACAGCCAAGGGACGGCGCATTGCTCCGCGCATGATTCGGCATGCACACGCGAGTTCCAGGTGATGTCGCCACTCGACGGCCGGTGCGTTCATGAGGTGAAGTCATCGAAGAAATCCTCGGGTTCGAATTCGACTTTCGCGTTCGCTCATTTAGCATGGGGAGGTGCGTTGTCCTGTCAGCGAGCGCCAGGGAAGGGGCTCCCCTACCACTCGGTTTCCGTGGATGGTTTCCTTGTCGCTCCTCTTCGTCGCAGCGTGCGGCAGTGATTCTCGAAATGCATCTTCCGCAGAGCGGAATGAGGGAGGCGCTCCTCCCTATGAGACAACACCGACGGGCGGAGCTCCCGCGGGGCAAGAGCCACCGGTGGAAGATCCGGGGGGAGGGCAAGGCGGAAGCCCAGCGCAGGACACGCCAGACCACCCCCCTTTTGGCGGCGCACCGGAGGACAAGCCGCCGCCATCGGAGGAACCCTGCAACGAAAACGGGCAGGGGTGCATTCCGTCTGAGGTCTCGCGCTATTACCTCCCTGTCGTGGTGCACATCATTCACCAGGGGGAACCGCCTGGAGAAGGCACCAACCTGACTCTAGACCGGGTCCAGCGCCAAATCGAGATCCTCAATGAGGACTTCAGAAGGAAGGAGGGCACGCCGGGATTCAACGATCACCCAGACGGTGGAGACAGCCGTATCGAGTTCGTTCTTGCACGCCGAGACTCGCACGGAGCCCCTTCGAATGGGGTGACTCGCTCCAATGCCAGCGAACGAGAACCACCCGATAGTTCACTCTTCGACTACTTCGCTTCGTTTTCGTACTGGGACCCAGATGACTATGTGAACATCTGGAGCATTCCGCTCCCAAACGAAGCCACCGACCTCTACTTGGGAGAGGCTACGGGGCCTGAAACGGACCTACCGGGGGCCGAGTTCTTGCTTGTGGGAGAGCCCCTGCAAGCTGAGGGGATATTGATCAACGCGTCTCACTTTGGTGAGACAGAGCTCGATTCAGAACACAACATGGGTCGCACCTTGACACACGAGATGGTGCTCTACCTGGGATTGTTGCACCCGTGGGGGGGAGGCGACTGCGGAAGCTACGACTTCTGCGAGGTTACCCCGGCGGTGAGCATG
>CAYTRQ010000659.1:0-2630 GCA_964440025.1 uncultured Polyangiaceae bacterium | reverse complement strand
GTGAGCAATGCGACCCAAAGAAAACAAGGGATGCCGAGCACATTAGGGGCAAGAGAGCCCGGAGGGCCAGGCTTCCAACCCCAGTGAGGCATGGCCCTCCGGAGCTCATCCTTCGTGAGGCTCAGCCCAAACGGGCGGGCGACGAAGCGAAATTTCTCGCTGCGAACCAGACTTATCGATTGAAGTGAGCAAAAAAACATACATCGAAGAAAGAAGAAGATGAGAGGCCGACATCATGAGCACTCGATGAATGGCAAGGGCTAGGTTGGTGGGGAAGCCGCGAGTCTTGCAGATGATCCCGCGAGATCATGCAGATCTTGCGCACCTTCTTCAGGGTCGGGCGTTTGTACCAGAATACAGCGGGCCTCACCCTCGAATTCCCGCTGGCATGCACCCTGCAGAGGCTCGTGTGTCTTCCATGTCCAACCTCAAGTGCTCGATTCTCCTTAGTTTGCTGATTCTTGGCGCGTGCTCGGAAAATTCTGGTGCTATCGATCTTGGAGGGGAAGGTGGTGTTGGGGGGAGTGCAGCAGAAGCAGCTCAAGATGGGGGCAAAGGCGAGCCGCCAGCCGAGCAACCGGAGGCTTGGGACGAGGAGCTTGCGCTCCCCGTTGCGGAGGATCTCGATCCCGATCCTCATACTCTCGAGGTCCGTCTCGAAGCCAGGCTGGAAACCATCGAGCTCAAGCCCGGCGTTCCCACCGAGATGTGGACATACAACGGCTCGGTGCCTGGTCCGCTTCTGCGCGCCGATCGGGGCGACCGTCTGATCGTCCATTTCAAAAACAGCCTTCCGGAACCGACCACGGTTCATTGGCACGGGCTTCGGGTCCCTGCGGAGATGGATGGGACCCAAGCGGTACAGAATCCCGTGGAGCCTGGAGACAGCTTCACTTACGAATTCACGCTGCCGGACGCAGGTACCTTCTGGTATCATCCTCATATCAATTCCTCGGCGCAGGTGGGCTATGGGCTCTACGGACCGATCGTCGTGGATGACCCCAACGATCCGCTGGTAGCTGACGATCTCGTCGTCGTCTTCAGTGATGTGTCACTCGATAGTGATGGGCAACTGCTCCCCGGTGATGACCAGGGCTGGTTCGGGGACTTTTTTGGACGTGAGGGTTCGGTGTTGTTGGTCAACGGTAAGGTCCGGCCACGACTCCGGATGAAGGCAGGGCTCCCCCAACGGTGGAGGATCATCAACGCCGCTCGAGCGCGTTTCTTTCAGACCTCTCTGCCAGGTGCGCAGTTCGTTCGCGTTGCCGGAGATGCGGGGCTCATCGAACGACCCCAGAATCTCGACGAGCTTTTTCTTGCTCCTTCGGAAAGAACTGAGGTCCTGGTGACCCTTTCGGAGGATGCCAAGGGCGAAGTCGAGGTCCCGTTGGAGGACGCGGATCGCTTCAACATCGATGCGGGGCTACCCGACGAACCACTGTTCGATATTCAGGTCACGACCGGAGAAGATTTTCCTCCCCCCGAGATCCCTCAGACGCTCCGTTCGTTCGAAGAAATCGATCGGGAGGCAGCTCTTCCCAGAGAGGTGGTCTTCGATGAAACCCTGGTCGATGGCTCGACGCACCTTTCGATCAATGGCGTCGTTTACGGTGTCTCGGAGTCCTCTGAAAACTCGGAGGACGCGGACTCTTCCGTAGATCCGAATCAAAGCGAGCAAGACCAAGAAGTGTCACCCAATCCTTGGGTTCATGTTGCCCATGTGGGGGACACGGAGCTTTGGGAGGTCAGAAACGACACCGACTACGACCATCCCTTCCATCTCCACGGCTTCATGTTTCAAATCCTGGAGTTGGGAGGCCGCTCGTGGCCTGTCCGTGAATGGAAGGACACCGTCAACATTCCAGCTGGCGAGACGCTGCGCTTCTTGGTCACTTATGACGATCGACCGGGAAAATGGATGTTTCACTGCCACATTCTCGATCACGCACAGCTTGGCATGATGGCCATCCTCGATGTGCGGTCTCGAGAGTGAGACCGAAGTCTCCACTGCTCGCCTCGCTCGCCTGCTCGGGAGCGTCGGCGGGCGCCAGCCAGGAGGGCGGTCCCGGCCAGATAAGATAGGATCCTGGCATTTGCGAGTGCTCATTAACAGGATGTACTCTGCTCTCGTGATGCCGTGGATTTTCTTCTGCCGTCGCAGAAAGGCGACGGACTATCGAGTTTTGGCAAAGCGTTGCTGGTTGTGCCCCGTGCTCGGCCTTTTCTTCATTGTATTGCTGGGCATGACCGTCGTCTCCTGTACGCAGGTCCACGTCGAGCCATTGAGGACGAGTACCGAAAGGCACGGGATTGTGCGCATCGTCGTGCGAGAAGCTCCCGCTGAGGAACTGAAGTTCCTCGTGCTGAACCTCACCGATGATCCGCTCCAGATCCTTTATGATAAGATTGTCGTTGAAGCGTACTTTGGACGATTTGGTCGCTCCCAGGGGGATGCAGAGACCGTTTACACGGTTGCGCCGCACGGTTCACGCCAGCTTTCACTGAAGTTCTCGGCCAAGGGGCTCCGGCGAGGTGACGAGCTCACGGTCTATTTCGATGATGCTATCTTGCGAAATGGAGAGCCTGTTTCTATCGAGCCTCTTGGGTTCATGGTCATGAACGACAAGTAG
>CAYTRQ010000658.1:0-2633 GCA_964440025.1 uncultured Polyangiaceae bacterium | reverse complement strand
GGAGCGTCAGCGTGAGTTGGCGTCGGCGGCCAGCGAAGGGCTCAATGCCGGGGAGCGCATGGACGATGCGCTCAGTCGGGCAGCCAACGCCACGGGGAAGTTCGTGAGAAACAACTTCGCTTGGTTGCAATGGGTGGTCGTTCTCGCCGTGTGCGGCTCGATGGCATTTCTCGTCTACGACTATCGTCAGGAGAAAAAGCGCGAGAAGAACGGGCACCAGCTTGGTGAGGCGCTTTCGGCATTCCATGGCCGAATTGCCACTGCCGATCCCCCCGAGCCGTCCGATCCCAACCTGGTGGATACGCGTGAGGAATTCTCCTCCGAAGAGGCCCTCCTTCAGGAAGCAGCCGACGAATGGAAGGACCTGGCTGAAAAGAGCAATCCCGAGCTCCGGCTCATGGGTCGTCTCGGCCGCGCTAGCGTACTCTACGACCAGCGCAACTACGCGGAGGCACGCAAGACGTACCAAGATATTGCTTCCGATCCGATCGTCACTCGATTTCCGGAATTCAAAGCACGCGCTCTGGAAGGCGTCGGTTTGACATTCGAGGCGGAAGGTCTTCTGGACGAGGCGAAAGAAGCTTTCGCTCGACTCGAGGAGATGGGGGCCCACCGGTCGCAGCTGGCGGCTTTCCATCAAGCGCGAGTCACCTTTCTCCAAGGAAATGTGGAAGAAGCAAAGAAGTCCCTCGAGGAGCTCTTGGAGAAGGTCTCCAAGAAACGCGGCCCCATGGACCCGCCTGGATACCTTGCCAGCGCCGTAGAAGATCTGCTCAAGACGGTCGATCCGGCCCGAGCAGCCAAGCCAGAGTCCATTTCTCCCCAACAACTCGAGGCGCTTCAGCGCCGACTTCAACGGCAAATGCAGCAACAAGGCGGGGGAACCGCACCGCCGATGATGCCCTCCGCGCCCGGAGAAACACAGGCACCAACAAAAGAAGAGGCACCCGGCCCGTCCGAAAATGCGCAGGCACGGAAGGAGGAGACACCTGGCCCCTCTGGGAATGCGCCAGCACCTCAGGAACAACAGACCTCCGAGGCAGAGGCTTCTAAGACGGAGACGTCCAAGAAAACGGCACCTCAGCAGCAACCGGCAAAGCCCCCCGTTGCCCCGAAGCAAACGGAGACTCAGCCGCAACCAACCTCCGCTCCGGAAGAAGGTGGAACTCAAGACCAGGGCGCTCAAAAGACGCAGCAACCGGAGGCGCAGCCCACCCCCCAGGCCCCTTCCAAAGGGGCGGCGCAAAAGCCAAACGAGGATTCTTCCGAATGAGGCTTGCCAGGCAACGGACTGTGCTGGGTCTCTGCAGCCTGAGCTTACTCCTGACGTTGAGTTGCGGAACGCTCAGACGCCGGGCCAATGCCGATCTTCCCGTCTGGAAGCATCGAGCAGGTGGGGTTTTATCTATCAACTATTCCAGGGATCTCGTGGCCGATTCTCGAGCCAAGGGAGAGGCCTATGAACGCGGGCAACCCGAGCTAGACATCGAAGGAAAAAGAGTATTCGTCGGTTCGAGCGACGGGGGGCTCTACGCACTGAGCGCACCTCGAGGGAAGATCCTCTGGCGCTTCGAAACCCTCAGCTTTGTGCAAAGCGCGCCACTATATGATCCGCAAGAAAATGTTCTCTACTTTGGTTCTCACGATGGCGCTCTCTACAAGGTCGAGGCCGACTCGGGGAAACTGCTTTGGCGCCTTTCCACGCGAGCCGAGGTGGCAAGGCGGCCGGTGCTCCGACAAGGCCGTGTCTTTTTTTCCAACGCCAATGACACACTGATTGCGGCCAACGCACGAACGGGACGCATCGCCTGGAGTCATCACCGGACCCCCGCCGCGGGAATGGAAGTGGCCGGTTACTCCGGGCCTGCCGTTTCGGGAGGGCTCGTGTACATGGGATTCAGCGACGGCACCGCCATGGCCTTCGATGCCGAGACGGGGCAGGAACGCTGGGCGCCCGTGAGCCTGGCGGCAGAGGCGGAGGAGCAGCTGGGCGAGCTTCCCAAGTATCTGGATGTCGACACGACCCCAGAGGTGCTCGAGATCCCCGGCGAAAAGATCGCGGTGTTTGGCTCCTACGCTGGCGGTGTCTATGCACTGGATGCGGAGATGGGCACTCTCCTCTGGTCTCAGCCGCGAGCCGCCGGTGTCTCCGATCTCAGCTTCTACTCTCAACCGGCCTATGAGGAGGATGGCGTCGTACAACCGCGGCGCGAGCTCATTCTGGTCGCCACCGGCACGACGGGCCTTTGGGCACTCGATCCGGAAACGGGCCATTCCGTCTGGCGGCAAGAACTGCCACTCGGAGGCGTCTCCGGCAGCGCCTTTTTGCACGGCGCCGTGCTTTTCAACGCCTCTCAGTTAGGAACTTTTCTGCTTTCGCCGATCGACGGCAGCATTATCGACGGCCTTCATTTCGATCAAGGAGTCAGCAGTGCCCCTGCAGCGCATGGGCTGCGCGCGTTCGTCATGACAAATGGCGGATCCTTGCTTTCCTTGGATGTGACTCCACCGCGATCGGGCTCGCGAGTCCCCAACTACCACGAGTCAGGGGCTTCCGCGTTCGGCCTGGCGCTCTAGCTCTAGTTCCCGTCTACAAATGGCGCTTCGTCGCCCGCCCCTTGCGGGGCGAGGGC
>CAYTRQ010000657.1:2266-2644 GCA_964440025.1 uncultured Polyangiaceae bacterium | reverse complement strand
CCATGAAGATGAGAAAGACCCCTCTCGCAGCGCGAGCGACGATGGTGCGTCCTAGCTTGACGAACTCGACCGCATTGCCCTCGACGTATTTACGGAATCGTTCGACAGCCTCTCCGAGAAGTTCGGTGACTTGAAAGCGTCCGGATGGAAGTTTCTCGGGTTGCACGAGTCGGTAGTGTCCCGGCGCCTCCTTGATCACATCTATCCCTGCGCCAATGTCGACCGTAAAGGAGCCGTTCATTCGAGGTTGTACGACAAGCGCCGAGGTGGAGGGGATCTCTTCATCGCCTTTCGAGGGAGAACCATAAGGAGTCAACCGTTTTTCGGCCCTTTCCCGCGACGAGGCGCTGATGACGCAGGTCTTGCAGTATCGCTTCG
>CAYTRQ010000657.1:0-2256 GCA_964440025.1 uncultured Polyangiaceae bacterium | reverse complement strand
CGACGAGGACGCCTCGTTTTCCCGAGGGCGAGCGTCCGACGCTCGGGCCGGCTCCGCATCTTGGGCAGCTGCCTCTTCTTGAGGAGGAGAAAAATAGGCGTTGACGCGTCGGTCGATCTCGGGGCCATAGGTCTCGGCGGCCTGCCGCAGCATGCTCGGTGCGTCCCGAGCGAACCGCGCCGCTTCTCGGACCAAACGGGGCGCCAAGGTCGCCACGAGAACAGACGTCACTCCGACGACCAGCGCGTAGACGAGCACGATCGAAACGCTCCTGGGAAGCCGAAGGCGGCTCTCCCCCAAAGCAACGAGGGGAAGAAGAACGTAGGCGATGATGGCGGCCAGCACGAACGGCAAAAGCACTTCGTGGACCACCACCATGAGGGTCACGAACGCTGCCGCGCTGATTCCAAGAAACACGACGCGCTGCCGCGTCCACCCGGATGCCGAGGGCGGCAAGTCCGAGGACTCAGCGCTCATGAGCTCTGGTCCTGTCGACCAACAGGCAACTTGTCATGATTTTGGGATCCTGCCCCCTGGCAAACAATCATTGTCGAGGGTGGCGACAGACATCCGCCACCGGGAGGAAGCGCTGGCGGCTGCTCTCGCAGCCGCCCTTTCTCGCGATCACGTCAGGCGCGTGGTCACGACTCGTCGTTCTTTTCTCCCTCACCAACGCTGATGCCAGCCAACTTGTCCTTGAAAAGATCACCCAAGGTTGCGCCCTTGCTGGTCTCACGCTTCATCACCTGCAGCTGTTCCGCGGCATCGGATTGACCCGGATTGAGCATGCTCATCGTGATGCGGCGATCCATGGTGTCAATGTTGGCAATCTCGGCACGAACCTTATCACCAGCCTTGAGCTCGGTACCAGCAGGCATTTCTCCCGCCGGAATGATGGCTTCAATGCCCTCACGAACACGGACAAAGGCGCCGTAGTCCGTCTGTGCCATCACGGTCACTTCATCAACCACCGTGCCGGGCTTGAACTGTTCGAGGATGATCCCCCAGGGATCGTCATGCAGCTGCCTGACGCCGAGGCTAACCTTCTTCTCGTCATGATTGATCGACAGAATGATGGCCTCGACGTCGTCACCCTTCTGATAGACATCCGCAGGATTGTTGATCTTCACGGTCCAACTGAGATCGGTCTTGTGGACCATGCCGTCCACACCTTCCTCGATCCCCACGAACACACCGTAGTCGGTGATACTACGGACCTTGCCAGCAATCTTGTCACCAGGCTTGTAGTTGTCGGTGAAGATGGACCAGGGATCGGGCTCGAGCTGCTTCATCCCCAAACTGATACGTTTGGAAGCCGAGTCGACCTCGAGTACCTGACATGCCACCTCTTGGCCCATCTCGAGCATCT
The DNA here is from genome assembly GCA_964440025.1 of uncultured Polyangiaceae bacterium. GTDB lineage: Bacteria > Myxococcota_A > Polyangia > Polyangiales > Polyangiaceae > NIC37A-2. The sequence continues at coordinate 887 of CAYTRQ010000657.1, read as the reverse complement.
TGGAAGGGTGCTTGACCTTCTTGGTCCAGCTCATTTCCGAAACGTGGATCAGCCCCTCGACCCCGGGCTCCAGTTCGACGAATGCACCATAGTCCGTCAGACTCATCACTTTACCATGAACTAGCTTGCCTACCGGATAAGCTTCGGCTGCATGGCTCCAGGGGTCCTCCTGGGTCTGCTTCATGCCCAGGCTGACGCGCTCGGTCTCGGGATTGTACTTGAGGACCTTGACCGTGACCTCGTCCCCCACCGCAAAGACCTCGCTCGGGTGGTTGACTCGGCCCCAGGACATGTCGGTGATGTGCAACAGCCCATCGATGCCACCGAGATCGACGAAAGCCCCGTACTCCGTGAGATTTTTGATGGTGCCGCGGAGAACCTGGCCTTCCTGGAGGTTTTCCAGTGTCTTTTCTTTGAGACTGTCGCGTTCTTTCTCCAAGAGCACACGGCGAGACAGGACGATATTGCCGCGCTTCTTGTTGAACTTGATGACCTTGAACTCGTACGTCTGGCCGATCAGCTTATCGAGATTCCTGATCGGGCGGAGGTCGACTTGCGATCCCGGAAGGAACGCCTTGACCCCTCCGCGGATGGTGACGGAAAGCCCGCCTTTGACCCGCTGGCTGATTGTGCCCTCGATGATCTCGTCGCGCTCGCAAGCGCTGCTGATCTCATCCCAGACCTTCATCTTGTCGGCTTTTTCCTTGGACAAGGAGATGAGCCCATCGTCGCTCTCCCGACTCTCGATGAAGACGTCTACCTTATCTCCTGGAGCAACGTTGAGCTCGCCCTTCGCATCGATGAATTCATCTTTGCTCAGGACGGCTTCGGACTTGCCTCCGATGTCGACGATCACGAAGTCACGGCTGACGCGAACGATCACGCCT
>CAYTRQ010000656.1:0-2661 GCA_964440025.1 uncultured Polyangiaceae bacterium | reverse complement strand
GTGCCAGGTTGCGATCCCGCCGGATTTGGTGCGGTGAGGCGGCTCGTCCTTTGGGGTTTTCATCTCTTCTCGGCGTGCTGTGTGGCAATGCCGGGTGCTGTAACTCGCTGACGCAGGACAAATGGGGCAATGATTCCTGCGATGATGAATCCGCACCCGATCCATTCCCAGTCCGACGGCCATTGATCGAAGACGACGCTCCCGAGGGGAAGTGCCAATAAAGGGCGCAACTGCTGCAGAAGAGCGGATTCCACGGCCGGGAGTTCTTGAGCAGCATGGATCAGAAGTTGGCGAGCGATCCCTGGGCCGAGAAGTGCTGCCGCTGCACAAGCTGCGACTTGTTCCCGATCCATCTCGAGAAACTGCTGCACGGCTCCTGGCACGAAAGACAAGAGGAGCGTGGCTCCGAGAGCGCGGATCACGTTCGTGAGAAGCGGATCCGCTGCATGGGCCCCTCGCCGCGCTAAAACATCGATGAGGGAAAAACCAAGAGCTGCGCCGATCGCCCAGAAGATGCCGACGCTCCAGGAAAAGTGACCGGAAAGCGCTGGGTATTGGGAGACGAGCACTCCGAGGAAGGCCAGAAAGACTCCCAAGGCCACCCCATAGCGCAGCCGTTCGCCCAACCAGAGCACTCCGAGAAGAGCCACGAAGAGCACGTTCATCTGAATGAACGTTGTTGCTACGCCGGCATGCAGTTGCTCGAAAGCGTAACCCTGGGCAACATTCCCCCAGGCCGCAAAAATGGCGAGCTTCCAGGCTAAGGAGAAGGAGCCGAGGCGCACCGGTGCTGGCAGGAGGTGGATCCGCGCCACGGCCCATGGTCCAAAGAGCACGACGACAAAGCCGAGTAATCCCAGCGCCGCCCCAGCACCGCGACCGCCCTCTGCTGCCGCCTTGAAAGGGAGGATAAATACCGTCGCCGAGAGGACGGCCCCGAGTACCATCAAGCGTGCTCGTACGATCTTGGTCAGAAAATTTTCTCCTCAATCACCGAGTGTGATTGTCGAACGGGGATGGCCGCCGGTAGCCAGCCTTGTTCTTGCGGTTCCACGAGCCGTAGCAGCTCGAGCTGGGAGAGTTGAATAGGTACGCCGCGTGGTGAGAAGGCTGGCCAAGAGCATCACTTCGGTCCGTCGCTGTTTCATGGAGGCTGTCATGACACGGGTGAAGCGCCGACGCGTCAAGTGGAGGGGACTCGCCGGCGCTGCCGAGGACGGGCGTCCATGGGATGCCCATCGATTCTTTAGCCACCTCCTTGCCTGTCAACAGGAGACGCGCGCGGGAAAACGACGCCGAGCATGGGCTGGACAATGGAGGCGATGATCTCGTTCCGCGGCCGCGGGGGAGGATTCAACACGAACTCGTGGACGAGTGATTCACCGATCTGCAGTAGTGTGCGCGCTCGGAGTGCCGTGTCGATGGTGTCGCGTTCCCCGGTGCCTTCTAGATGGCGCTCCAGGAAGGTCTGGGTCAATCGGCTGAACTCGGGCTCGATCGCGCTCTGTTCGTCGGTGACACGTAGGCCATTGAGCTGCTGATGGAGAATGCGTTGCAATTGCGGTGAGTTCTCATGGATTTTGAGAAGCTCGTCGACGACATGAGTGAGTTTTTCTTCGAGCGGTTCGTCCTGGGAGACTTGGAGTGCGTGTCGGATGCACTGCAGGCTTTGTTGACGATGTTGTTCGTGAAGTGCGGTGACGAGCGCGTCTTTGTCGGGAAAGTACTGGTAGAGGGAGCCAATGCTGACTCCTGCCACGCGGGCGATTTCGTTCGTTGTGGTGCCGGTGTAGCCCTTGGCTTCGAAAACGCGAGTTGCGGCGACCAAAATGGCTTCGACGAGCTCTCGGGACCGCTGTTGTCGAGGTTCTTTTCTCGGCAATTTGGGCGACTTCATGGGGCCTCGGACAATGCGAGCTTTCGCGAAGGAGGATGCGGACCATTGTCTTGTCATGAGCGAGACGCCGCGTCACCCCCGATTTCGAGTTTTGCCCCCCACCTTGCTGATCATTTTCCTGCCGCTGATGTTCATCCATCGAGCCTTCTCTCAGGAAGCGTTCTTGCCTTGGCCTGAACGAGCTGCGTTTCTCCTTTTCAGTGTTTTTGGTGTAGGCATAGCTGTCAGTGCCCGGCGCCAGTTTGCGCGTGTGGACACCAATGTGCACACGTTTCGGGAGCCTGATCGACTCGTCGAGGAAGGGGTGTTTTCCTGGACTCGGAATCCTATGTACCTCGGGTTGAGTTGGATTGCCCTAGGCGTGGCGCTAGCAACTGGTACCTGGTGCGCCGTCGCGCTTGCGATGCTCTACGGATTGATTTGCCACTTTTACTATATTCCATTCGAAGAAGCCTGGATGCAGCAAAAGTTTGGCGCCGACTACGCAGCGTACGCTCGGCGGGTGAGACGCTGGTACGGAAGAAGCTCGCGGGCTGTCGGGGGATGAACTCCAGTGCGCGCGGTTGTTTCGCGCAACTTGACCGAAAAGCTCGAAGGTTCTTCTACGGCGTGTGTCAGCTGCTGTCAGTGGAGATTTTGTTAGCATTGCTCTCCAATTGGACGAGACGACGATATGCCCAAACATCTAACTCCTGGGCGATCCGACGGAGGAGAACGGGGTCGTCCGCTTCACGGACGTGCGCGTGCCCCGCGACAACCTCCTG
>CAYTRQ010000655.1:0-2661 GCA_964440025.1 uncultured Polyangiaceae bacterium | reverse complement strand
GGATGCGCTGGAGAAGCCCCGCATACCTCAACGCTGAGGGACCAACATCCGTGCCGCGGATGGTTTGTCCCAGATCGAGTGGAACACCGAGAACTCGTACGTCCGAGACCCCTGCAGATCTGGCTGCCTTGGCTCGCACCATCACTTCTCCTTCTCTGTTCCAGAGCACTTCGCATCGTCTCGCGCTGTATCCCCCACGAGACGATGCCTCAAGTTGATCATGAAATCCTGCGCATTCGTCACGATCGCCATTGCCTGGCCCGAGCCTCGATTCGCGAGCTTGTCCACGGAAAACTCGGTGATGTCCACGATCGTCAAGTACACGGGCCTGACCTGTCCAGAAGAAAGCACCTTGTAGCTCGGCAACATGTTCCCCACCGCAATGGAGTGGAGCTGTGTCGCCAGCGCAATCACCGTCGTCGCCCCTTCTAAAAGCTGACGCATCTTGTCTTGAGCTTCGTAGACGTTGGCAACCACTTCGGGAAGCGGTCCGTCATCACGGATACTTCCTGCGAGAACATAGGGAACTCCATTGCTCTCCATGGCATATGCAATGCCATCGGTTATACCGAGCTTTTGAAGCCCCTCCGAGATCCCCCCAGCGTGACGCACGCGATTGAGCACATCAAGGTGATGATAGTGGCCTCCCGGCACCAACTGCTGAGAATACACATCTTGGCCGAGACCCGTGCCAAAGTGGCCGGCTTCCAGGTCGTGAGTATAAACGGCGTTGCCCGCAAGAAGGCCATGACAAAACCCAGCGCTGATCAAATCTGCGAATGAGTCGCGACTATCCTTGTCGAACGCGACCGCAGGTCCCAAAACCCATACGATTTTGCCGTGCTTCCTCTCATGCCGCAGCAGATCGTAGAGATCGTCGTAGCTTCTTGAAAACGGCGTCTCTCGCGTGCCGCGCGTGCGAAACGCGAACTTGTCGGCCGGCGCCAATTCCTGAGCAAAGCCGGTCGTATGAACGAAGATCCCCTCCTCGCCATTTTCCGTGCGGCCGAGCGCGACGAGATTTCCCTGAAGTAACCGTCGCGGCTCCACCGCTGCCAAGCTTCCGTCGCTCCGAAGAACGACCACGGCATCCATGCGGCTCTTTTCAATCAGACGCCAACCACCCTCGAGATGGTAGTATTCCGGATGATTCGACGTGGCATGGAACCCCTCTGGGGCAACGCCGTCAGCAGGGGCCTCTGCAAAGACGGCCCGAGGCGCGCTCAGTAGTGGTTCGGAATCCAACGGCGGAGGCTCGTAGTGAGGGAGCGAAAACGCCATGAGGAGTTATTGTGTCGCATTCCCCCGCAGGACGCCCGCCATCCCCTAGGAGAGGCACTTTAGCGCCTTTCCAGTCCAAGTCGCGCCTCAGGTGTGGAGTTTCAATCGCCGAAGTAGGCGAGAGCGTCAAGAAACGAACCAGGCCCGCAACGAGCGGGGCCTTTGAGAAGTCGAAACCTTACGGGACACGTTCCAGTCGCTTACCGTTTTCCGCAATCACCTGCTTGTACCAGTAAAACGAGTCCTTCGGGGTCCGCTTGAGCGTCTGATAGTCGATATGGACGAGGCCGAAACGTTCCCTGTATCCAGCCGCCCACTCGAAGTTGTCCATGATGGACCAGTGAAAATAACCTTTGATAGTAGCACCGTCCCGACCCGCACGGTGATACTCTCTGAGATACCGCGTAGTAAAATCAATGCGATTGGGGTCATGCACCTTGCCGTCGAGCGACACCCAGTCCCTACATGACAGGCCGTTTTCAGTGATGACGATAGGCCGCTGATAGCGCTCGAAAAAGAAGCGGGGCCCCCAATAGACCGCCTCGGGAGTCACGGGCCAGTCAAACGCGGTGCGAGGACAACCGGGTTGATGAAGGACGCGTTCATGACCGAAAGGCGCTGCGGGGTTCGCACGCACTTGCCGACCCTGATAGATATTGACCGCAAACATATCGAGCGGTTGGTGGATCGTCTCGAGGTCGCCCTCTCGAATTCGTGGAGCGTTCTTTCCGTAGAAGTCCAGACCTTGTTCTGGGTATTGGCCCAGATAGACCGGATCCATCCACCAAGAGTTGTTCCAGCAATTCTGCTCCGTCACCTCGAAGGTTGCCCGGCGAGCAAGGTCCATATCGTCGGAACGATCCGAAACGGGTATCATCGGCATTCCTACCGGGGCGTAGCCGAGAGTGAGAGGTTGCTTGGCAGCCGCCCGCAAAGCCAACACTGCCTTACCATGTGCCAATAAAACGTTGTGGCCAGCCTGAAGCGCCTCCGAAAGCGGTAAGGTCAGTCCCGGCGCGTGCCGGCCTTCATGCATACCAAAACCGATAAAGACCTGCGGTTCATTGATGGTAAAGAAATGAGCGACGCGATCGGAAAAGCGATCGGCAACGGCCGAAGCGTACTCGGCAAACCAATCGGAGCTATTGGGGTTCATCCACCCACCGCGACGGAACAGCGAAAGTGGATAGTCCCAATGGTACAGGGTGACCCACGGAGTGATGCCCGCTTCAAGCAATGTATCGAACAACCGATCATAGAACGAGAACCCCTTCTCGTTCTTCGATCCCGTTCCGTCAGGAAATAGCCGCGGCCAACACAAGCTGAGACGATAGGCCTTGATGCCCAAATCCTTCATGAGCAAAACGTCTTGATCGCTAC
>CAYTRQ010000654.1:0-2669 GCA_964440025.1 uncultured Polyangiaceae bacterium | reverse complement strand
ACTGCTCACGAAGAGACTTCGAGAGATTTGTCATCTGATGAACGTCGAACACTCCTTGCTCATGGATCCAACGAAATATCTGAGACGCACGAAAAGGCTTCTCCCCGAGCTCGGTGAGCACCTCCTTCCACTCAGGAATCGTTCGCGCCACGGGATGCACGTCGAAGGCGTGACGCCCCCGAGTCACCGTCGCATCTGGAGTCCGAAAGCCCCGTTCTAACTCCACTGGAGATGTCATTTTCGTTTCTTCGCCTCCCGCCAAAACCCATCCAACTCGGCAAGAGGGATTCCTGTGGTCGGCTTTCCGTCTTGTCTTGGCCAATCTCCATGTGCCTTCTGAACCTCGGCTTCTACGTAGGAAAAACGATCCCGAAATCGCTCGGTCGTTTTCCTCAGGGCCACTTCAGGCTCGATCCCCAAGTGCCGAGCGTAATTGACAATTGCCAACATCACGTCCCCAAGCTCATGTTCCATGGCGTGCTTGTCGGACGAACGAACCGCTTCATCGAGCTCTGCAAGTTCTTCGTCCACCTTCGCTCGGGAGCCCCGACCATCTTCCCAATCGAAGCCGACCGACGCGACTCGTTCACTGATTCGCCGGGCCCCAACCAAAGCCGGTAGCGACCGGGGAATATCGTCAAGCAAAGGTCGTCGCTTCTTTTCCTCCGCTTTGATTCTGCTCCAGTTCCTTTCGACCTCTTCCGGACTGAGCGAGTTTTCCTCCTCGAAAACGTGAGGATGGCGACGCACGAGTTTGTCGACAACGCCACGAACGACATCATCCGGACCAAAAGCCCGTTCGGCGCGCGCCAATTCCGAAAGGAAAGTGACCTGCAAAGCGAGATCTCCTAGCTCCTCGCACAAATGCTGCCGATCTCCGGAGTCGATTGCGTCGATGACTTCGCAAGCTTCTTCCAGAACGTACTTCCTCAAGGTTTCGAACGTCTGCTCACGATCCCAAGGACAACCATCGGGGGCCAGTAGGCGTTGCATGAGGGCAACCAGCGAGGAAAAGCTCTTTCCCTCTTGTTCGTCGAGCTCGACGGGTTCGGGCACATCGAAAGGTCGTCCCATGGCCCAGCCTGTAGCATTCAGATGGCGGGATCGCAGCATGGGAGTCTCGAAACCGCTGGGACGCATCTCAGCCCGTTCCACAAGGGAACCGCCTCCGCTAGCAGAAGGATCAGGCTTTTTTTCCTCCGAATCGAAGGCAGTGCTCAAGGGTCGCACTCGGTCCTTCAGAAAAGGTAGCGCTCACCTGAATCGCAAAGAACCGTCACCACATTTCCTCCAGGCAACTCCGCGGCGACCTCGAGGGCCGCGGCCATATTGGCCCCCGACGAGGGCCCCACCAAAAGCCCTTCTTTCTGCGCCAACTGCCTTGCAGCTTTCTCGGCACTGACATCGGAGACCTGAATCACTTCGTCGATAAGCTGTCGATCCAAGACCTCGGGGACAAAGCCGGCGCCCAGCCCTTGAATCCCGTGGAGTCCTGGACTCCCTCCACTCAATACGGGACTCGCCGCTGGTTCCACGGCAACCAAGCGCACCTCCTCCCCCAATCGAGATCGCAGCACACGACCCACTCCAGTCAGCGTTCCTCCGGTCCCTACCCCCGCAACAAAGGCCGCGATAGCACCGTCGAGCTGCTCGATAACTTCAAGGGCCGTTCCTTCCTCGTGACTTTTTGGGTTGGCGAGATTGGAGAATTGCCTTGGCATGAAAGTGCTCGCTGTGTCTCGAGCAACCTCTTGAGCTCGGCGAACAGCGCCAGCCATCCCCTGACCGGCAGGAGTGAGTTCAATCTCCGCGCCATAGGCTCGCAAGATGTAGCGGCGCTCCATGCTCATATCCTCGGGCATCACCAAAATGCACCGATGACCGCGCAATGCCGCTATCATGGCAAGGGAGATACCGGTATTCCCACTCGTCGCCTCGACAATCGTACTTCCCGCAGGAAGTAGACCGTCTCGCTCGGCAGCAAGAATCATTCCTAAGGCAGCCCTATCTTTCACGCTACCCCCGGGATTGGAGAACTCACATTTTCCCCATATCACGGCACCGGAGGAAGGGCTCAGACGCGCCAGACGGACGAGTGGCGTTCCAGCTATCAAGCCCAAAGCGCTTTCACAGACGCGATAGCCACAACCGGTTCGGCGCGAGCCTCCAGCCGCGCCTTCACCACCGAGTCGATCTCCACTCATCTCGAGAGGTTATCAGGACGCCCAGCCGGCCCCAAACTGGCAACGACCGCCGGCCTCCCAGCAACGAAAACTCGAGTCCCCGGCTCGTAGGCGGGCGCTTGAAGGCTGGCAATGGCGGCCTGTTCCGTGCTTGTCTTGACCTGCCCCACGGACGCTCCCTCAGATCCAACGACCGCTATCGAGTTTTCCTGCCCGGGTGCGCGATCGTCCTCAACGCCGCTCGCCTCGTTCGAGCTCCTCGATAGCGCCGGCTCCTCGAACTCCAGAGCCACGAGCCGCCGCTTCACCTTCCCGCGCATATCCTGCATACAGACCACTTCCTGGCCCAAGTAGCAGCCCTTGGTGAATGAGATCGATTGTTTGTTGCGGTCGGCTTCTTGCGGCAAATTCGACTCGTCGAGATCGATGCCGTACCAGGGGAAACCGGCCCGGACCCGGTGCTGGTGAAACGCCGCATCGTCGCCT
>CAYTRQ010000653.1:0-2675 GCA_964440025.1 uncultured Polyangiaceae bacterium | reverse complement strand
CTTCTGGGAGTGCTTCGAAACCGCTCGAAACGTGAGTTGCCGAGGCACTAGGGGCTAGCAAGGCTGACAAATTGCTGAGACATTGAATGGTCTCTGCGATGTGACGTCCTTGCGGTGATGGCGGGGGAAAAATCATCCCCGATTGGATGGCGTCGAGTGCATGTTCGGCCGGGATCTGGGGTCGAAGGCGGCCAGCATCTCCGTATCCACTGCACCGGGGGAGGAGGCAACGAGGGCACGAAGCTACGACCAGCACGCATCGGCACAATGCTCTAAGATAGTCTCGTCTGCAGTGAGCAATTGTGCGTCATGTGCCAGCGCATGCGCTACGATCAGGCGATCGAACGGATCGCGAGTCCATGCGAGCGGACGAGCTTGCCGAGCCAGATCATGAATCCTCCCGGGCGCCTCGGCGACGCCGTGATCCTCCGCAAGGATGGCCCAGATGTCTGTCACCACAGCTCGAAGGCGGCCGATTTCGCGAAGGAATTCCATTTCGATCAGGGCAATGGGTGACAGAAAAAGATCACTCCGCTTCAATCGGCCTGCGACTGGTCTCAGCCTGCGCCTGTCACCGCTCACCATCCATAGGGCCGCATGGGTGTCCAGGTGGAGTTTCATCAGACCCGCCTCATCATGAGTCGCTCATCTTGGACCATGGCCATTCCACATGGACGATGTCATCGGGCTCTCCAACGATAAGATCGGAAATGACGCGCGGCTTCTTTCGAGCACGCCGAGCCGCGGCTCGGCGTACGATACTCAGCTCCACACCGCCTCGAGTGATGTCGACCGGCTCTCCTGTGGTCGCCACGTGATCCAAGATCTCGTACAAATGAGCTCGCAAATCCGTTGCGGTCTTCTTCATACGGTTTTCAGGGTGACGTACGTACGTAAGTACGTCAAGTCAGCCGAACGGGGATTGGCCCTGTCTCGGAGCTTGCAACCAGGCGTTTCCACCTTTGCAACTGGCTCGCCCTCGCTCCATACCTGCGGAGCGTCGTTTTCCGGTTGTCTCGGCGTTCAGGCGGAATCGTGGCAAGAGGTTGCTTTCCCCCTGAGAGCGATTTCCTCGAGCCGCTCCCGTCTTTGAAGAGCGTGCCAATAGACCGCCGAGATAACTGTCGTGACAGCGATCACCACGCTGGCGTGTTGCAAGAAGGGACCTCGCGCAACCGCTCCATTGAGTAACGGGACGAGCAACGTGACCCCCAGGTACACGACCGCAGGCACTCCAGCCAACCATGTCCTTTTCATGGGATAGCCTAAGGGGAAGCGGGAAGCTCGCTGCGCTCCCGGCAGCTCGAGGGAACAGCCAACATCACCAGGTTCTCTGCTCCCCTTTGACCGGGCCCTATTGGTTCGGTGCACCATGCCAGCGTTCCCTAGAGCGAGAGCCATTGCGTGCAGTAGCACCAAGCCAGCGAAATAGATCGCTGTTCCTTCGAGCCGATGAGGACCGTGAATCTCCAACGCAACCAAGATCCGCGCCGTATTGATCACGAGCGTCGCTGCATAGGCAACGATCCATGCCAACGTCAGCCACAGCGCTGCCCGCGGCAGGCTGACGGCCAGCGGACTCCACGTCCAAGCCAGGACGCAGGCCGCGATAATCATGAAGTTGATCCCTGCGCAGGCTTTGGTGACAGCCAGAAGCGCCGCCTGGTTGATAAAACCAACACCGGTTTCAAAAAAGAAATCCAGGCCGCTCGTCCTCTCGACCAAGTAGCTGGTTGGCTCGAGCATCCAAAGCAGCTCCTCGGGCTGAGCACGCGAATAGAACCGCTTCAGCGCATAAGCAAGCAAAGTGCACACCAGAAGAAAGCCAACGCGGACACCCCACCGTTTTGCCCGCCAGGCATTCTCACTCCGCCCCAAGGACATCACGCCCCATCCAAAGAATCCTTCCTGCATCTCGCACTCTCTCACTGAGCCCACTGCTGCTTCGCTCGAAACAACCACAGCCCCATCGGCACCAGCAAAAACAGCCACAGTATCGTGAGGGGCGGCTCATCGGCCCCCATCACTCCACCCCCAACCGATCGATTGGACACTCCCTGTGGCAGGGGGGAGGGCTGCGTGACGTTCCGAGCACGACCGGTCGTATTTCTCACCGTCGTATCGACCGCAACGAAAGAAGTGTACTGAGTAAGCAAGTGATACTTGAGTCCGAGTCGAACGACCTTCGCTCGACGAGAGGGTGATAGTGACGAGCCAGAATAGTCGCTCAGGCTAGCAATTTTCTTCCGAGCCCAGAGGGAGGGAAGAGCTGTATGATGGGAACCCGATGATGCCTTCTGAATTTCGAGGCGCTTTTCATAGCGCCCGGAGCCCGAATGCCCTCTTAAGGTGACGCTTCCTTTTGGCTCTCCCCGCCATTTGCCAACAAGCACCACGGGCCGATCGGAAAGAACGTCAGGAATCGTCTCGGGCTCCACATCATAGGCATCAAACCCAGAAAATTCGGCCCGCACATTCGTCAAGACCGGGTTTTTGACATACTCCCGAAACTGCCTGGCGGTCCGGTGAGCCTCTCCAGGTTCGGTCACGACAAATGGAACGCCCTGGCCTGCCTTGGCGATTCCTTCAATCAAGAAACGGTTGACGCTACTGCCGATCCCAAACGAGTAAACGTTGGCTTCACCCAAGTGACGGCGAATCAATGAGAAGGCCGA
>CAYTRQ010000652.1:772-2681 GCA_964440025.1 uncultured Polyangiaceae bacterium | reverse complement strand
GGTCCCGAACATGCAGCGCCTTTTTTCGGTCAAGGTGGGGGAGACCGTTCCAGAAATGCACAAAAGCGATCTCGCCATGGAGTCGACGGCGGTGGAGCGTCTCAACCGAGCCGTCGCAACCGCCACGCAAGTGGGCGACAATGGCTCACGGAGCCTCTTCGAAAAGATCCTGCGCGAGGAGGAGAAGGCCGTCGACTGGTTGGAAGCCCACCTGGGGCTCATCGAAAAGGTGGGCGAGTCTCAGTATCTCTCCGAGATGATCGGCGAAATCAGCTGATGCGCTCATGGCCGGATTCGCTCCGGCTCGAGCTGCTCTCTGGCGTCGAAGTGGGCGTCGTCCGGCTTCCATATCACCAGGCTTCCACCTAAGTGGAGTGTGAAGCCGGCGGCTCCGGCTGGTTTTTGGTTCAACCTCTGAGTCGGAAAACGGGGCGAAGCTCCGGACTTAGAGCAGCCGGACTTGGATCAGGAAACCCCCAATTGCAACAAACTGCAATTGGGGGCGCCTGATCAAGAGCCGAGACATCCCTTTGTTTGAAACGCCTCGGCCTCCAGAAGTTCGGGTTGCTCCGGTTACTTCTTGCTCGCAGCGATGGCGAGAGAGGTCTCGACCTGGCTGAGGAGCTTCTTGGCGCGTGAAGGGCCAAGAGTGACCACGAGCTCCCGGAACTGCTTTTCCAGGCGCGGCTTGGGTCCCTTGACGGTCTTTTTGCCTTCTTTTGCCATGAGGGCTCGTGCCGCTTTATTGGCGGCAGAGCGGATGTTGTGCACGTAGGCCTTCGACATCACCATGCCCTTCTCGGCCGCCCGATCGACGACCTCGCTGGCGGGAAGACTACGGGGCAGGCCGCGGACGAATGCCGCCTTGTCACCCTGCCGGATCACTTCCCCTGAGGGGCTGACCTGTCGGGAGGGAGCCTTTTTCCGCGCAGTCTTTTTCTTGGTGGACCTTTTCTTGGTTGCCTTTTTTGTGCCTCGAGAAGCCGCACGAGGCTTGGCAGCCGTCTTGCGAGTTGTCTTCTTGCTGGCTTTCTTCGCCCTTGAGGCTTTTTTCTTTGCAGCCATCTGTTCCCTTTCTTGAGTTGTGCCTGACGAGGGAAGGAGTCCCTCCGTTACAGCCAATTCGTGGATCTTCGTTTATTTTTGCCGGTCTCGGCGGTTGGTTTCCTTGAGAGAGCCCGGTGAGGAGCCCCGTGAGGCGTCTCGTCCGAGATTTGGCTCATCAGAAACTATCACCGGTGGCATGCCGCGGCCAAGGAGTTTGTTGGTGCGACACCCTTATTATGATTTCGATATTCGTGATGTCCAGGAGACTTGTCAACTCCTCTGATCAACTCTTCTTCATCATTCTTGCTCATTCCAACCGAGAGAATCCGGAAAATGGGGAGGGGGACGCTTCCGACCTCTGGTTCGAGGATGAGGTCTTTGGGCCGGGTGGGGAGCTGCTAAGGCCTTTGCTTCCTGGGCCAGTTCCTGGTAGCTCCGCAACCGGTCAGGGTTGAGTTTTCCGGTGCGGACAGCCGCCTGTACGGCGCAACCAGGCTCTTTTTCGTGGTAGCAGTCCCGAAATCGGCAGTTTTGGGCGAGTCCGAGCACATCTTCGAAGGAGCCCAGATCGGTGCCCTCCCCGTCGGCCAGGGCCAGCTCGCGCATACCTGGGGTGTCGATGAGCAGGAACTTCTGTGAGCTGACGAAGAGGGCGCGATGTGCCGTGGTGTGCCGGCCGCGCCCGTCTTCCGCTCGTGCCGGACCGACTCGCTGGACGTCCTGACCCAGCAGGAGGTTGACGATGCTCGACTTTCCCACTCCTGAAAGCCCCACAAAACCGACGGTTTTCCCGGGAGATAGCCGCTCGAGCAGGGGGAATACCCCCCCCTGGCGCATGGTATTGATCGCCAACACGCTGACA
>CAYTRQ010000652.1:0-762 GCA_964440025.1 uncultured Polyangiaceae bacterium | reverse complement strand
GAGAATGAACGCCCGCAACGGGCTGTCCTCGGGCAGCCTTCGGATGGAGATCCGACTTGTTGATGAGGACCACTGCCGCGGCGCCGCTGGGCCGAATCGCAGCGAGATAGCGCTCGATGCGGCGCGGATGGAGGCTGCGGCGAGCGGTGGAATCTTGCGCGGCGGGAGCCGAAAAAGCCGCAACAACCGCTATCAAGTCGACATTGGCGACGAGGACCTGGCGCAGGCCGCGGCGGGCCATGGATGTCCTCGCGAGTTCGGTTTTTCGCTTGAGGATGTGCTCGATAACCGGTGGATGTCCTTGCCCCGGGGGGCGCACGGCAACCCAATCCCCAATGGTTGGTTGTGCCTCATCTTTGCGTGAGCCGCGCGCCGGATCCCAGCGGCGGCCCGCCAGAAGCGCGCGATCAGCACCGGACGCATGCAGCACATCCCACTCCCTGCGATGCTGTCCTACTACGCGGCCCACGATCAGCTTCGGATCGAGCTGCGCCGCCTGAGCGGAGAAAAATTCATCGTAGCCAAGGGTCTTCAGTGAGAGCTGAGTTGAGGAAGAGACGATCATAGCGGTCGGATCCGCTTCGCTGGGCGAGGCGACGGATCTCGAGGGCCCGAAGGGGTGCGCGGGCGTTCTATTAGCCGACCATCGGCTGGATGGCCACTTTGTTGTGCGGGGAATTTCATATTGTCGGGCGAGCTCAACGAGCCTAGTTCCCGTCTACAAAAGGCGCTTCGTCGCCCGCCCCTTCGGGGCAAGGGCGG
>CAYTRQ010000651.1:0-2692 GCA_964440025.1 uncultured Polyangiaceae bacterium | reverse complement strand
TTGCCGAGGCACTAGTTCGCATCCACAAAAGGATGCGAACCAACAAGCAACACCTCTTCGTCGGCTAAAAATGCCCGGAAAAAGCGACAGGCGTCCGCCCTCGCCCCGAAGGGGCGGGCGACGAAGCGGCCATTTCGCGCCGCGTACTAGCTACATTGCTAAAACCGGCTCAACCTTCCATTTCTTCGAGCTCCGCTCCGCGCGTTTCGCGCACGAACTTGAGCACGAAAAAGACGGAGATTGCCGCGAAGACCGCGTACATCGCATACGCTCCGGCCAGGGTAATGGATGCGAGCAAAATGGGGAACGTCATCGTGATGGCGAAATTGGACACCCACTGAGCCAAACCAGCGACGGCCAAACCGGAGCCGCGGATCTGGTTGGGAAACATCTCTCCTAACATCACCCACATGCAGGGGCCCCAGGAGAAGTTGAAGCAGATCACGTAGATGTTGGCCGCAGCGAAGGCCAACACACCCATGCTGTCGCTGAGAGAGGGATTGCCAGCTTCATCCAGCGTTGCGGTGGAAAAGGCGATGGCAGCAAGCGCCAAGGTGACAGCCATCCCGGCCGAACCGATCCACAAAAGGGGCTTGCGCCCCACCTTGTCGATGAGCAGCAAGGCAACGACGACCGCGGCGATGCTCACGCTTCCAGAGATGACGTTGATCAGCAGAGCGTCGCTCTCCGAAAATCCCACGGACTGCCAAAGCACTGCGCCGTAGTAGAAGATGACGTTGATTCCCACGAGCTGTTGAAAGCTGGCCAGGCCGACCCCGACCCAGACGATCGGCCTGATGCGTCCCTTGACCTTGTCATAGAGGTCGCTGAGCTTGGGGCGGTGATGGTCCGCCGCCAGAGAGCGGTCGATCTCTTCGAGCTTCTCGAGACCTTCTTTTTGTCCGTAGAGGCGAATGAGCACCTGCTTGCCGGCCTCACTTTTCCCGGAAGCGACCAGAAACCTGGGACTCTCTGGAATGAAGAGCAGAGCAAGGAAAAAGAAGCATGCCGGAAACAGCTCGACCCAAAACATCCAGCGCCACGTGGAATAACCCAACCAGAGCTCGTTCAGCGCTGAACCAGATATTCCCGCTAAGATATAGTTGCTGACGAAGGCCGCGGTCAGACCGACGATGATGGCGACCTGTTGCACGGTGGCCATGCGTCCACGGTAGCTCGCCTTGGCCACCTCGCTGATGTAGGCAGGCGCCATCACGGAAGCGGCTCCAACCGCAAGACCGCCGATCACACGATAGACAATGAACTCGGGGGATGTGCCCGCGATCCCCGAACCCCAGGCCGAAATGATGAAACAGACAGCAGACACCATCAGGACGATGCGACGCCCGAATTTGTCGGCAAGTGTCCCGGCGAAGAACGCGCCCGCAGCGCAGCCGAGAAGCATCGAGGCAACGCTGAACCCCGTGCCGACGGAGTCCGAATTGAATGCGGTCTGAAGTCCGTCGACGGTTCCGTTGATGACCCCGCTGTCGAATCCAAAGAGAAATCCCCCAATGGTGGCGACGCAGCTGATCAAGATAATGAAAAGGACGCTACCTTCATCCTCTGAAGTTCCGGTGGAGGCGACTGGTGGAGTTGACATAGTTCGTTTCCCTTTCCGCTCGAAGCGGGAGCCCGAGAACTGACCGTCATGAGGCGAACCGGTGCCGATCAGGCTCGGGGTGAAGCCCTACCCAGTTGGAGGGAAGGCTCGCCTGGGCGCGGCCCTCCCCCGGCCGGGGCGCCGCAGTACAACAAAAGAAGAATGGGCTGGCTAGGATCGACAAGGTTTTTGCAGTGCGTTTTGCGGAGGCAAAGCGCGCGAAAGCCAGAAAAGAAGGCCCAGGACAGAGATGGTGCCGCCGAAAGCCCTTCGAAGCCTCACTTCGTGAGGGCCGCGAGGGGGCGGAGCCATGTCATTTTTCAGGCTGCTCCCCGCTCCGGGGTGCTCCCCGGCTCGGCTTGTTCCCTAGCTCGGCTTGCTCTCTGGCAAACTGCGGGCACACTCCCCGGCTGCGGCTGGAACCAGCTGGACAAGAGTCACAGTCCGCTCCCTGGCACCAAGCCGATCCCGAAGAAAGTCACACTCGCCGGATTCATCGAGTGGAACGCAACGGTCTGACCAAAGGCCCGGCTCGGCGTTCTCATCGAAAGCGGTCGAGACGCAAGTTTCGAGAAGAAAATATGTCTTATCTCATCGTTCGCTATTTCCATTTCATTGGAATTTTAGCAATGCTCTCGATGCTCACTATCGAGCACCTTTTTTTGAAAAGGCGCATCGAAAACCATTGGCTCAAAAGAATGGCGGTATTCGACGCCATCTACGGCGCGGCGGCTGCCGTCACTTTGCTGTGCGGTGTCATTCTATGGTTTTGGGTCGGCAAACCGGCAGAATTCTATTCTAGCAATTGGGTCTTTCACACCAAGGTAACGCTCTTCGTTCTTACGGGAATTCTCTCCTCGGCGCCCACCCGCTTTATTTTGAAGAACCGCAAAAACCCTGCGGAAGTGATCGAGGTTCCCAAGCACATCACCATGGTGATCCGGGTGGAAATGCTGCTTCTTTGCACTATCCCGCTGCTCGCGGTGCTGATGGCTCATGGCGTAGGGCACATATAGCTGCAACTCGAGGGCAGAGCGGGGCGAGGGCGGGCGCCTGTCGCTTTTTAGCCCATTTTTCGCCGTCGAACGC
>CAYTRQ010000650.1:0-2693 GCA_964440025.1 uncultured Polyangiaceae bacterium | reverse complement strand
AACGTTGATCGAGTGCTTGGCTGGCTACAAGCCCCCACGCCTCCGATTATCATCGGCAGCGCCTCTCTAGAAATGGCGCAGGTGTGTGGCGCTCGGAATTCCAGACTTGTGATGCTGATTCCAGGTATGCGGTCTTCTACGCAGCGCGCGCTCTCTCAAGTCGGAGGGGCGGGGTGTAGGGCAGAGCGTCTTGCGACCTTTCCGCAGAAGCCGGGCTTGTTTCTGAACTTCGACCTCGCCACCGTTTCATGTTAAGGCCGCTTGGATTCATCGTCACATCATATCTGACCTTGCGGTTGGAAGCGCGGAGTTGGTCGTTCAGTTAAAATACCACTTGGTGACAGTGTTGTGTTCGGATGGACTCGGACCAGAACTTTCTCACGTGGACGGGCAGTGACCGTCGGTAGAATCGGTGGTGGAAAAGGCGAGGCTGGGGACAGCCGACAACGCGCGAGAACTTCGGCCACCACGATCGCCATTTCCACCATGGCGAAATGCTGCCCGATGCAGACACGCGGGCCGCCCCCAAAAGGGACGTAGAGGCCCTTGGGCAGCTCGGACGCGGGTCGAGCAATCCAACGCTCTGGGAGAAACTCGGTTGGGCGATCGAAAAAGCGGGGGCACCTGAGAGCAGCCCATTGATGGATGACCACCTCGATTCCCGGAGGCAATCTCACTCCTTGGATCTCCACCTCCTCGGCCACGTCGCGGGCAAGAGCCCAAGTCACTGGATAGAGTCTCATCCCTTCGAGAAGAACCCGAGCAACGGACGAGTCGCGTCCTAATGCCGAGGTCTTTCCTCCTGGTTGGCTCGTCTCGTCGAGCACGCGCTCCTGCTGCCGTGGGGCATGGGCCAACATCGCTAGGGTGTAGGTCAACGCCAGCGAAGACGTTTCATGTCCTCCAACCAGCATCGTGATCGCCTCGTCGCGCAGATTAACGTCCGATAGCTCTTGAGCCTCGCGCGACTGGAGTAGATCTCCGAGGACCGTCCCAGGTGCGCCGTCCTTCTTTGCCCGCGCGATGATGCGGTCGACCTCAGCATGAAGGAAGCGCCGAGCGGCCAGAAAGCGACGATTCTGTGGTGTGGGGAGCCAGGTAGGTAGAGTCATTTGGGAGTCCAAGACGCCCGCGAAGTAACGCATGGTCTCTGCCATGCTGTCGTCAAATGAACGCACGAGGTCGGGGTCTGCCCCGAACAACGCCCGCAATGCGACACGCAGTGTGATGCGCGTCATCGCTGCTTGGAGATCCACGACTTGACCACGTTGCCAAGAAACGACCTCCCGCTGAGCTTCGTCCTGCATCACAGGGATCAGGGCGTTCACGTTGCGTGGCTGGAAGTGAGGTTGCATAGCCCTACGGCGACGCTTCCACATTGGGCCGTCGATCGTGAGGAGTCCCCAGCCCAACAAGGCAGACATACCCTTGGTCGCCTTGTCCTTGATGAAGGCGTGTTGCTTGCGAGAAAGGACTTCCCAAATCCACTCTGGATCGCGTGTGAACACGAAGTGACGCCCCAACACGCCTGCTTGAAACGTGTCTCCATAGCGATCGAAATACGCTTCGGCCCCGTACAAGAGATTCGTGCCCAGCCTGAAAAGTGTTGTCAGGCCCGTTTCGTCGAGGCGTCGCACGCCTTGGATTGCCCTTTTCATGTCTTTTTCCTCCTCGTCCTTTTCTTCGTCACTTTCGTCCTTGAGCTCGGTCCGTGATGAGTGCGCCACTCACAAACGAAGCGTGTGGTCTTCGAAGGCTTGCGTCCGATAGGAGGCAAACAATCCTTGGTCAGGCGCATTCCCTTCAATCACTTGGTTCCAACATGCGTCGCAGAGCACTGGTGAAGCGCACTGCCAAGCGCTCCGTTTCCTCCGTCGACGTTTTCTCGGCCCGCTCAGCAAACCAAGAGTCGACGAGCGCTGACGTTTGCAGGCAAAATGGCACGAGAAAGTCATCTGGAAAGTCCCTTCGGATCGCCCCTAAACGCTGGCCCAAGTGAATCCATTCCAGGTACAGCTCCCGTGATGAGCCCTCGCCCATGATGACCGCCATGGCCAAATCGAACCGTTGGGGCGAGCGCGCAATGGCCCGCGTGAGGCGAGCGGCGATGGGGTGCTGTTGTTGATAGGAAAAGCCAATAATGTACTGAGATAGCACGGTCTGCCAATATTCATCAGCATTGGTCGGGTCGGGCAGGAGTGCGATCTCGTCGTAGAAGGCCTCGTAGCAGGCGGCGCACGCGGTGACGAACAAATCCTTCTTGTCAGAAAAATAGTAGTATGCCTGGCTCTTGCCCATGCCGAGCTTCTTCAACAGTTCGTTGTAGGAAGTCCCCTCGTAGCCGTGCTCGGCGAACTCGTGTGCTGCCACCTGCAGGATTTCCTGTCTTCGCTCGGGAGAGAGGTTTTGGAAGCGTGTGAGCGCCATGGTCTTGTACTGAGGTACATACTCTGGTTCAGAACAAAGTACAAGTTCTGTGGAAGTTCGAGAGGATGACTCATCAGACTCGTCAGAGAAGTCCTCGGAGTGAGTCAGGGCGGCTCGAGGAGCCGGTGACGGCATGACGCAGCCAACGGCGAAGCGTTTCGACATCCGTGCACTCTTCGATGCGCTTGCGCGGGCGGCAGGTAGGGGTGCCCCCCATTGACTGAGTCAGACTTTACTCCTGCCGTTCCTCGCTTGCGCTGCGGGCG
>CAYTRQ010000649.1:0-2701 GCA_964440025.1 uncultured Polyangiaceae bacterium | reverse complement strand
AGGACGCCCACGGCAAGCAGCGAGCAAAGAGATCAGGGCCACACCCAGCGCTAAACGACTCGAGATGTCTTTGCGCCCCCCCCATGGGGTGACGGGCTGTAAGTCCGCTCGAATGCCTGAGCTCGGCTCACGGTCTTCGTGATTTGCTTGCCCTTGACCGAGCGAATTTCGCACTCGCTCACTCAGGGGCTTCCATCGTGCCTGAAGTCGGGAATCGTTCATTGAGTTGCCTTCTCGTTTGCCTTGTCGCCCTCCTCGGCCATCCGCGACAAGTAATCGTCCAACTCGTTGAAGAGCGGTGCGTCCTTTCCTCCTTCAAGCTGAGCAAGCGCCGCCAGCTCGGCTCTCGCATCCTCCACACGACCGGCCACGGCCAAGGCGTAAATGTAGGCACTTCTTGCTTGAAACCGCCCCCGCTGTCCTGCGGCCGCTTCCTTGAGCTGACTCAAGATAACCGCATCAGGACGCTCGGCGCTTTCGTCTGCCAAATCGAGCATGGCCAGACCATAAGCGTCATCGGGCCCTTTTCCAGCGTTGCGAGCCAGTGCAGCTCGAGCCTGAGACAACTGGCCTTTCATCCGCAGCAGGTGAACCCGAAACCAGGAAAGCGACTTCTGGGTGTCTTCGCCCTTCGCGACTTCGTCGAGCTCCTCCAACTGTCTCTCGGCCGCGAGCAAACGAGCTTCAAGAGCTGCTTCGGCGGCCGCCCGCTCGCTTTCGGGAACCAGCCGGACCCGTAACCAGGCCTCGTCCGCCAAATCAATCGCTGCCTCGGCAGCCCGAAGTGCTGCTGGGGAGGGCGAGGCCTCGGAAGGCTGCTCAGAAACCGCCACCTCTTGCTTTCCAAGAGGAAGCCGATCCCGAATCGCATAAAACAAGAACGCTCCTGCACCGAGGACGACAACGAGCACCAACCACACCCCGCGAGCCCCCCGCCCCCGTTCTGTTATCGGAGCGCGACTGATCGGGGTCATTTCCCGCGACGGCCGGGTCTGCCGAACGGCAGAGGTGTTCCGGACGGTGGAGGTTTCCCGCGACGGCGGGGTGTCCCGGACGACTGAAGGAGGAGGCACAGCAACCTGAGCAGGCTCTTCAATCGGAGGCTGCGGCGGGGATTTCTCCCCCGGACCCTGCGCCGAGGAGGATGGCTCAGCTTCAACCTGGGAGCCCACGTTTGACGGAGTGGGCGCCGCACCCTCCCGCGCCGCACCCTCGGTCGCTGAGGTGGCAGCTGGGGCCGCAGCCGTCGAGCCGATGCCCCCAGACATCGCAGCTGGCTCTCCAGCTTCCTCCGCGGAGCTTGAGTGCGCGGTCGCTGCAGAAGACGTCTCCGCAGCCTCTCCTGGCGCGCCGTCTTCTCGCGGTTGCCTTGACTCGACTGGGGGAGGTGAAGACAGATCCGGCGCGGGCGGAGTCGCAGCGTGAAATCGAGGAACACGCGGCGCCGCCAGCCCGATCACGGTCCCCGTAGGAGCCCTTTTGGGTTTCTCTCCCGCTACGCCGGTGACCTGAGGAGCCTGCCCCGCCCTCCGTGGCGTTCCCGACTGTCCCGAGGCCTCCTGGGCCGGAGCCTGTGTCGAGGAACGCCCAGGGGGAGGGAGCGAGCGCGGCTGACTGAGCAGAGGAGCTAGCTCCAGGATGGTGTGAAGAGGGCGCGGAGGCTGGTCGCCACGAGCCAGCAGATCGTGCTCGTCCACGTCACCTCGGAGAATGGCCCGCTGCAAGTCCCGCAGCGATTCATAGGTCACGCTCGCCTTGCCCGACTCCTGAGGCGTCAACGTCCAGACTTCCGGAACGGTACGTCCCGCCTGGGGGAAAACCTTGAACTGGTAGCCGCAGCTCGTGCAGCGAACCGTTGTCCCTTTCTCGGAAATCAGCGTGTCGTCAAAATCATATTCGGCCCGACAACGACCGCAGACTACATCCATATTCGTCTCCTCCGCCCGATGAGCCGCTCGGCCTTCGAGCCTTCCCTCCATGAGCCCCCGCCCGGCTGGTCCAGTCAACCCCGCAAGCCACCTAACTTCAATCGCACCGAGCAACGGAGGCGAGGCTGTGAACGTGAGGGCGGGCAACGAAGCGCCTTTTCACCTGCATGATGACGCTGAACGCCTCATTGCTTGTGAGTTCGCGTCCTAGCGAACCAGCTACATCGCTACTTCACCACACGGAGGTACGGCGGTAACTCGCGGCGCCGACCGCCTCCCGAGTGTCCTGTCCCACCCTTTTCAGAAGGATCGGCGGACTCATCCTTCTCCAGAGTCGCTTCGACCCCTTGCTCGGCCACCGAGGCGGGATCGTCCTTGCGCCTCGTCCCCGCCGATTCCTCACCAACGGGTCCATCGGTCTCTTGTTCAGAACGAGCACTTGGTTCGGCAGAATCAAGACTTGCTCGCTCCGTCTCAGGATCCTTGGCAAGTCGGAGATTGCCCCGCCGACGTTTCTGCGGAGGGTCCTTCTGCGGTGCGGTCGCTCGGCCAGGAGCCCGGGAGGCCACCTCGGGCGGGACTGATTCCGGCCAAATCATTCCGCGGCCATCCTCGCCCACCAGGCCGAAGATGGCCTGCCACGGCAGGTAGCAATAGTGGGGACGCCGGCTGAAGCTGAGCGTGCAGGAAAGAGCCTCCTCGCCGATATCCAGATCGACGATGGGCACGGCCATGTTCATCCCAATCTGCAAAACGAGTTGCGGTTCCTTCTT
>CAYTRQ010000648.1:0-2711 GCA_964440025.1 uncultured Polyangiaceae bacterium | reverse complement strand
TTTCGCGTCGAACCCATGCCCACGGTCACCGATGACGCCGATGCCACAGGAACGTTTTTCTACGCTTCTCCGGCTCATGAATGCGCCTTTCGCCTGGTGCAGATCCTCGAAGGAGGAGCCCCGGGGCTCACACACTGCCCTCGAGGGACGCGCCTCGTCATCGGCCGGGAAGGTTGTGATGTCAATCTCCGCAACGACCCCCACGTCTCCCTCGAGCACTGCGTCGTCGAGAAGGACGCCGACGGATTTTCCCTCACGGATCTCGACTCACAAAACGGCACCTATGTGCGGGTCAAGGGCGATCGCCCCGTCGACCACGGCGATTATCTCATCGTAGGACGCCAAGTCCTGCGTGTGGAGCTCAACGCTTAAGGCTCCGGAGATCGACTCTCGCGAGCTCGATTCTGCAAGGCGACCTCCTCTGCGAGAGGCCCACTCGTAAAATAACGTTTCTCGGAGAGACTCCAGTATCAGAAACGCCACCTTCACGACTTATCGCGGCGCCGCCGCGGAGCTTTGCCTTGCTTGGAAGCGCGCGAGCCTCGACTCGTCTCGGCGGCAGGACGAACCGCTGCCCCACGCATCTCGAGCAGCTGCACGGCCATCGGATACAAGCTGCTCCGTTTGAAACGTGCGGCCTTTCCTTCGGCAACGCGCGGCAGCATCGCGCCAATGCGTTCCACGGAGTCGGCGATGCGGCGGGGAACATTGAGCCTCTCGACAACCGGTTCGAGGAAATCCCGCGCAGCGCGAAGCCGATCGGGCTCGGACTGACACGCCTCGAGAAGTGGCTCCAGAAGAAGAGCCGACCAAAGCATGACGTCGCTCAGCGGAGCATCGGTTTGTCGAGTGAGGCGATCGACTTCTCCAAGCAATCGCCACACCATGCTGTCATCCTTGCTGTCTGCCAGAAAAACCGCGAGCTCGGGCAGCAGGATGTCCAACATCCCCATCTCCCAAAGAAGCCATATGCTACGGTGCGCCGCGCCACCGCGCATGAGACGTAAAATCTCCTCGGAAAGGCGCGGGCGCGCCGCCATGGCGAGACTGCCACGGCACTGAACCGCCGCGTGATAGACCTCGGGATCGATCCCGAAGTCGAGTCGTGCCGCGAACTTGATCGCACGCAGCATGCGTACCGGATCCTCCTGAAACCGAACCACCGGGTCACCAATCGTACTCACGGTCCGCTGCTCGATGTGTTTCATCCCGCCCACCCAATCGAGAACCGAACCCCGCTGCAGGTCGTAGAACAGCCCGTTGATCGTAAAGTCCCGTCTCAACGCGTCCTCGTGAGCTTGCCCAAAAAAGTTGTCGGAGCGGATCAGCAAATCGTCCCTCTCCGAAGGGCTCGCGGCCGGAGGATTCCGGCGAAACGTCGCCGTCTCGATGACATGACCCGCCGGGAAGAGGACGTGCACGAGACGAAAACGGCGCCCGATGATCCGGGAATTCCGCAGCAGCGCACGGACCTCCTCCGGGCGGGCGCTCGTCGCGACGTCGAAGTCCTTGGGTCGCTTGCCCACCAGTAGATCGCGCACGCATCCGCCAACGAGGTACGCTTCATGTCCACCTCGGGTGAGCCGGCGCACGACTTTCTCTGCCGCTTCATCGATGGAGCCGTCCGGAAATCCCAGCGGCGTCACCTGCGGAGCTGGCCCCTCTCGCCTGGAGGAGGCGTGCCGAGACCGGCGCTGGGGGGAGCGGGATGAGGCTCTGCTCGACTCGGAGGCCTTTTGTTCCTGGCTCCGCATCAAGCGCTGCTCGCGCCGGGCTCTCCGTCGCTCCCTCCGTATGCGGGACTCTTCGCTTTGCGCAGCAAGGCTGGAATTCTGGTCATCGTCGGGCATGGAGAAGGATGCGCTTTCTGCACTCAGAGCACGCAAAAAGGCTATAGGAAGAACCGGGTCGTCCAGCAAGACGCCCCACTCCAACAACCTATGCCCGAGGCGCGGCGCCTTTGTGTCCTCGTGTGCTTCTATGAGAGCCTAGAGCACATCTCACAACCTCGAAAGGCTCCGCCGTCGCTCACTCGTCAGCGAGTCAAGCGTCGCTCACTCGTCAGCGAGTCGGGCGAGCATCTTCCAGCGTTTCGTTCGATGCGTCCGTGTTTCTTGTTGAAACCCTTTTTTTTTCGCCTGCGAACGAGCAGAGCATCTCAAATGAGTTGGAACGAACCAGGTGACCCTCTCGCCGCAGCCGGCGCCATCGTGGTGCTTGGCTGCCGCACCATAGGGGATCGGCCCAGTCGGGCGCTCCAGTCAAGGCTCAAGCAAGCGTTGGATCTCCACAAGCTCATGAGTAACCATTACCAACAAGCGGTTCCCCTGCTGGTGAGTGGCGGACGCCGCTGGGAGGGCCACAGCGAGGCAGAAGTGATGAAAAGATGGTTAGGGGAGCAAGGCATCGCGGAGCAACAAATTGTCACCGAAACGCGCTCCCGAACCACTTACGAAAATGCAAAATTCTCAGCCGCTCTGCTCCGTGAGCGCAACGTGGAGACAGTCGCACTGGTCACCTCTGACTTCCATGTTCAGAGGGCCCAACGGCTTTTCGAAAAGCAAGGACTCACCGTCCTGCCCAAGCCTGCCACCACCTCCCTGTCGCTCTGGGCTCGACTGAAAAACCGCTTGCGCGAGTGGGGTGCGAGGTGCCTCGAGCTAGTGCTGCGACCACATAAAAGTGGTCGGTAGGGAGACCACTTTTCTCTC
>CAYTRQ010000647.1:0-2737 GCA_964440025.1 uncultured Polyangiaceae bacterium | reverse complement strand
TCCAGAGAAAAGTGGTCTCCCTACCGACCACTTTTATGTGGTCGCAGCACTAGGGAAGTTGGATGACACCTCCAACGCCGCCAAGCTCACGGATATTTCGCGCTTTGGACCGCTGGTGCTCGGAGATACCGAGGCGCAGTTCTCGGGTGCGTCGAACCTGACTCTCTCTGCGAACGACGCGCCAGGATTGGAGATGACCACGAGCCTCAAGAGGGCTTTCTATGAATGCTCCAGCCTTGTGGACCCCCCCAGCCTTGTCCTATGGGACGTATCCGACATTGAAGACTTGAGTCACATGTTTGCAGGAGAACTGGCAGCTTCTGGGCTTGTCTACTTTGACCAAGACATCAGCGACTGGGACGTATCGAACGTGACGGACATGAGCGGCATGTTCGAGTTTGCTTCTTCGTTCAATCAAAACGTCGGCAACTGGGATGTGTCGAGCGTGACGGACATAGGCGGAATGCTTCATGGCGCCGCTTCGTTCAACCAAAACATCGGCAGCTGGGACGTGTCGAGCGTGACGGATATGAGCGAAACTCTGAGGGGAGCCGATTCATTTAATCAGAACATCGGAAACTGGGACGTGTCGAGCGTGGCGGACATGAGTTATATGTTTTTTAGCGCCAATTCGTTTAACCAGGATATTGGCAATTGGAACGTGTCGGATGTAACGGACATGAGCTATATGTTTTCTGGCACCGAATCGTTCAACCAAAACATCGGAAACTGGGACGTGTCGAGCGTAGCCCATATGAACAGCATGTTTTCCGGATCGGCTCTCTCCACCGAGAACTACGATTCGCTCCTCCTCGGATGGTCCCAACTCGACCTGCAAGGTGGCGTTTCGTTTGGTGGCGGTGACGCGACCTACAGCACCGCCGCGACCGCTGCTCGTCAAAAACTGACCGACGACTTCGGTTGGAACATCCAAGACGGTGGCCCGGAATAGAACATCCGCGCCGGACTTCCCCCAGCCGGCTCAATACTTGATGCCGTGCACGTTGGCTCCACCAAATTTGGTTCCAACAACGGTAGCACCTCGGAAGTTGGCGGCGCGGAGATCCGCTCCCTCGAAATTGGTCTCCGTGAGGTTCGCGCCACGGAAATCCGCGGCAGACAAGCGGCTGCGCGTAAAGTCGCAACCCGATAAATCGGCTTTCTGAAAATTGGCACCTTCAAAGCGCCCATAAGCACAAGCACATCCTGAGAGATCTGCCTTGGAAAAATTGACCTCGTCGGCACGAACTCCGCAGAGATCCGCGAACGCCAATCGAACCCCTTGGCAAGAGATGCCTGTGAGATTTTCCAACCGAACCACGGCACGCCCAGAACCGGGAGCATCTGGCAGTGCTTCGCCCTCGTCCCCAGACTCGTCAATGAAGCGAGGCAGCCCGAAAGAAAACCTCGGGATCCAGTTGCCTCCCCCACCTCCAGCCTCGAGAAAGGCCTGGTGCGCTCGAAGCGCGGCCTGCCACGGAGCCTTTGCGATAGGCACGCCCGCGTTCATTTTTGCAATGAGGAAAGCGTCGACCTCCTCCGAAGACCGAAACTCCGCACTGCGGAGAATCTCTTGGCGCCTCCGCCCCTCCTCCGTCGCGCCGGCATGAAGCAGTATCCTTGCCTCAGGGCCCAAAACACGGATCAAAGCCCGCGCCTCTCGAGAAGAGACCTGGAGCGCTTCAAGCTCGGCAAGGATTTCCTCGTGGGAGGTGAACGGAGGAACGGAAGCCTCCTGGAAACGCTGAAGTCGAGCAACGCTGTCAGTTGGTTCCGCCTCGCCGTTGGCAGATCCTTCACCACGTTCGCTCGTGAGAAAAGCGGTTTTTAGCCCGTCGATCAAATCGTGTTCGAACCGGCTCGCTCCCGGTGGTGCCGCGCCGCCGACTGCACGTTCTTCCAGTTCGTCGATTGTGGGAAGCCGCAAAATGCCCTCAGTTTCGCCAGTCGGTGAATCCTTCGAGGACTCGAATCCCCAACCAAACTCTCGAGGTCCAATCTGATGATACCAGGCCAACACAGCAACGGGAAAATCACGGTCCTCGTAGGCGAGGAGCTCCTCCTCAGTCATCGCAGGCCCCCGCCGATCGAAGCTGACAAAAACATCAGGACGACGACCCAGCACATGCAGGAACGTCTCGATGAGATGGGGGAGTGAGGCTCCCCAACATTTGGTCTGCTGACGGCCACACTCGGCAAGAGCCTTACGCAACGCCTTCCCACGGCGCTTTTGCTCCGCCTTGGCCTGAGCTGCCCGGTGCCTTGCAGCCGCCGCCTCGGCTTGAGCCCGTTCTCGCGCTTCTTTGGCTTCGGCACGAGCCTTCTGCGCGGCCTCCTTGGCTGCCGCGCGAGCCCGCTGCTTCTCCTCTCTTGCTCGGGCCCTCTCGGCGGCCCGTTCTTCGCGAGCTCTTTTGGCTTCCTCCCGCCGACGCGTCTTCTCTGCAGCACGCGCTTCCCGCGCTCTTCGAGCTTCCTCCCGCGCCGCCGCCTTTTCGGCTTCCTTTTCAGCCTTCTGGATAGCTGCCGCCACTCGAGCCCGATCCCGCTCACGAGCGGCCTCCTCCTTCTGCGCTGCCCTTTGTGTTGTTGCCCTTTCCGCCTGCTTCTTGTCTTTGGCAGAGGGTGCCGGTTGCGTTCCCAAGGCTTGTTCGTCCTTGGGCAATGCCGTCCCTTTGAGTGATTCCTTCTTCTTCGTTGCCCCTCGCTTGACGCTCGCCTTCTTCGCTGATGCCTTCTT
>CAYTRQ010000646.1:0-2740 GCA_964440025.1 uncultured Polyangiaceae bacterium | reverse complement strand
AACCCATCGACGTCGACTCCTCTTGCGGATAGCCCCGCAAGAAACGGGTCTCTCCTCTCGTCCTTGCAGAGGATCAATACCGAGTGGCCGGCCTGGCAACTTCTTGCAAGTTCATCCGAAACAAGCTGCGCGAGCGACTCTTCCGACTCATAAAAGCATACAGTATGCCATGGAGGTTTCAGAGAGCTAGCGCCTTCTGTCTCGTCACTGGAAAGTGCTTGAACCAAGACTTCCAGGTTAGCAATTACCGCGGCCAATGGATTGTTGATCTCGTGAGCTACGCCCGCTGCGAGAGTCCCCACTTGAGCCATGCGATCGCTCACGGCAAGCTGTGCCTCCAGGGACCTTTTCTCGGTGATGTCCCGGACAATTGCGGAGATCGCCACAATGCGTGCCTCCCGGAGCACCGGAGAAACGGTGATCAACGCGACAAGAGTCGTCCCGTCCTTGCGCTGACAGACCGTTTCGCGATCACGAATCGATTCCCCATGAAGAACGCGCGTCAACATCTCTTGATGTTCGTCACACTGCGCCTGGGGACTCAGTAGATGAGCCGACTCGCCCAACACCTCCTCCTCCCTATACCCGAACATACGAGCTGCCGAGGGACTCCAAAAGTCGATTGTACTTTCCAACGTCAAACCAACAACCGCATCGGCGGCGGAATTGACGAGAGCAGCCAATTGGAGCCGCTGATTTTCGGTGCGCCGACGCTCGGTGACATCACGCAGTACGGATAAATGGCGGTTCGGTGAAATGCGAGCAGTGGCCCGGAATTCCACACGGCGGAGCTCGCCGTCGGGACGGACAATCGAGAATTCCCCTTCGCTCGATCCATTTTCGAGAAACAACGGCCATGCCCGCCGAACACCATCCCGGTCTTGTGGCCGAGCAATATCTTCGATACGAAGACGCAGCAGTTCGTCTCTTCCAACCCCCAAAAGCGATAAGGCTGCCCCATTTCCATCCACATACCGCCGAGCATCGTTAGCGATGAGCATCGCATCGAGTGCCCCCTCGAAAACGGCGCGGAACCGTTTGTCACTCTCGTTCACCATCCGGGCACTTCGCATTCGCTCGAGGTAAGACAACAAAGGGAAGACTCGAAGGCCTCCACATCGAAACACTTGAAAAAGACCCCTCCCCAGCTGACGGCACTTCGCGCGCGAGAGCGCGGAAGCGAGCCTTCGGAAATGACGAAGTACATTCTGGTAAGACGGTAACGACCCACATCGTTGGCCTAGTTCGCATCCACAAAAGGATGCGAACCAACAAGACACAAAACTGTTGAGGCAAAAACCAGCGAGAGGAGCGGCTTCGGCAACCCCTCACCCCAAAGGGGGTGCCGAAAAAGCGGGATTTCGCGCCGAGAACTAGCCTAGGTGGAGAAGAGACTCACGAGCTAAAGTAGGGGGCTCTCTCACGGCTGTCTAGAGAGTTGTTCCAATAGGTCCAATCGACGCTCAGCTTGCGATCTTACCCCGAAATCGAAGACAAAAGCGCGCTCACATTCGAGCGAAGCCTCAAAGCGACCAGAGAGCACATGAGATTCCATGGAGGCACACCTGAACACGTAGGGAGGCCGAGGAAATACGCCCCAGAGCCATAAAAAGGCCCGGGCGAAGCGATCATTGGGCCGTTGTGTCGAAACCCGCGACCCGACTTCGGAACCGATTGGTCAGCCGAGCAAGGCTCGGACGCCGTTTTCCACCTGAGCCGGCGCCATCAGGAACGTCAGGACCGCACCACACACCGCCCCAGCAAAGTGTGCATCATGATTGATGTTACCTCCTCCCCGATGTGAGCTGTACGCGGAGTAGGCCAAGTAGACGATCGCAAACAACCAACCTGGAACCGGGATTGGAATGAACATCAAATACATACTCAATCCGGGATTGATCAGGATCGCACTGAAGATCACGGCGGCAACAGCGCCAGAAGCTCCCAATGAACGATAGTTACCACGGTTGCGATGGCGAACCACGGTGGGCACGAATCCGACGACCACGGAGACAAAGTAGAGTACGAGAAATTGCACGGTCCCCAAGGACTTCTCGACGTAACCTGAGAAGAAGTAGAGGCTCAACATATTGAAAATGAGATGCGCGCCATCCCCATGAACCCAACCTGCCGTGAGCAGTCGATAGAACTCCCCCTTCCTGAACACCCTTGGGGGGATCAAGATAAATCGATCCATGAGGTCCCGGTTCGAAAAGGCCATCACGCTCACGACGACAACCGAAATGATGACAAGCAGACCGGACGAAAATTCCATTGAAAGAGCCTACCCAATCCAACCCGAGAGCACGAGCGTTACGGGAGAACGTGTAAAAAGACAGCGACGAATTCCCCTCGTGGGCTCTGGCGAGCGGGTTTTCAGGGGCGTTCATCTGCTCAAATCGACAATCCACGGCTCGGGAAGCTCGACAGAAAGCTCTGAGTTCAACTCGGCACGACGATTCGCCGCCCAACTGCTCAAGTCAAACCACCGGCTTCTTTCCAAAATCCAACGGTCAGAACTCACTGCAATGTGTCCCAACCCGGCGATGACGCCGTCCGGATCCGCAACACAGCGCGCCTCGACAACTCTCCCTCTCTCTCTGGCCCGGTTTTCGAACAACGTCGCAGTTCGAGCACTGTTCGACACAGGTCGATCAAACCAACAACTCATCTCTTGTATTTCGAGATGCTCCAGCACCTGAAGCAGGATGTCGATGGCCCCACCGGTTTCTTCCACCCG
>CAYTRQ010000645.1:0-2747 GCA_964440025.1 uncultured Polyangiaceae bacterium | reverse complement strand
GCGCTCTCGGACTCGGCGTAGACGTCATGGGCGAGGCCGGCGCCCATCACCAAGACCTGTCCTTTTGGCACATCCACACTGCGCTCCGGGAGCTGCAGGCGGATGTGGCCAGACAGGGTCTGCACCGACGCAGTCACCCTGGCATGATGTTCGGAGATGGTCTTGCCGGCTTCCAGGGCGACGACTACGAGGCGAAGGTCCGAGGCTCGGATCAGCGTTCGTGAGGCCTGGCCTTCGCGAACGTACTGCTCCTCGGCGCGTAGTTCTTTGGCAACGGCATCGAGGTCGAAAATCGCCCCGTGGTCCGGTGATGTGGGTGGCGTTTTCATCATTCGTCTTTCTGGCTTTGATTGGTCGACGACGGTTTTTTGAGTCGGTCCGGTTGGCGCCGCTTCCGAAGCTCATCGACGATCAGGTCGCGAGTTTCGCGGGGAAGAAGCCCGCGGATCGCGGGAAAGATCACGGTCTCTTCGAGGGTCAGGTGTTCTTCGAACTCGATCTGCAAATCCTTCGCGACTTTTGCGAGATCGTCTCGCGTGCCTGGATGGTTCGGCTGGGCTCGAACTTTTGCGCTCGCGCGGAGTAATTCCGCAAGCGTGGGAGAATGCTGTTGATGTTGGTGTGTCATATCATCAAGCGCGCGATCCACCTCAGGAGACAACCCTTTGAGGCGAGGCGCAATGCTTTCTTCTTCGTCGGCGACATGTAAGGGAAGAGCCTCGATGAAGTAGCGTTCCACATCGGCACAAGCCTGGCTCACTTGGTCGGCCGGCGCGTCTGTGCGTATCGCAGCCTCGTGGGCGAGCTCCACGAAACGCCGGATGCGTACATGACA
Organism: uncultured Polyangiaceae bacterium; assembly: GCA_964440025.1. Classification (GTDB taxonomy): domain Bacteria; phylum Myxococcota_A; class Polyangia; order Polyangiales; family Polyangiaceae; genus NIC37A-2. The sequence continues at coordinate 1,912 of CAYTRQ010000645.1, read as the reverse complement.
CTCCCCCAGAAGGTCGACCAAGTCTCGTGCTTCGTCTTTGCGCTGGGCGGATATCCCGATCAGCATGAGTGGTTCCGTGGCGGCATGGGGATGGAGCCACCATCGTCTTCCCATCGTGAAAGGTTGCGAGTGTCGGGCATAGGCATGGGGCGCACAGCGACGCGCAGCGCATGACCACGAGAGACCTGCCGGACCACGATTTCGTTGGCTCGCCCCGGACTGCTCCCATCCCTCTTTAGCGATTCCAAATAGGTCGGCTCCAGGAGGTTCGCCAACAATTCGGGAGGGCATTCGAACTCTGAACCAGGGCACCCGTCCGCGAGTAAACGCTGACTTTCTGCGACGACATCAGCACCAACTGTGAAGTCTCCGCACTGGTCGCATCGAACGTCCACGTAAAAGCGTTTCAGGATGTCATTCATCTTTCCTCCTACTCGTCGGCGTAGCACATGATCGCGGAGGGTCGACTGCGCGAAGGGTCATCACGCATTCAACGCACGTGGAAAGAGAACGTTGTTCTCCAGGTGGATGTGCTCCATGAGCTCGGACTCGAGCTTCTCGAGGCCGGAATAGAGAGCTCGCCACGTCGCGCACGCCTCCTGAGGGGGGGTGAAGTCCGTCGCGAGCTCACGTATGCGACGAAGGTTCGCGCCATGGTCGTCATGTTCCTGCATCATCACGCGGACGGGCATTTGCACCTGGGCACCTCCACCGCCCGCAATGATCGCCGGGAAGAGCACTTGCTCCTCTTTCGACATGTGTTGCGTCAGTTCCGCGCCCATCTGTTCGAGGCTCGAAGCCAAACCACGCGGACAACTCGCCTTCTTCCCGTGGACGCGTTCGACTCTCGTTGCAGCTTCGATGAGCACCGGGAGATCCCTTCGAAGGGGCTCATGGTAACGCGCGAGGATGAACTCGATCACGTCGGGCAGGGGTTTGTTATCCCACCGGTCGAGCGGCTGCGTTTCCCCCTCGATGGCGATTTCAGAAGCGATGGCATCGGGATCGAGGCCAGCTCTGTTGCAGGCGTCGCTGAGCTTCTGACCGCCGCCACAACAGAAGTCGAGTCGGTGGCGTAAGAACACATGCGTCGCAGCCGGGTGCGCGGTCGCGAGCTGGCCGAGGGTTTGATTCGTGTCGATCATGATTCTCCTTCGGCCCTGATTACGCACGATTCGTGCCACGAAATTGCGCCTGTCTTTTCCCGAGCGGCATGGCGAAAGTTATGATAATGGTACTCATATGGTTATTGCGACGATAACATTGTTATGAATATCATGTCTGACGGAGGGGCGGACGCACTGTTGTCGATCGCGATCGACTTGACTGCATCACTGGCTTCCCAAGATCGGCTCACTCGTCTTCTGGCAGCAGTGCGGCGAGCCATTCCATGTGACGCAGCGGCTGTGCTTTCGCTCGTTGGTGACGACCTGGTTCCCGTCGCAACGCATGGTCTGGCGCCAGAGGTCCAGGGGCGGCGCTTCTCCCGCCGACAGCACCCACGACTCGACGTTGTTGTCGCCCGGAAGGCGCCCGTCCGCTTTCCTGCGGATAGTTCGCTGCCAGATCCGTACGATGGACTGCTCCTCGCCAATCCCGACGCCACGCGCAATGTGCATGCGTGTTTGGGTTGTCCCCTGGTCGAAGGGGGGAACGTCATCGGCGTGCTCACGGCAGATGCGCTCGAGCCGGGAGCATTCGACGCGCTCGATGATCGGTTCCTGCAGATGCTCGGTGCCCTCGCTGGGGCAGCGCTCCACACTGGGCGTCTGATCGAGGCCATCGAGGCCGCATCTCGTCATCACCAGCAGGTCGCTCGGGTCCTACAAGGCGACGCCGTTGCTCGGGATGGCGGAAGCCAGATCTTCGGCACCAGTTCGTCTCTCCAGTGAGTTCGCGAAGAGATCGAGCT
>CAYTRQ010000644.1:0-2748 GCA_964440025.1 uncultured Polyangiaceae bacterium | reverse complement strand
CCACTTCTGGGAGTGCTTCGAAACCGCTCGAAACGTGAGTTGCCGAGGCACTAGACTCATTCCTCTCTCAAAAGGCGTGCGTTCCTCTGCGCGCCTTTCGTCCGGATGCCACAGGAATTGTCGATCTGATGCAAATCGTGACCTAAAAGGCGTGCGTTCCTCTGCGCGCCTTGGTCGGGCCTTCTCGCCGGCTCTTCAGGTCCAAGCAGAGGCGCTGTCTTGCGGAGATCGACGAGCAGAGACGCTACTTCGGGCGTCCGCTGTCCGTGCCCGTGACGCGCGTTCGAATCGTCAGCACGCTATCGCCGCTGAGCACGCCACCGCGGCCAAAAAGGCGTCCCCGTTCCCAGTTGGAGAGGCCGAGCTCCGGCCGATTCAGGGCATACTGACCGTCGACCCAGCGGGTAAAGCCGTCTCCGACGAAAGGAGCATCGACCGTATCATAGAACCTCTGCGCCTCGGTCGAATCTTCGCTCAGCAGGCATGCGACGAAGCGAGGGCTTTGCGCGTTGAAGAGTTCCACGGCTTCACTGACCGATTCGACGACCTTCAGCGTGATCTCCGGCGTATTTTCCCACTCCCATTCTCGTCCCAACCGGTCGCCAGCGATGAGCTCTGCTTGCTTTTCGATCACCGGGCCGGCCGCGCGACCGATCTCCACATCTTCTTCGAAAAGACTTGGCGGTACATGCGCCTGGTCTCCTTCTGCCACGTGGAGCTTGAAGGTCGTGCCTCGCCGCTCCCCGGCGCGGCGCAGGCCTTCCAGCAGCGAAGGAATCAGGCGCTCGGCTGCGGAACGAACCACGCAACAGGTGTTGAGCGTATTGCACACCTTGCGATCGAGGGAGTCGAAGACGTTCTGTTGCAACTTTTCCGAGGAGGCACTGGAGCTGGCGACGAGCCACGCCCCGCCTGTCCCGTGGAGGCTGACGGGGATCCCTGCGCTCTGGGCGAGGCTTCCCAAGGAGGCGACAGCGGGGCCGCTGCCTCGCGCGACGGCGAGGGCTAACCTGGGATCGGAAAAGAGCGCCCACCCCGCTGCGTGAGCCGTGCTATCGACGATGGTGACCGCTCCTTCGGGGAGGCCAGCTTCTTCGAGGGCGGGTCGGGTACAGAGCTCGAGGATTTTCTTGGCGGTGCCCAGGGCGTCACTGCCGATCCGAAAGCAAACCGTATTGCCGCTGCGAAGCACACCGGTGGCATCGGCGACGACGTTAGGGCGACCTTCGAAGACGAAGGCAACGACGCCGAGCTCTGCGCCGACCAATTCGGCGCGCCAGGAGCCATGATCCACGGTTTCGAAGACTCGTCCTCGTACCGAGCTCGCACGGGCCCACCCGCGCAAGCCCTCGATCATGTCGAGGCGCATTTTTTCCGTTGCTTTCAGGCGAGTTGTGGAACGCCCCCGAGCCTGGGCCCGTTCGACGTCTTGCGCGTTTTCTCGCGCCACCTCTGCCCAAAGATCGGGGCGCTCGAGGTGGTGGGCAAATGAGTCAAAGAACTGACTGATTTGCGAGTCTTTGACCATGCGCATCTTGTCGAATGCTCGGACGGCCTGCGTCACTGCGCTGGTGGCGACTTCTCGATCCCTTGAGGGAATATGCAGGACCTCGCCGGTCGTTTCCACGAGAGCGAGCGAGTCGCCTGGCCCAAATGCACGAGCCAAGTCCGAATCGACCGTGATGGTCCGATTGCCGCCAACAACGAGCTTCATTCCCGGCTCAAGGGCAGTCAAGGCTTCCGTCTGGGCCATGGGCGGAAACTTCACCCGGCCCGAGGCCATTGTCAAAGCGCTTGTTCGGTGGAAAAAGCGTAAAAAACCCAGCCAATGCCCTTGCCAGGGAGGCCATGTCCGACGAAAAAACAGACCTCGACCATGACGACCATCGATCTTCGCGGAAAACGAGCTCTCATTGCCGGCGTGGCAGATGCTACTGGTTTTGGCTTCGCGATCGCCAAATCTCTCGCAGAATGTGGCGCGGAGGTCACGGTTGCCTCATGGCCTCCTGCCATGGGGATCTTCGAGACGATGCTCAAGCGGGGAAAATTGGATGCCGCTCGCCGACTCTCCGACGGCAGCCTGCTCGAGTTCAAGAAAATCTATCCTCTCGATGCCGCCTACGACGCCATGGAGGACGTGCCTGAGGAGGTGAAGGCAAACAAGCGCTATGCGGAACGTGAGGATTTTACGATCTCTGGGTTGGCGTCGAATTGGCAAAGGGACTTTGGGGACGATTCCCTCGATATTCTGATCCATTCCCTTGCCAACGGTCCCGAAGTGGCCAAGGACGTCATCGATACCAGCCGCAAGGGGTACCTTGCTGCGGTGAGCGTGAGCGCTTATTCGATGGTGAGCATGGTGTCGAAGTTCGGGCCATTGATGAGGCAAGGCGGCTGTGCCTTGAGCTTGACCTATTTGGCTTCACAGCAGGTGATTCACGGGTACGGCGGAGGAATGAACTCGGCCAAGGCTGCTCTGGAAAGCGACACCAAGTATCTGGCGTATCAGGCGGGACGACGCCACGGGATTCGGGTGAATACGATCTCCGCCGGACCGTTTGCCAGTCGGGCGGCGAGCGCGACCGGCATCATTCAAGAGTACATCGACCACTATGAGCAGCACGCTCCGATTCAGCAACGCTTGACGCAAGACGAGGTGGCGAATGTCGTGACTTTCGTCGCGAGCCCTCTGGCGAGCGGAATGACGGGAACGACCGTGTTCGTCGACAAGGGGTTCCACGCGATGGG
>CAYTRQ010000643.1:0-2753 GCA_964440025.1 uncultured Polyangiaceae bacterium | reverse complement strand
TCTCCCTACCGACCACTTTTATGTGGTCGCAGCACTAGTCGCTGCGCGACTTTCGACTCGCAGGGGCTCGTCGAACCGTAGGTCTCCGTGCAATCGTCGAGCTTCACGGACGTACGTCCGTTCCGCAATCGACGCGATGGCACTCCGGCTCGAACCTACGCTGTAACCGCTGTCCTTCAGGTGGCGCGCCGCAAAAACCCGGCCCCATTCGGGACCGGGTTTTTTGCTGCGCACCCCGTAGGATTCGAACCTACGACCTACGGATTCGAAGTCCGTTGCTCTATCCAGCTGAGCTAGAGGTGCAGTGCCGCGAGACCGATGAGTAGGCGCCAGCACAGGACGCTGTCAACCGGCTGCGAGCACCAGGACCCAGTTCCTGATCCATGGCTCCTCCCTTCCCCTGCCAAAATCGATGGACCACCGAGGGGAAACTGGCTGAGAAACACTCCGTCGAGGAACTCCTCGCCAAAAAACCCCGTCGAGGAACTTCTCGTCGAAACACCGAGGATCTCGCCAAAAACCCCGTCGAGGAACCCCTCGCAGCCGCGCACGGAAGATACATCGGCGAGACTGACAAAAAGGATGCGGCCGCGGCCTTCCCTACTTGAGGAACTCGTCGATCACCCGTTCGAGGCCGACAGCCACCTGGGCCATCTTGTCGTAGTCGAGCGTCGCAGCCACATCCGTAGGCTCATGATAGTTGGCGTTTCGATAGGGCGCCGTGTCGGTCACCATCAACGCCGGGTAGTCCTCCTGCCAGAAGGCCCAATGATCGGACCAGCCGACACCAGGAAGGCCCTCCGGCAATGCTGCACCCTCGGCCCTCAACGGGACGGCGCTCGACCGAAATGCCTTCACTGCACGCCGCACCTCGGATGCCGAAGACAAATTGCCGACCAACGCAATGAAGTCCCCTTCTGATGGATAGAAAAGGCCTATGGGGAAAGGGTAGTTCTGTGATCCGCTCCGTTTCGAGAAGTACCCGACCGATTCCACCGAAATCATCACTTTGACCTTGCGACGGGCGCGACGCATCGACCTGGCCCGCACGACGGACCCCATCGAATCGGATTGAAAAAACGGTTGTTCCTCGTTGGTGAAAAATACGAATGAAAGAGGCAGGGCGGCAGCTCCCTTCGCCGGCGCCGCTCGGGCCTTCTTGCTCTCCTCCGGGCTTTCCTTCTCCCCTTTCCGAGAAACCCGCGGTGGGGAGACGGCTGCCTCGTGTTGGTGGTGCCGTCGCTCGCAAAATCTCCTCGCCATTGCCAAGGTGACCGCCACACCCGAAGCATTGTCGTCTGCGCCTGGGGTCCCCGGATGAGTATCGTAGTGCGCCCCCACGACGACACGAGGCTCCCTGGGATCTGTCTGACCCCAGTCCATCACGATATTCTGCGAGTCCCCCCAGTCGGACGTCACGGTCTCGCGTCGCACCCGTCTCCCAGTGCCGCATGACAGCGCCTCGAGCTCACGAAGAAGGTAGTCCCGCGCTCGCGCGAGATTGTTCGGGATGGCAACGTTACGCTCGCCAATCTCCTCCGCCAGCACGGTGACGTCCTTCCTCAGTTCCTGCGCTGAAATGGCCGCTGAAGCATTCGGTCGCAAACGTCCTCCAGAACGCTCTTGATCGGAGGCCACGGAGCCTCTTGTTTGATTTTTGTTGGGCGTGCCACCTGGCATCCACGTCGCATAGACAACGGTCCCCAAAAGCCCAACTACCAGGCTGCCGTAAACAAAAAGCCGAACGAGCACTCCGGGACTCATCATGCCTCCCTCGCCAGACCGCCGTCAACGAAAAGCCGTATTCGACCCTTTCCCAGATGTCAGAGCGAATTCCCAGACGTCAGAGCGAACTACCGACTCCGCGGGCATCGGCGTTTTCTTCGAAGGCTTTCGGAGGCCTCTGCAGTCAGCCCGGTGACTTCCCTCGGACGCCTTTCTCAATGCGTTCGCCGATTTCTCGATCGATGTTCCGCCAGTATTCGAAGGCGCGCTCGAGAACCGGCGGCGTCACTCCCTGTTTGAGGTGGCCCACTACGTTGTTCACCAAACGATCGCGCGCCGCATTGTCCATCACTTCGTTGACCAGCGTGCGGGGCTGAACGAAATCGTCGTCGTCCTTGCGGGGCACGTACGCATGGCGCACGAGCTCTCCGCTGGACGACCAAACGGCGTCGTCCGGATACCTTTCGCCGTCGGCGCGCGGGCCACCCTTGCTGTTGGGAGCATAGACGGGATCCGTGACGTTGTTCACGCGCATTGCCCCGTCCTTCGTGTACGCATGCGCTGGTGCCTGCGGAGAATTCACGGGGATTTGCTTGTAATTCACTCCCAGTCGGGCGCGGTGGGCGTCCGCATAAGAAAACACACGGGCCATCAACATCTTGTCCGGGCTGATACCGGTACCCGGCACCATGTTGTTGGGTTCGAACGCGGCCTGTTCGATTTCGGTGTGAAAGTCCGAGGGATTGCGATCGAGAGTCAGCTTGCCCACCTCGATGAGCGGGTAATCTTGGTGAGGCCACACTTTCGTCAAATCGAAGGGATTGAAACGGTAGGTCTCGGCTTCGTCAAAAGGCATGATCTGCATCTTGAGCGTCCAGCTGGGATGCTCGCCTCGTGCGATGGAATCGAACAGATCGCGGCGATGAAAATCCGCATCTTGTCCCGCGATGCGATCGCTCTCTTCCTGGGTCAGGCACTCGATGCCCTGGTCGGTCTTGAAGTGGTACTTCACCCAAAACTTCTTACCC
>CAYTRQ010000642.1:0-2754 GCA_964440025.1 uncultured Polyangiaceae bacterium | reverse complement strand
AAGCACTCCCCCGGGGCGAGGTCGGCTTCGAAACCCAAGCACTCCCCCGGGGCGAGGTCGGCTTCGAAACCCGAGTGCTTCGCCGTTCACCCGTGTGCGGGTGCGGCGGGCGGCGAGGCCGGAGAGCGCGTTCCAACGACTATTCTTCCCAGCTACATCCTTCCACTTGATCACAACTGAAACTATCTTCGATATCAGCACATTCAGAAGCCGTACCGGAGCAAGTGAAGCGCCAGTCGCAATTGGCTGAGTTGCATTCCATGACTGTTTCATTCAACTCGCAGCCGCTCTCGCCGGTACATCCGGCGTCCATGGCACACCCGGCAGCAGTGCAACCGCTCTGCGTTTGATCTTCACATGACAGGGCCGTTCCTGTGCATGCTCCGCCGGTACTTCCGATGCCTCCGGTACTTCCAGTGCCCATCTCACCGGCTGCCCCACCTAAGGCGGACTCTCCAGCCATTCCTGTTTCAGCTCCGGTTCCACCCGATCCGCTCGTTTCTCCTCCAATTCCCCCTGTCGTCGAGCTCACTCCACCGGTGCCCGACTCTGCATTTCCACCGGTACCCGATGCCATGCCTCCAGTGGCGGAAACGTCTCCTCCAGACCCACTATCACTGGTTTCTCCGGTTCCTCCACAATTGACGAAAACGGCAGACGTCCCCAACAGACCCATAAGCAACCAAGCATTTCTTTTCACGACAATCTCCTTTATTCAATTGATCAACAAACCACCGATCAGCGATCGGAAAAATTTGACTTTAGCTGCTGTTGGACAGAGACATTGCCCGCGCAAAAGAATCGAATTTTCAGAACCCCCCTGTCCTTTCTTGGAACGGTGGTCGTGACTCCTACGGCGTCTCGTTGCGCGCCGGCAGTGGAGTATCCAAGGGAGCACCTTCCGCGCCCGGCGCAGCCGGGGATAGTGAGCTGGAATGCAGATCCTCAGTTGGAGACGCACCTCCGGTACCGCGTTCGACACTTCTGCGTGTCGACTCGGCGTCTGCAAACTTCCTTTCGATTCTTTTCCTGGCAACGTCAACAGAACCAGAAAGAGGAGAGTCAGGAAAATCCATAGAAAGCTCACGGAGCAGGTCGAGCGCGGTAGCCCAGTCCTGCGACTTTTCTGCGGAAAGAGCGCGTTCCAGTAAGCGATTTTGCTGACTGAGCGTACTCCCTTCGAGAGCTCGTGCCTTTTCTTTCTCACCGTCTTTTTCGGAAGCTAGATCAGCTCGGTGAGAGACAGTCTCTCGCTGCGAACCGGCCACCCGCGATGCTTCAGACCTCTTGAGGGATCCTTCCAAGATGCCCCTTGTTTGATCCAACTCATTGCCATGGTCAGTGCGACCTTCCTTTGGATCTGCTTCAGGAGTCCCTTGAGATCTGGACGACCAGAAGCTGCCTGCGCCCAGCTCAGTCGTTCCACCTTCATGCCGAACGACCACGCGACCCCGGCTCACGGAAACCGAGGTCATTCGTTCACGTCCTTGTCCCTCGACCCGAACACGGAACACCGTACCTTTAACCTCCACCTTCGCATGAGGTGTAGTCACAGACACACGGCGAGCGTACCCGCCAGGCTCGGGCACGGACACGTGGAGATTGCCCGAATCCAGATGCACCTGCTGCACGTGAGGAGCAACGGTCTCCAGCTGAAGGGATGTCTCTGGCCCAGTTCGCATTTGAGTCCCGTCAGGAAACTGGATTTGTGCAGTCTCCCCTGGAGCAGTCATCAACGAATCGCCGGGCTTACCGTTCAGAGGTTTTTCATTCCGCAAATCTTTCTCCGATGTTCCCTCCGCCAAGCGAAATCGGATCAGAGCTTTGTGGTGGTCAAGTGATGGTGCCTCGATACTCTGTGCTGTCTCAGGGGAGTCCACAAAAGACGAAAAGGAGGAACCATACCCGCTCCAGCCCCCAACTAGCAGCGTCCCCGCTGCTGCGGCGGCAATGAGTGCCGTCCTGATAGCGTCACGAGAGCGCACAGCTCGTCGTCGAGCCGGCACATTGGCAATATTCTGTTCGATGGCCTCAACCAGCCTTCCCCGTCGTCGACTAACCTGTTGTGGCGTCTCTACGGAAACCACGGTCCTCAAAAGCTGGCGCGACTGCACCGCCTCCTCTTCGAGTCGAGCAATTTCCGGTCCCGTCAGGCCCTTCATGGCAAGCTCCTCGCTGACTTGGTGGACTTCAGACCATGCTTTGCCTTGAAGCGGCGCAACAACTCTTTGCGTCCACGCACCAAGCGCGACTGAGCAGCAGTCACCGTGATTTCAAGCATGGTCGCGATTTCACTCAGTTGGTGACCGTGAAGGTCGTGAAGAACCAACACTTCGGCGCGGCGTTGATTCATCCGAGCCAGTTCGTTCCTCACTCGAAGAAGATCCAAACGGGCACGTGCTCGTCTCTCGTCTCCTACGGAACAAAATCCCTCTTCAGGAGGAGGTTGCTGCTCGAACAGTGAGCGTTCGCGAATACGAGTGCGCAAAGCATTCAGAGCCACGTAGTTCGAAATTCTGCTTGCCCAGGTCGTTAGACTACAGTTACCAGCAAATTGCTCCCGAACAAGACTAGTCACGATCTGTTCAAAGCAATTCTGCAAGATATCGTCGTGTTCATTGGTTCGCTCACCAAACACACGAACCACCGCATGGTCGATAACACCAATCAGTCGATCATGAAGGTGAGCGGCGACTCTTTGGTCACCACGGCGCACGGCTTCAGCAATTTGACGATCCTCCTCGCTGAGCCGCT
>CAYTRQ010000641.1:0-2768 GCA_964440025.1 uncultured Polyangiaceae bacterium | reverse complement strand
TCTCCCGGTCTCTCGGCCGAGAGACCGGGAGAGTTGCGCCAAGCTTGATGCTTCCGCTGGCCGTCACCTTTTCAGGTGCCCGTGCTGCTCGGGAGATGCTTCCCGAGCCGAACTTCTCATTGATAGCGTCCAATGTCTCTCCTAGTTTGGCGCTCGTCCGTTCTTGGCTAAAGAGGTCGAGCTGTTTGGGGGTGGATGCGCCTTGTAGAGAAGATAGAGAGACTCCGAGGAGCCGGATAGGCTTGCGAAGCTGAAGCTTCTTCCAGAGATGGTGAGCGGCGTTGGAGATGACATTGCCATCATTAGTTGGTTGAGAGAGACGGAGTTGGCGTGTTAGTTGGGGGAATAGCTCATGGTGGGCAGGCGGGTGGGGTCCGTTTTTGCGATTTTTCTCGGCGAGCTTGACCTTGATTGTGACCGTTTGCCCCACCAATCCGACCTGTCGAGCTCTTGCGGCAACGGCCTCGCTATGAACGGCGAGGGCACTCTCGATGCGTTCAACGTTCGTGACGTCGTTCGGAAAGGTGGCTTCTTCGCCAATAGATTTGGAGATGCGATCTGTCTCAACCGGGCGCTGATCGATGCCGCGCGCTCGAGCTCGCATTTGTTCGCCGTGATGTCCGAACAGAGTGCGCAAAGTGGCTGTGGACGCGTTTGCGATTTGCCCAACCGTAGAAATACCGGCCTCCTCGAGTCGCTGTCCGGTCTTGGGACCAACGCCAAACAAGGCGCGAACGGGCAGGGGGGCCAGTAGAGATGCTTCTTCTCCCGGAGGGATGACGACCAAGCCATCCGGTTTTCCCTGGCTGCAAGCGATTTTGGCGACGAGCTTGCTGCTTGCAATGCCCACAGACACGGTAAGTCCGAGCTCGGCCCGCACCATCGATTTGAGTTTTTCCCCAATGCTCCGCGGGGATCCCAACAGATTGATACTTCCCGAAATGTCGAGGAAGGCCTCATCGAGCGCGAGAGGCTCGACTTCGTTGGTCAATTGAAACAGCAGTTGCTGCACCTGCCGACTGACGGCAGCGTACTTCTTCATGTTTCCCGCAAGGAAAATGCCGTCTGGACAACGCCTTCGTGCTTCGAAGCCCGGCATCGCCGAACGGACTCCATATTGTCTCGCTTCGTAGCTTGCGGCTGCGACGACTCCACGAGCGCTTTGAGCACCAATGATCACGGGCTTTCCCCGGAGTTCCGGCCGGTCCCGCTGTTCGACCGAAGCGTAGAAGGCGTCCATGTCTGCATGGAGGATGAAGCGAGGAACCATCACTCTCCCTTGAGTTCCGCGATCACGCGGAGCGCGTTTCGTCCAAGAAGCTTTTCCACATTCTCTTCACGCATGCCAGCTTTGAGCAGCGCGTCGACGAGTCGCGGTAGCTCGAGGCATGTGGGCATGTCTCGAGGGGTGCAGATGGCGCCGTCCCAATCGCTGCCGAGAGAGAGATGGTCGGGCCCGATGACTTGCTCCGCATGCCGAACGTGGCGAACGACGGAAGAAATCTTTCCCGAAAACAGGGGATCTCCCAGAAATTCGGAGTGGTACATGATCCCGACCGTTCCGCCCCGCGCGGCGATGGCTTTGAGCTGTTGATCATCGAGGTTGCGCCAATGTTGGTGTGCGCCGGCGATCCCGGTGTGGGTGACCAGGACGGGGACGGAGGGGTCAGAGGTAGCGAGCGCGTCCCAGAAGCCCTTCTTGCTGATATGAGAGAGATCGACCCCAATCCGGAGCTCGTTCATCCTTTCGACGAAGGCGTGCCCGAGCGGGCCCAAGCCGACGTTCTTTCGCAGGAGTCCGGGGGCGCTCGTGTTGCCCCAGCCGGTGTCGGTGAGATGGAGCAATGTAATGCGCAGAAGAGGCTTGGGCAGTCGGGCCAGGACATCGGGATCCGGGGGGAGCGCGTGTGCACCTTGAATTCCGAGAAATGCTCCGTGCTTTCCTCTATCGCGGGCGGCACGATACTGTCGTGCACTGTCTACGATTTCCACCTGATCGTCTGCTCCGCGGAGGAGATCGACGAGCTCCGAGTGCAGGCGAGAGAACGCATCTTCTCGAGCCTCGGGCGGGCGTAGCGGATGGCCCGTAATGATCCATGTGCTTCCGGTGATGCCGGCTTCGAGCAATCGAGGAAGGTCGACTTGGCCAACGACCAAGCCGCGATGCAGGCCTCCGGTGTGCCTCTTGTAGATGTCGTACCCCGCACCTCGAAAAAAACTGTACGACTCGATGTGCAGGTCGATGACATCGCAAGCAAGGTAGAGCTCTGCGGCCGCCTCGGAGATGTGGAGGCTGTCCACCAGGCTTTTTGCGTCTGGAAATCGGAAGGGGCCAAGGACCGAAGACATGCCAGCTGTGGTATCATATCTGGCCCTAGCGCCCGCACGGAACCCCTTAGGCGCCGGCGCTGCTAGAACGCCGGCAGCTCACCTCAAATTCCCTGGGGAACCTGATCGAGATCGACTTCGCTGAGCGCGTACCGAATCAATGCACTGCGATTGGCTTTGGTCATGCCCTTAGCCTTGAGGGTATCGACCATGTCATCAAGCCTCTTCAGGTCTTTGGTGTACATGGAGATACAAATGACTTTGTAATGAGTGGGCTTGTCCGTCTTCCGTCGTTCGGAATTGACTGCCTTGGGCCCCGGGTACATACCGGAGGAAAGGGAATCGCCGGAATCGATAGGCTTTGCCGTGGCCGTGTAGTGTGATTGATCGCTCATCTTGCCTCCTGTGCGGCTCGCGGACCGCGCGCTCCGTGAGATGGC
>CAYTRQ010000640.1:0-2771 GCA_964440025.1 uncultured Polyangiaceae bacterium | reverse complement strand
TTCGCGCCGCGTACTAATCTAAACCAGGGGGCAGCCGAGTGGGGAAGCTCCGGGGTAGGCGGGAGCCCCGCTGCCGGTGGCACCTCGGCGACCGGTGGAAATGCGGATGGCGGTGGCGTCGCGGATCGAGGGACTGGCGGAAGCGGCTTGGGGGGTGTTGACGCATCGCCGGGGTGCAGTTGCCGGCTAGCAGGGCCGTCGCGTTCGGGGGGCCGGCGCTGTCTGGCTTGCGGCTTGGGGCCTTTGCCTGGCTGGCGCTCGCCCGGCGCGGCAGACTTTCCCCCTGTGTCAGGGAAGTTGCCGCCTGAGTTAACCTAGAAAGTAGGGGGCGAGAAGGCCGAGGAGGCCGTGCAGTACACAGAGAGATTCAAGGCAGAGATGGTCCGGAAGATGATGGGGCCCCAGCCTCTGGGCTACATGCGTTCCTCACCCAAAGCAGGGGTGCAAAGACTGCTCGAGAAGTATGTTGCTTTGCCCTCGAGGAAAGGTCACTGCCGGAAAGGCAGCAGCCATTTACTATGCGCTGATCGGTTGTATGCAGTAGCGGTGGCGCCCGGATTGATCCCGCTGTCGAGTTGGATCCCGACCATCCTGAGCGACACTGCGCACGCCGAGCGCGACCAAGTCGAGGAGGCCGTGGGCCTGCCAGGTGGGCCAAGCAAGTCAGCTACCTGGGTCAGCCGAGGAGGACCGAAATGATCGTCTCCCGATCCGGACGCAATATCGCAATCAACGCGACTTTTTGCACGGAGGGCGTGAGAGAAGCAAGAACCTGCTGGCTTACGCAACCCAAAGCGGTCCGTGAGTACTGAAGTATCCAACGCGAGCTGCGACGGAGTCGGCAGTGTAGGACCAGGCACGTGCTCGCGTCCCCGCCCGGGCAGCAGATCCCGAGGCAGGTCCGACGAGCCGATGAACCATCACTTCCTCATCACGCCCATTTGCAGAATCGCACGCACCGATAAAGTCGGGCAAGTAAGAGCGAGCGCGAGTGCCCGCGCCGGCCGGCCCCGACGCGCTCACTGCCCCAAGGACTGAATCCATGTCTCCATGATCTGCTGGCCCTGCGGATCGGTGACCTCGGTGCCGAGAGGCGGCATACTCCAATTCTCGCCTTTGGTCACAAAACGCTGATAGACGGCGCTGTCTTCTGGAGATCCGGGAACGACTCGTTTTGTTGCGTCGGGCCGTTCTCCGTCGAGCCAGGCGATGTCGACATCGTAGACGTTTTGATAGACGGAGAATTCCGTCACGGGGCCATCGAGGTCGTCGACCTTCAACCACATGTCGAGACCAGTCTGCCCATTCGCGCCGCCCCGCGGATTGTGGCAGTGGCCGCAGTTGGCGTGAAGGTAGCCAAAGAAAGCTACTTCATCGGGAGTGCCGGGCACGGTGAAGGTTGCTGCCGGTGGATTCGTGAGCAGATCTCCCTCGATCAGAGAAGTCAGGGTCCACTCCAGGGGATCGCTCGAGTCGACGGGGTCGTGGGAAAGTTGGATGGCCGAGAACCCTAGGGCCTTGTCCGGCACCTGGCTGTGGCACTTGAGGCATTGATCGGTGTTGGGAATGTCGTGCTCCGTGCCGGAGGCATTATCGACCCCGTTGGGCACGGCATCGGCTTCCATTTGGTCGTCCCGCCATTGGTACGCCACCGGATACCAAACGCCGTTGGGCTGCTTCTCGATCAAACGTGTCTCGACGCGCACGCCATCGCGTTCGAACTCTTTCCACAACTTGGTGCCGGGAGGGTACTCCCAGTAGTCCATGTCCGTGGTATCGATTTGTGTGTCTGGAGGCAGCTGCACCCAACGCTTCTTGGCAGCCGAGTCCGTCCACAGCTTGAATTGGGGCGTGTAGGGGTGCACCCCTTCGGCCAAGGTAACCATGTCCGCCTCGTACAGGCCGGTTTCGGAAAGAAGACACGGCAACCGAGTGAACAGCGAGCCCGCGTCGCTGGGTTCATGACAGGCTTCCGACGTGGAACCACCCGAACCACCGCTGCCGCCAGCCCCACCGCTACCACTCGCGCCAGAACCTGCCGCGCCTGAGCCTATGGCCCCGGAACCCATCGCGCCCGAGCCGCCAGCCCCACCAATCGCTCCGCCGCTCCCCCCGGTGCTCACGCCTCCGGTGCCGCCACTCGTTGTGCCTCCCGATGACGCTCCACCAGAGGCCCCGCCGGTTGAGAAGCCACCCGTGCCATCCACCGCCCCGCCGGTGCCACCCGTCCCGGCCGAAGAGCCGTCGGAACAGCCGGCGAGGACGGCGATGGGTAGAAGGACAGCTGAGGTGAACAGGGCCCCCGGACGTCCGCACCGGAAGGCGATTGCACCTCTGGAAGATCTTTCCTCATCACGAAAAATGGGGCGAGTGTGGCGGCTCATGGGCCTGAAACTCTAGCCTGATTCACCACGGGCCGCACGCCGTTTCGATCTCCGAGCGACCTCCCGAGCAGCGCGCCGGACCCGGCCCCTCTCCTGCTTCGCTCATCAACGTCGCAATCACTCGGATGGCCCTCTGGAATGGGCTCACGCCGCCAAAACCGGACGAGTTGTCGAGGCGCGCGACGCCGGTCACGTAAGGGAGGCGCCATTGGGCCAGATCGTTCACAGATTGCGGTGCACGAGAGGCAGGAATCGGTCCAGTTTTTCTGAGCCCATTCTGCCCTTTATGGCGCTCAACCAGTGGGAGCGTCCTTCAAGGAAGAAAAATTCCTCCAGGGGGAAGATTGCACAAGGAATTTTGTTCGCCTGGAAGACCATGAACTCGCC
>CAYTRQ010000639.1:0-2774 GCA_964440025.1 uncultured Polyangiaceae bacterium | reverse complement strand
CCGGCGAATACGAAGGCTGCAACGAGGATTGCACCCTTGCCCCCTACTGCGGAGATGGGATCGTGCAGGACGGTGAGGAATGTGACGCTGGGCCCAATGGCGATCTGAACTGCACAGCAACCTGTCAGAGCAGAATGGTGAAGTAACCGGGGTGGGGAAGAGTCATCGAGGTGCCTCTCCCGCCTGGTTCTTGCTTTCGAGGAGCTGGTTATGTTCCGCCCTGCTCACATCCCGCTGCGTGGGGATCGATTCCAGGGCTACAGAGGTCTTCGTAGTTCATGCCGTAGTGGGCTTCGATGAACTCAGTGACGCGTGCTTCGTCGAAACAGTCGCCCTTGAGATGGTGTCCCCAGGCGGTTGCCGCGAACGCCACGTCGAGATTGGGATCCGGCAGGATCATGAGTCGATGAGGGACCTCGTTGCAAAGGGAGTCTTCGGGCCAGGCCTGATAAAGCTCGGTGAGCTGAGAGATGAGCTCGTTACAGGAATCCCCCTGTTCCTCCACGAGCTCACAATTGTACAAAAGCGCAACGGCGCTGTGCTCGAGCGAGTGAAGAAGGAAACCGTCGGGAAAGGGCTCATCATAAATGCCGAACTGGGCCCAGTACCCATAGTGTGGTCCCGATGTCGGTGGATTGGTGTGAGGGGCGAGCGCCGAGCAGAGATCCACATGGGCTCCACCGCCATCCTCGGCGGCGCACTCGACGAGGTTGCAGGCAGCGGGAGCGCTACAACTGAGCTCGGAGTTCGAAGCGCCGCCGGTTCCGTCATGAACGCCGCCTGAGCCAGTGGCTCCCCCGAGGTGATCGGAGCCGCCCGAGGCGTCGCCGGTTTCGTTGTGCTCGCTGCTGCCCGCTCCGCCTTGATGGTCGTGATCGTGGTCGTGGGGTTCGGTCAGATCGTTGGAACAACCGGCGACCAAAATGAAAGAGGAAAGAAGAGTGCTGGAGATACGCATGCCGCTGAGAATGTATCTCATCCTTCCGCAGAGCTGGAGAGCGATATTGTTGGTGCTCAAGGGATATTGAACGTCCGGAAAAGGCCCAGGAGATGCTGTTGAAGAAGTATTTGGTGCCGGAGGGCGATTTCTACCGGTGTTCGGTCACGATGTTGCTAGGTTCCGCGCCGTGAATCATCCGACCGGCCGTCCTTCGGCCCCAGACACCAGCCATTTGACTCTGACGCAGCCTTCTCAGCCTGGTGAGGAGGAGGTGCAGCCACAAGCCGCGCTTCACTCCGAACCCGCGCCTTTCTCCCGTCTTCCCGAGGCGTTGGCTCGGGCTTTGCAGCGCCGTGGTTTTTCGAGCCTGACCGGTGTTCAGGAGGCGGTCGTCCAGGCCGATACCCGATCGACGGATCTCAGGATCTCTTCCCAGACGGGCTCGGGGAAAACCGTGGCCGTGGGCATTGCGATCGCACGCCAGCTTCTCGAAGAAGGACGCCGTCCGACCGGGCAACGAGGCCCTTCAGTGCTGATTCTGGCGCCGACACGAGAACTGGCCGGTCAGGTTAGGAAGGAATTGGATTGGTTGTTGGATGGACTTGCCGACGCCTCGACGGAGGTGGTGACCGGGGGAACCAGTCTCGGACTCGATCGAAAGAATCTCTCCCGTGGTCCAAGAGTGCTCGTTGGGACCCCAGGACGCACGCTGGATCATCTCGGCTCGGGAGCGCTCTCGCCGGATGGCTTGACTCTCGTGGTGCTCGACGAAGCGGACCAAATGTTAGATATGGGATTTCGTGAGGAACTCGAAAACATCCTCTCGAAGGTGCCAGAAGAGCGTCGCACCCATCTGGTTTCCGCGACCTTTTCGGGAGAAGTGCTGTCCATTGCTCAACGGGTCCAGAAAACGGCATTGGCGATTGAGGGATCGCCGCTCGGACGGGCCAACGAGGATATCGAACACCGGGCTCACGTCGTCCCTGCCAGAAATCGTTATGATGCATTAGTGAATGTTCTCCTGGCTCACCAAGGGCAAAACGTGGAGGCAACTCTTGGTCGAGTTCTGGTCTTTGCGCGCACGAGGGCGGATACCGCAGATGTGGCGCAGCGGCTGCAGCGAGACGGTTTCCCGGCGGAATCCCTCAGCGGGGACATGGCCCAGGCGAGTCGAACTCGCACCCTCGAAGCTTTCCGGAGAGGGCGTGTGCCGATCATCGTTGCGACGGATGTGGCCGCCCGCGGGCTGGACGTCGAAGGTATCAACCTCGTCGTGCATTTCGATCCACCGGGAGATCCTGACGCTTTGACCCATCGTAGTGGTCGCACGGGACGGGCAGGACAGCAGGGCACGAGCGTACTCTTCATTCCCCCGGCCGCCCGGCGCCGGATGGAGCGGATTCTCTCGAAAGCTCGGATCTCTCCGGTTTGGTCGCCGGTGCCCAGCCCGGAGAAGATCCGCAAGCTGTTCAAAAAGCTCGCGCGTCGCCGGATTTTTGCTCTTCTTGAGGAAGAGCCATCGGAGGAGGCGCTCCGCTATGCAGACAAGCTTCTCACGGAATACGAGCCGCAGCGCATCATTGCTGGTTTGCTTGCATTGAGTGACGAGCGACCCCCGTGCCGTCCCCGGGAAACCAGCTCCCCTTTGCATTCGGAATATTCCGACTCAACAAAGATGGCCGGCCGTGAAAGGCGATCGAACCGGCGGGACGAAGGACCTCGCCGTGGGCGCCACCATCGCGGGGCGCCATCGCGGGCTCGGCAGGGTCCTCGAGCGGCAGGTCCCCCGGGCAAAAAGGGTTCTGGTGCTCGTGGAAAGGCGTCAGTGGGTCGG
>CAYTRQ010000638.1:0-2775 GCA_964440025.1 uncultured Polyangiaceae bacterium | reverse complement strand
GTGGTGGTTTCGGTGGCGGCGGCTTCGGCGGAGGCGGTGGTGGTTTCGGTGGCGGCGGCGCATCAGGAGGATGGTAGGACGTGTTTTCAAAACCTCTCTTTTCCCAGCAAGACAAAGAGAACATTCAAGCTGCGGTGCGTTCCGCCGAGGAGCAGACGGCTGGCGAGCTTGTGGTCGTCCATGCGACTCGTTCGGATAACTACGCGTTTCGCCGGGCGAGCGTTGCCCTGGGGGTGACGATCGCTTTGGCCTGGGAGGCTCTGTTGGCCTTTCCGGATGTCCTCCCGGTGTTCATCCTGCTCGGGCAACTTCCCGTCTTTTACGGGGTCTATGGTCTGTTTGGGTGGGGGCCGCTTCTGCGTTTGCTCGTGCGCAAAAACGTGCGTGAGGAGCGGGCCAGCGAGCGAGCGCTCCAGGTCTTCATGGAGGAGGGGGTCACCGAGACGCGGGACCGCAGCGGCGTGCTCATCTTTCTGAGCGAGGCGGAGCATCAGGTGGTGATCTTGGCGGACAAGGGGATCAACGACCGCGTCGAGCCAGCGGAATGGCAACAGGATGTGACTTCGCTCGTGACGGCGATCCGCGAAGGTCGCGCCGGGGACGGCGTTCAAGCGGCCGTTGCGAGGATCGGCGGTATCTTGGCGGAGGCGTTTCCCATTCGCGCCGACGACGAGAATGAGCTTTCCAACGCGATGCGGGAAATCTGAGGGCAGCTCCTTTGAGCGCTCTATGGCAAGAGCGTTCTATTGCTCGAGCGTTTTGTGAAAGCCGATCTTGGGCCAGTCCTGTTGGGTTGTGTCGAGGTGCCAAGCATTGCGAGCGAGAAACACCGGAACGCCCGTATGATCGGTGGCCAGGTAGCCTTCGTTTCCCTGTTTGAAGCGTTCGAACTCCTTCTGGTCGTCGTAGGAGAGCCAACGAGCCGTGTAGAGATTGGCCCCCTCGAAAACGACAGGAATATCATATTCGGTGCGAATTCGATCGGCGAGCACGTCGAACTGCAGGGCTCCCACGACGCCGACGACCCAGTTGGAGCCCAAGCTCGGCTTGAAGACCCGTGCGGCGCCTTCCTCGGCGATTTGCTCGAGGGCGCGTCCCAGGTGCTTGGCTCGCATCGGATCGGTCGCCCTCACTCGCTGCAGGAGCTCTGGAGCAAAGCTGGGGATCCCGGTGAAATGGAGTTCCTCGCCTTCGGTCAGTGTGTCGCCGATGCGAAGTTTCCCATGATTGGGGATCCCGAGGATATCGCCGGCAAAGGCTTCCTCGGCTAGGCCGCGCTCTTGAGCAAAGAACATGACTGGATTGTGAACATTGAGGGTGCTCCGTGAGGGCACGTGGGTGAGCTTGGAGCCGCGTTTGAAGTTGCCGCTGCACAATCTAACGAAGGCGATGCGATCCCTGTGTCGGGGATCCATGTTTGCCTGGATCTTGAAAACGAAGGCGGTGACCTTGCTTTCGGTGGCCTCCACGGTGCGTTCGCGTGCCTTTTGAGGGCGGGGTGGGGGACACATCTCCGCGATGCCTGAGAGCAGTTCGTCGACACCAAAAGTCTGCAGGGCGCTCCCGAAGAAGACCGGCGTCATGTTTCCTTCCAAAAAGCTCTGGGCATCGAAAGGGGGGCACAGCTCTTGGGCCATTTCGGCTTCTTCGCGCAGTGCTTCCACGCGGGCTTCGGGAAGAAGCCGATCGAGCTTGGGATCGGAAAGTCCCTGGCATTCTTCACCGCCCTCCACTCGTTTGTCTTTGCTACGCTCGACGAGCAAAAGGCGATCTTTGAACAGATCGTAGCAACCGAGGAAATCGCGCCCCATTCCGATGGGCCAGCTCGCCGGGGTGACCTCGAGCTGCAGATCCTGCTCGATCTCGTCCATGATCTCGAAGGGTTCCCGCCCCTCGCGGTCCAGTTTGTTGACGAAGGTGATGATGGGGATGTCACGCAGGCGGCAGACCTCGAACAACTTTCGGGTCTGTTCCTCGATCCCCTTGGCAGCGTCGAGGACCATGACTGCAGCATCGACGGCGGTGAGGGTCCGGTAGGTGTCTTCGGAAAAGTCGGCGTGCCCCGGGGTGTCGACCAGATTGAAAACGAAGCCATCCTTTTCGAAGGTCATGGCGGAAGCCGAGACCGAGATCCCGCGCTCTTGCTCGACCTTCATCCAATCCGAGCGAGCGCGGCGCGCTTCGCCGCGGGCTTTGACCGCGCCCGCGGCTTGGATGGCACCGCCGAGGAGCAGAAGCTTTTCCGTGAGAGTCGTTTTCCCCGCATCGGGGTGGGAGATGATGGCAAAAGTCCGGCGGTGGCGGACTTTCTCGACGAGCTGAGGCGCAGACATGGGAGCGCGCGACTATGACGGATGTAGCGTTGGGGTCAAATAGGCGAGCCGGCCGTTTCTGGAGTGTTTCGGCTGGAGTGTTTCGGTGGTTGTCGGGGGCACACCGGCGCCGCAGGCGAGGACCGTCGGTCAGAGTGCCAGGCCCCGCTCGACTTGAAGGCGCTCTTAGCGACGTCCCTTGAATCCCATCATTTGTTGGACTGCCGCCTCCGAAGCCTCGGCCATGTCTTGATCGTGCTCGGCTTCTTCGGCGCATTCCTCGCACAATTTCTTGCGTCGGCCACTGACCATGACCGTGACGAGTTCGTCGGCTTCCTCGCCGCATGCTTTGCACGTGGGCATGAGCCCGAGGCTACCACGACGGGGCGGGTTTTGCCTGCAAGAGATGTGCTCTAGTGCCTCGGCAACTCACGTTTCGAGCGGTTTCGAAGCCCTCCCAGAA
>CAYTRQ010000637.1:0-2780 GCA_964440025.1 uncultured Polyangiaceae bacterium | reverse complement strand
GAGGCCTTTTGGAATCTCCTGTCGTGCGAGCGGCGAGGACAGCGAGCTGCGACTTACTTTGCTGGCGAGCTACCGTTCGAAAAGACCCCCCTTGTTCGATTTGAAGAACGACGTGCGGCCTTTGTACTTCCGCATGACCTTTTCGTCGCTGTGCTCAAGCAGTTTGAGGCCGCCCTGTTCACCGGGGATTCCTCCGAAAAGCATCGGCGGGCACGCGATAGACGGCTCGAAAACGAAACCGCGGAAGTCTTCTCCCGATTGCTACCGTCTGCTGCGCTGCTCAAGAACCTCTTCGAGACTCCCAATTGCCGCTACGAACACGACCTGATCGTGGTGCTGAAGGACACATGTCTCATTGTTGAGGCAAAAGCGGCAGTGCCGAAAGAGCCGTTCAGAGATCCTGAGCGAGCGTACACCCGCCTCAGAAGGGCTTTCCGTAGTGAAGGAGGTATCCAAAAAGCATACGATCAGGGCCTGAGAATCTGGAAGCGCTGGAATGACGGAGAGGTCATCCCGCTTTACAATCGCAATGGTGACGTTGCGGTTGAGCTTGATCCCGCGAAGATTCGTCGACTCGTCCTGGTGTGTACGACACGCGACGACTTCGGCCCAGTAGCAACCGACCTTTCATTGCTGCTTGAGAAAACGGACTTGGATCCCTACCCGTGGGCACCCAACATTCTTGCTCTGGACTTTCTTGCCGATGGCTGGAGCCAGCTTGGGATGTCCGAATCCCAACTCCTAGAGTTTCTTGAAGTCCGGGTTCGACTACACGGACGCCTGTTCGTGTCAGACGAACTTGAGGTTGCGGGTTATTTTGTGATGCATGGGTCCATTGAAAGGCTATTGACGGAGGACTGGGACCGTATGGTCCTCGATCCGGAGTACTCGAGCGTGTTCGACCAGGTGTACATGTCCCAATTCGGGCACGGCCCAGTTGTTGTCGAGCCAAGCGAGCCAATCGAGCAGGACATTCGTGCCCTGCTGGGGGACACATCGCCATCGCCAACGCTCAAGGTTGGGAGAAATTCTCCCTGTCCATGTGGTTCGGGACTCAAGTTTAAGAAATGCTGCGGACGTCCCGGTGGCACGGCGTCGAGGATCCCGACCGTCGGTTGATCCCGCATTGCCGTCCAACGAAATAGGGTTTTCGCGTCGACGGAGGTGAGCGACCGCAGTTCGCGAGGCTGCGGCCGGCGTTAAAACCTTTGTTGAACAAACCCGCTCAGTGCCCTGGCGATTTCATCGACGACATCTGGGGACTTCGTCTGAAACGAGTTCGGCGGCAGGAGCCTCGTTTGCTTCGACGAACGAGATCGGTTGTTTCCTGCGACCCGTTGGCTTGTCTTCCCCGTCCAAGAGCATAGATCGTCGTGAGCGCCATCCGCCGCACCGGATGTCGAATCACAGAAAGGATCGACTTCACTTCGTCGCGACTGAGCACGACAGGAAGTTTTCGAGGGTTGTTGACGCGTAGCAGATCGAAGACCGGCCAGTCGCGATGGAGCGTATGAATGAAGAAGAACCGAAGCCCATGGACGGCGATGTTGATGGTTGACGGAGCCATCTTCTTCTCCTCTCGCAGGTACAAGAAGTACTCGCGCACGTCCTCGTCCGTTAGTTCTTCGGGCTCTTGCTGCAGCTGGTCGAGAAACTGCCGAACGACCAGCGAGTACGCCTCTTGCGTCTTCGGACGACAGTCTCGCAGTCGCATGTCTTCGCTGTGGTCCTGCGGCCGCCGCCTCTTCACTCCCTTTGGTCGTGGCGGCCGGTCGTCGTATTCTGGTGAGGCCTCGCGCTGCAGCAGATTGGCCAGACGTTGGGCAGACAGGATCTTAACATGAGAATCATTGCGAATTCAGACGTGCTCTACATTCAGCGTGCGACTCTCCAGGCAGACGCCGACCTTCTGCGAACAAGCGGCTCGTCTCGACGCAACAATCGTTCTTCCTCGACCTGCCCTTCTAGAACTTCAACGGCAAGCAGATATGGCTCAAGGTGCTCCACCTGGCCTGCGTGGCGCTCTGGATCGGGGGGGTGGCGACCTGGCTCCTTCTCGTCTGGGGGACAGAAGCGGCTTCTCTCGACGAGACCCGCGCGACCTTCCTCAACCTGCGCGCGATCGCATGGAACGTGATCGGATGGGGTGGCATCGGGAGCTTCGTGAGCGGTTTGGCCTTGGGAGGCCTGACCCCCTGGGGTTTGTTCAGGCGGCGATGGGTGGTGGCGACGTTCACGATGACGATCGCGGGGGTTCTGTTCGGGATGTTCTTCGTCGAGCATCACATGCTCGAAGCGCTTGCGGCGCTCGACGCCTCGCCGGTGGCGCAGGAACAGGGGTGAAGATCGTCGCCACGACCAGCGATAGAAAGAATGCGCGAGTGCAACCTCGGCTTCGGGGATGATATCGTCCCCGCTTTCGAGCTCGTGGAGGCCGGCGCAAGTTGCCTGGGCGCTGCGGGCGAATCCTCGCGAGAAAGTCCATGGCTGACCTTCTTCTGTTCCATCACGCACAAGGGCTCACCACCGGCGTTCGCGCGTTCGCCGACCGGCTGCGCCAGGCCGGTCATGCGGTCCATACGCCGGATCTGTACGAGGGGCGAGTCTTCGACACGCTCGAGGCGGGCGTCGGCTACGCCAAGGAGATCGGCTTCGATACCTTCATCCAGCGAGGCATGGAAGCGGCCGAGGCGCTGCCGCCAGGCCTGGTCTACGTCGGCTTCTCCATCGGCGTGATGCCGGCGCAAAAACTGGCCCAGTGCCGCCAGGGCGCGGCTGGC
>CAYTRQ010000636.1:0-2792 GCA_964440025.1 uncultured Polyangiaceae bacterium | reverse complement strand
CCTTCCGCGTGTTGAAGAAAGGCGCGGTAACGGAGCTCCGCATTCGGGTTGGGTTCGCCGAGGTCTTGCCAGTTGCCATAAAATCCGGCCCCTTGTCCAAGGCTGAGGGGGTGCGGATCGTCTTGGGAAGACGCCCAATGAACGCTGACCGTGTCTTCAAAGCCGATGACCGGGTTGAGGACCCATCCCAGATCTTCCAGAGCCCCGAGGATTGCCGGACCGAGCTGATGCATCGCGACGCCCATTCGGGTGGCTGGAGTCATCACCGAGTCCGGATCGTCATCCGCGAAGTCATCCGGGTGAAAGTGGTGCAGATCCGTCGAGTTTGTTCCAGGGATCAACCCGCGCAAACGAATTGATGACGAGTAGCGGCTCTTAGCGTAGTCGCCCGAAAACCAGAGGGTGGCTGTCGTGAGCTTCGTCCCGAGAAGGGTGGTCCCCGAGTCGAAAAGATCGAGAGGGCGATTCCCTTGAGCATCGGTGATGTATTGGTCCCAAACGTTTACGGGAGATGCCTCCACATAGCCAATCCCTGATTGCGTCCGATAGTACGAGGCGAATCCGAGCCCATGGAGGAGCTCGTGCAAAAGGACCGTGACCAGATCGACCTGCTCGGTGGTGGGCTGAGCGTTGATGCCAAGATACCACTCGGGTTCGTAGGAGACGCCGTCGAACACGGCTGACATCTTCGAATTGATCGACACCTCGATTTCTGGCCCGGACACGTTGTCCGCAAGCGCCAAGTGGTTGGAGAGAGGTGAAGGAACGAGAGAAGGTTCTCCAGTGTGTGGGTTGTTGTCCGAGGCCCAGCTGAGAGAACGCGCTTGAGCCGCTTGATAAGAATAGAAGCCTGGCTCGGACGCAAAATCGGTCCAACGGTAGCGAACATCAGCAGGAGGGCCTTCGGTGAAGACGTAATAGCCGATGATGCTGTGTGCATACTCGATGGCTTGCTCGACATCTCCGCGGATTGAAGCCGGCGGCTCGTATCCGGGTTCCCAAGAGTACGTGAAGTCGATCTTGACGGCTTCGCGGGTGTTGGATCTCCGTATGGGGACGTTTGCGCGCACATGCGAGACCGAGTCACGTGGCTCGATGCCGTGTTCGTGAATCTCCGGCGGTGCCTGTTGGGCTCCAGCGTTCGACACGAAAAGGAGGGTCAAGAGGAGCGCGGAGCTGGTAAACGAGATCCGTTTCATGAAGAGCCTCTACGTGTCGGAGTCTCACATGGGTCAGAATTTCTTTTACCTTTTGGACTGCAAGGAGGGTTGAGGCGAAAACGCATGCCATCGCTGCAAGGATCGAACCCTTCAGGGGAGGTCGAGGCCCTCACTGGAAAGGTCCTTCGAATTACCCGTGCTCGCCCCAACATTCGGCACCGTGTCCCCCAGCGGGTTACTTCGTCCTTCGATTGCCCGCTTTCTTAGTGGAGCGGCGCTTGGATGAGGTGGTGGCTTTGGTGTGTGAGGTGTTGGGCTCCAAGACCCGGCGAAGGACGTCCACAAAGAGTCTGGCAAGCTTCTTTTCGTTGGTCGGTTTCTGAAGAAACCATCGGTCGAGCTCCGTACCCATCGCGTTTACCGTGCCGACGAGTTTGCGAACTTGTTGATGCTTCGATAACCATATCTCTTCCATGGTCGACGCTGCCGTTTGACCGAGCCGTTTGACCGAACGGTCGGCTGGCGGCGGGTGCTTGCCAGTGTCGGAATGCGAGCCCCTCTCGAGGTGAGATGCTGATGTTCCGATGACGCGACGAACAAGGCGAGGGCGGAAGAGCGTGAAGAATTTGCCCGATTCGCGACGGCTTGCGTGAAGTTCATGAAGGAGTTTTCCTTACCACACACTAGCGCC
Source organism: uncultured Polyangiaceae bacterium (assembly GCA_964440025.1). Classification (GTDB taxonomy): domain Bacteria; phylum Myxococcota_A; class Polyangia; order Polyangiales; family Polyangiaceae; genus NIC37A-2. The sequence continues at coordinate 941 of CAYTRQ010000636.1, read as the reverse complement.
ACGAATTGGCCGTGATTCCAAGCCGTTCTTCATCCGGCCCGTTACGAGACCCAAACCGGCTTCGGGAGGCCACTCGCGGATTCGAAACAACTGCCCGACCGGATCGGCCGAACTGGAGTTCGATCCAACGCCCAACAGAAAGGACTGGAGCGCGGTACCATGATGAACACGCAAACTAGAACGCCTCTTCCGTTTCCTCGTCACAGGCCTCCTCTTTTTCCGGATGCGCGGAGGACCCGACGAGGGCTAGATGCTGGAGTCGTGCTTTCGCTTCTCTTTCTGGTGGGATGTGGGGCCAAAACTGAACCTATCGGCGAGGGCAAGGTGGAGCCGAGCGCAAGTGGTGGCGGTGGTGCTAACAGCGGGACCGCTGACCGGGCGAGCGGTGGGGCACATGTGGGAGTCGGAGGGGGAACGACCGGCAGTGGAGGACAAGGCGCCAGAAGCGGCACCGAAAGCGGTGGAGCGCAAGGGCTCTACCAAGATCCTGTGCTCTTCACTGGAGAGGGGACCTGGATTGACGGGACGCGCAATACCGTCGGCATTCGCGGTGGCTTTTTCATGTTCGAGGATAGCGTGAGGAACGGGCAGCTCCTCGACGATGATCTGGACCACACGGATCTCGATCCCGACACGGGGGCTAATCGCTTTCGCGAGCCGAGCAAGTTCGATGAAGAAACGAAGGCGCCTTGCGTCAGCGGGACTCTCCCCGTAGCGAGTGTAGATGCATGGGAGGAGACCTATGGAGGGGGTATTGGCGTCAACCTCAATGAGGCGGCTCGGGACCGAGGTCAGTCCCCCTGGGATGCAACGACAAACGGAGTCACCGGCTTCCGCTTCGAGCTGAGTGGGGAGGTAGAACACGCTGAGGTGCGCTTTCTCGTTGGTGACGCTGCACACCCCGACGAGACGTTTTGTGTCGAAGTTCCGCTGGGGGAAGA
>CAYTRQ010000635.1:0-2794 GCA_964440025.1 uncultured Polyangiaceae bacterium | reverse complement strand
GTTTCTACCATACTCATTTTGTGGAGCACTTCATCTTCGGCGATGTACCCAATCAGGCCATCGAGCAGGGAGTTGTGAGCGTTTTGGCTGGCGACGTCTGGCGGGACGACAACCAATTCCAAGAAATGCTTTTGAGGTCTCGACTCCGACCCTCGGGATATCCGACGTCCCAGGAACGGACGAACGGGCAACCCCGCCCCGAATAAGATTCCATGTTTCACGTCTCTCCTCTTCCAATCACCGGCTACAGTATGTGCACCCCAATAGGTGGGGATCGAGGCACTGTCGTCGAAGCGCTACGTCAAGGCGAAAGTGGACTCGCTCCTCCGCCATTTTTATTGCCTTTTTCGACAATGGCTGGCGCGGTCTCCTGGGAACTTCCTCAGCTCCCTTCCTCGCTCTCGGGATATGAAAGCCGCCCATCGAGCATGATTGCTCACTTGGTCGAGCAGCTCTCCCAACCGCTCAAGCGCGCACAAAAGCGCTGGAACCCCCATCGCATCGGAGTCGTCTTGGGCACCAGCACCGCCGGAGCACGTGCCACGGAACTGGCCTATTGGCACTTTCTTTCAGCGGGGGAACTCCCGCGTAATTACAATTTCTTCCGGCAACACGGGCACGGCGCAATCGTCCATGTCCTCAAAGGGCTGACCGGCGTTCGTGGTCCATCTTGGGTCATCTCGACAACGTGCACTTCGAGCGCCAAGCCCCTGGCTTCAGCAATGCGGCTTGTGACAGCTGGCTTGCTCGACGCGGTGATCGTCGGAGGTATCGACACCCTTTGCGCGGTAACGCTCACGGGGTTTCATTCTCTGGATGCCCTGTCTGACGATCGATGCCGACCGTTTTGTGCGGAGCGCAAAGGAATCAACATCGGGGAAGGTGGAGCTCTCCTGCTCGTCGAACGCCAGGGGGACGCAATGGCCCTTCTCGAAGGAGTGGGCGAAAGCTCGGACGCGTATCACATCAGCGCGCCTCATCCCGAGGGTGAAGGGGCCGCCTGTGCGATGACTCGTGCGCTCGAACAGGCGGGGAAAAAGCCAACCGACGTGGACTGCATCAACGCCCACGGCACGGGAACGAGGCTCAACGACATCGCCGAAGCAAAAGCACTGGCAGCGGTATTTGGTAGAGAAATTCCAGTCGTTTCGACCAAAGGATTCACCGGCCATGCTCTTGGTGGCGCCGGAGCCACGGAAGCGGCATTTTCCCTCATCGCATTGGAAGAAGGCTGGTTACCCCCTTCCCTGGGTCTCGAACCAATCGATCCGAGACTTGAGATCAACATCTCACCACACGTGGTATCGGGCCCCTTCAAACGCATTCTCAGCAATTCGTTCGCTTTTGGCGGAAATAACGTGTGTGTCCTTATGAGGTCAGTGTGAGCGAAGAAGCCAACAAGAGCCTTTCGGTGATCGGTCTGGGGATCTGGACGGCCGGTGCTACGGATCTTGATCAGTTTCGTAGTGGGGTTCATCAACAGACGGAGCCGATCCTCCCGAGTGGACGGGCGATCGAACCTCGCACACGAAGGCGTGCGACTCCGCTCAGCAGAGCGATGGCGGACGCGTGTGATCAAGCAGTCAGACAAGCCAATCTCGAGCCAAGTGAGGTTCCAACCGTTTTCGCATCCGCTCTTGGTGAAGCGCCCACGATGATCTCACTCGTTGACCAAATGTGCCGCAACGAGGAGATGTCACCGATGCGCTTCGCCACGAGTGTCCACAGTGCCGCAGCCGCTGTGGTATCGATCAGTGGCAAGAACAAAGGTTTTACCACAGCCATTTCCTCAGATTACGACACTGTCGCCATGGCGCTGGTGGAAGTTTGGGGACTCGTAGCCTGCTCGGGCGAGCCGGTCGTTGCCGTTTTTGGAGACGATCATTCGCCGGAGCAATTTCTCGGTGATGACGATTCCTTCGAACGGCTCGCCGTTGCGCTCGCCTTCGCGGGAAGCGAAAGCCCCTCATCCGTCCCGGTCCTCGCTCGACTAGGCCTTCCAGAGATCGGTCTTCCAGAGATGGCTCCTTCCGAGCTCCCGGCCGCCGACGTGCCGGCTACGATTGCCAGAAGTCCCAGCGCGGGCGCCGTAGACCTTCTGGCCGCAATCTTGGGCAGGCGCGCTGGGCGCTTGAAGCTCGATCATGGTAACGGAAGTGGGTTATCGGTCGAGATATCATTCGGATAGAAATGCAGCACCCATTTCGATGAACGCGGCCCGAGACATCCAAGAAATGGCCCAATCCAAGTATCCTCCCATCGAAGATTTGATTCCTCACGGGCCTCCGATGCGCGCTATCGAGGAAATGATCGAGTGGGAGCCCGGACGCGCATCTTGTCGCCTGCAGCTACGCCGGCACGCGCCCTTCGTGAAGGACAATCGGATTGCTTCGGTTGTTGCCCTGGAATACCTCGCTCAGTCGGTTGCTGCCTGCCTTGGCTATGAAGCCTACATTGCAGGCGGAAAAATTCGGGTCGGGATGATTGTCGGCGTCCGAAAGATGGAGATCTTCTCGCCAACGATTACGGTCGGTGCCGAGGTGCGCGCCGACGTCGAGCGCATTCGAGGCGACGAAGATGTCAGCACGTTTCGGGGCGAAGCGCTGGCAGATAGTCAGCGGATCTGTGTCGCACACATGACGCTCGTCCATCCCGAATCCCCTCCAACGTAGGGCTTTTCGTAGATGCATTTTCACAGTCTGGCAGCCCTCTCTGGACGGGTTTCTTGATCTTTAGAAACCATCATGAACTCGGGCAACACCAACGAGATCAACGCGTTTCGGCCACCAGTGCC
>CAYTRQ010000634.1:0-2805 GCA_964440025.1 uncultured Polyangiaceae bacterium | reverse complement strand
CACCGGGAGCTGGGACCAAGGAAGCGAATTGTTCCTTCATTTTACCGAAGTCCGCCTGAACGGCGAGTCTTTGCTGATGGACCACCGAAACCATCTCTCCTTTGCCGAGATCAATGAGCTGAAATCCAGGAGAGCGTCCGCCCAGCCGCTTGGGGAGATCGATTCGCATTTGTCCCTCCTTGACTTGGAGGGTCAGGCTTCGCGCTTGGCCATCCTTTTCGGCGCGAAGCTCGAGTTGGATGAGACCCTCGAAATCGCTGAGCGTCTCCGGCGGAGGCGAGGGCTTGGGATGATTCGCCCCGGTTTTTTTTGGAGCGCTCTCCTCCTGTTGGGGTGTCGGCCCCGTCAGCAGATCTTTTTGGATCTTCTGCTGGATCCCTTGGGGCCGCTGGCCAGCGGATTCCCGATTGCCCTCGGGAGCCGTCTCCTGTTTCTTGTCCGTGGACTGATCCTGTTGGTTGTCCTTGTCGCACCCCGCTGCTCCCACCGCCAGCAGAGCGACGGCGGAGAAAACGAGGCTCCGTGAGCGAGACTTCATGGCCGGCACCCTAACGATCGCCAGGCTGGAACTGAAGAGGCAGCGGTATTTCGTTTGCGTCCCCTTCTTCAACGGCGGGCAGCGCCTTTTGCGCCCAGAACGATTTCGGATCCAAGCGGACGTCCTCGGTCACTGGGGAGCCATCACCGAGCACAGAGCGGCATTGTATTGAGTACCGCCCGATCTGAGGGCAAAACCCAGAGACCATGGTTGCCGACCACAGCGGACCAGACGCCATCATTTTCGATCTCGGCGGAGTCCTTTTACCCATCGAGTACGATGCCACGATCCGGGCCCTCAGCACCTTGTTTCACAGCGATGCGAGCGCTGTGTTCGGAACGGATCATCAAGATCCCCTTTTCGATCGTTACGAAAAGGGGGAAATCCCAAGCTCGCAGTTTCGTCGCGAACTTTGTGCCTTGTTCGGAAATTCACCAGCGTTGCCCTCGGCCGAAGAAATCGACGCGGCCTGGAACGCCATGCTCGGGCGACTTCCCGAAAGTCATGCGGCACTTCTCGCCACGCTGAGCCAAAAGACCCGCCTCTTTCTCTTGAGCAATACCAATGAAATCCATATTCGCCGTTTCCTCGCGGATTACGCCCAGGAGCACGAAGCTCGCTACGGCCCCTTCTCCTCTCTCTTCGAAGCCGCCCACTATTCCCACGTGCTGCACCTGCGCAAGCCTCAGCCAAGTATCTTCGAATACGTGCTCACAGCTCATGACCTCGACCCATCGCGCACATGGTACTTCGACGACAGTCCGCAACACGTTCGTTCGGCTCAGCAGCTGGGCATTGTCGCCACCCGTCACGAACGGAATGCCCCACTCTCCCCCCACTTCCAAAGCCTCTAAAGGGCTTTGACGTCGACCAGGCCGATGCCCTGCGAAAGCTCTCGGGAAGTGAGGCTTCGTAGGGCTTTCGCCAGTCCGGCTTCTGTCCTTGACCTGCTTTTCTGGCTTTCGCGCGCTACCGCAAACGCTAAGATGAGAGGCGTTTCCCACCGTCCTTTGTAAAAAGGGTGAGCCGCCGCTTGGTCGCCATCGAAAAAGGCGCCACCGGAAGTTTTTCTCTGGAGACGATAATATGCGAGCCATGAGACTCGACAAACCTGGTTCATCACTCGAGCTGGTGACGCTCAACCGGCCGGAGCCGGAAGAACACCAGGTTCTCGTCGAGATCTCCGCCTGCGGCGTCTGCCGCACCGATCTCCACTTAGTGGAAGGTGATCTTCCCCATCCCCGACTCCCCATCATTCCCGGTCACGAAATCGTCGGTCGCGTATTGGCTTGCGGAAACAAGGTTGTCGATCTCACCCCGGGGACACGAGTCGGCGTGCCCTGGCTGGCCTGGACCTGCGGAGCTTGCGCATTTTGCCAGAAGAATCAGGAAAACCTCTGCGAAAATGCCCTATTTACCGGGTATACCCGAGATGGCGGCTACGCTGAATACGTGACCGCGGATGCCCGCTATTGCTTCCCCCTCCCCGATGGCCTGGACGACGCGCACGCCACGCCACTTCTGTGTGCTGGGCTGATTGGCTATCGCTCATTGCGGATGGCTGGAGAGGCAGAGAATCTGGGGCTCTATGGCTTCGGAGCTTCCGCTCACATCATTGCCCAGGTCGCTCTGTTTCAGGGGCGGCGCGTCTTCGCGTTCGTTCGTCCGGGCGACGAAGCCGCGCAAAAGTTCGCCGAGAGCCTCGGCGTTTCTTGGGCTGGCGGCTCGGAAACACCGCCTCCAACACGTCTGGACGCAGCCATCATCTTCGCTCCGGTGGGTGGCTTGGTGCCGGCCGCTCTGCGCGCCGTCGCGCCTGGCGGTACGGTCGTTTGCGCCGGCATCCACATGAGCGACATCCCCTCATTTGCGTATAGCATTCTTTGGCAAGAGCGGGCTGTCCGCTCGGTCGCCAATCTCACCCGCGCGGACGCGACAGAGTTTCTTCCATTGGCGGAGCGCGCCCAGGTCAAAACCCATATCACCGAGTTTTCACTGTCAGATGCCAACCTAGCTCTCGAACAGCTACGAAGCGGTCAGCTCAACGGTGCTGGAGTCCTGAAGCTCTGAAATCGACAATCGCATTGGGCGGCACAAGCCGGGCTCAAGAGCGAAGGCTTGTTCCCGGAAAAAATGGGCAATCAACGGAGTCGACCACCCTCGAACCAGAAGGGACGGGCGACGGAGTGCCCCTTCTTTCGCCGCGAACAAGCCTAGTGCTGCGACCACATAAAAGTGGTCGGTAGGGAGACCACTTTTCTCTCGAA
>CAYTRQ010000633.1:0-2809 GCA_964440025.1 uncultured Polyangiaceae bacterium | reverse complement strand
TTCAAAACAACCTGACAAAATGAGACCAATGGTCAGCCGCGCGGGTGGGGGAAGGAAGTGCGGCACTGCACTCAAGCGAAGAGCAACGGGCAGCGAGCGCTGAAGGGGCCAGAAGGACCACCAGCAGGAACCAACTGAGGCATCGAAGGACGGCGAGAAAGAGGGGCCGGCTCATGAACAGCGACACGCTATCGGAACATGGCCCGTGCTTCCAGGACAGGGCTCAGCGCAGGCCCGCGGGCCGCACCTATCATTGAATCGCAGCGTTGTGTCGTACAAGAGCAAAAGGCAGACAGCCACCAGGATGCCGCCTTTCTCAGGCGTTGATCTTCAGCAGACACTTCTCACACGGTAGCACGGCAGCTCGTCGAAAATCCGACGACCGCAATCTGGAAATCGGCGCAAAACCCAATGACCCCAATTCGGTCACGGATTGTGATGGCGACTTGGTAATCAACAGCTAAATGATACCCGGAAGCTTCCAATTTTGCGTGCGGGCACGAATGTGGACAGCATTGCCGCTCAGGCTGCGCTGAAGCGCGCCGCTGTAGACCAAGATGGTGGGAATGTTGCGCCACTCCTGCGTCGCCAATCGACAGACTTCTGCCACCCAACGGTTCTCGTCTTCAAAAGCGGCCCCAATGTGCTCGCCTTCCAACCGCAAGACTTGGAGCCCCCCTACATCAGCTGATTGCGCCAAAGCGCGAATCACGCTTGGCCCGCTCACACCACTCACATGCAGTTCTCGCAAGCGCGGCGCATCGATAGCGAAGCTGCAGCCACTAGCCCTCGACCTGAGATTCACTTTCAGATGAGCAAGCTCCGGCCACGATTCCCGAGCAAAGCTTGCGCAAAGGTGTTCGTCCAAGATCACCGATTCCACCTTTGCGGATGAATGGGCCAACTTTCGAAACGAGCGGAGCTCCCTGGACTGGAAGATCCACTTCTTGAGATTCGGAAACGGCTCCAGTTGGGCAAAAACGTCAAAGACAGTGTTGTCGCCGCTTCCAAGGGTGACCTGTTCAATCAGCTGCCCGCAGGGGCGCTTCATCAACTCCCGTAGGATAAGCCGACAACAGGAGCTGACTCCCTCGATGTCGCTTCCACCCAGGGACAGGCGTCTCACGTATCCTCCAACTGACTTCGTGTAAAACAGACGGTCTTGGAGCGCAGCCACGACGGCGCAGTCGACAGCAAGGTGATCCGCTTGAGCATGAAAGGGAACGGGGTTTCCTGCTCGCCAGGCAGACAGTGTGTCCTTCAGTAGTTGTTTGGTCTTGCTCGTCTCGCTGAGGCTACGAAGGTATTGTTCATGAGCTGCCCAATGGTAGTGGTTCGCTCTCAGTTGGCGCCACAAGTCTTTGTCACCCGGAAGCTGAAACTGGTGAACGTATCCTTCACTTTCCGCCTTGCGCACGCGCGCCTCAAGCGCTGCAAGTGCCTGGACTGCGCTGTCGTTTCGCACAGAGCTGGATTCATATTCCAACGGAAGGTCTAAAACGTCGTTGTCACGAGCGAGCTCAATTGAGGCTCTCTGTGTCGCGGCTACGCCCATACCAAATTATCCCAAGAGCGAATCGATTCAAAAGTCCCCGGTGGACTTTCGAGCCGATGCGCAAAGCTTGCATTGAGCACCAGACGCGGAATGGGACGCAAGAAAGGTTCGTATTCCTGCAATACTGCTTCAAGGTCTCCAGCTTTTCCGCCGGGATCGTCGAGAAATACGGTTCTAAGCACCGACGGAAGCTCAGTGCGAGCAAAACTCTCGAGCGCAATGTGGCCGTTGAAATTGCAGGAGAGGGTTACCTGTTCCAATGATGGCGCGACCTCAGCGACATCATGCAAACTCCGCACCTGGTCTTCCTGGAAGTCTATCCTCAGTTCTCGTAGGGCCGGCCAAGTCTGTCCGGTCAGCACATCGAGATCGCGGCTCGACAACGCCAAAGTGCGGAGCTGAGCAGCGAGCAGATTCAACTCAGGTGGATTCGATTTCAGTCGGGGCAGTGACAGCTCGACCAGTTTCTCCCATTGAGCGGCCTTTGAGGCGAAGGCACGAAGAGACGACGCGTTCGCTCCAGAAAGGTCGAGGCTTAAGATCTCGGCCTTCGGGTGGGTCAACAAGGCACGAGTAGCGTGGAGCCAGCCGATTTCCATGAACTTCACGTCGTCCTCGATCAGGTCGTCCACCTCCTCCGGTACCGCATCTTCCCCGAGGGCCGCCACTGCTCCCATAATACGGCCATCTAGCCAGCACAGCCCTCCAGAAAACCACCCCTTCAACAAGTGACTGGGGACCTCACTTCTTTTCAGATGAGTGCCGCGGCCTCCGACTTTGAGAAGTTCCTGCACCTGGCTCTCGTAGACCTCGAGGCCCAAATAGTAGTGAGGGAAGACACGCTCCACCGTGGCGTTGACGTCCTGGAAAACGAAATGCCCGCTCCAGTCCAGCTGGAGCGTTGCAACTCCACCGCTGGGAGTTTGAAACTCTTCTCGTCGTCGCTCGCTCACTTCAGGTATCCTTCATGAATCGTCACGTCCGATTTCGTGGCCTTGTGCACGCGACGGTACTTCGCACGTGCGGGCTCAAAATTGGTCTCTTCTCCCTTTCCAGCAGCATTTGTAAAGCCCTTGGTGATCACGTTCTGTGATGGCGCCCCGTAAGCCTCCTGAAGGTTTGCAAACATCTGTGAACAGTTTGGACACGGCGACCTCTTGGTTCCCGACTCCTCGTGCTCTGCGGAAATGCTTTCGATTTTGGCCAGCGCGGAGTTCTCGTGGGCGGCAATCATCCAGCCCACGACGTACCGAC
>CAYTRQ010000632.1:0-2817 GCA_964440025.1 uncultured Polyangiaceae bacterium | reverse complement strand
ATGAGCGTGTGCAACTCCTTTATTACCTTCGCTACTACCACGGTGGCCCGCCCAACGACGACATCACGTTCTCGGAGCTTGCGCCGTACCTTCCTCTGGTGTTCGGCAAGATTGCCGCCAACTTGGAGAGTCGTCTGCAGATGCTTGAACGAGGCGGACTGCTCGATCCCCACGACATGCCAGCCGACTCCTCTCCGAGCTAACTCATCTCCGCGCTCCAGGCCGTAGTTATTTGGACTTCAGGGTCCTTAGCGCCCGCGTGCTACCTCTGATAAGCTTGAACCATGCAGGGCGAACTGAAAGCTGAAGACGTTGCCCCCTGGTCGCAAAGCTGAGCGGTGCCGAGCGCGCACCGCTCCTTCGATTGATTGCCGCGCTGGGCGGCGACGGACGAGTCTACGCTGCAAGCCCCCCCCTCGGATGGCGAGTTCGGGACTGACAAAGACCCGCTCCGTTGGGATGCTGCCGGGTGGGAGGACGTTGGATGAGGAGGGGTGAGATTCGTTGGTACACGTTTCGCGCTCCTGACAAACGCCGACCCGTTCTCGTCCTGACGCTGACGAAGTCGCCGACCAGCTGAATGAACTCATCGTTGCCCCGCTCACCAGAACGGTGCGAGGGCTGACCACCGAAGTCGTGCTGACTCCCGACGACGGAATGCCAGTAGTCTCCGCGGTCAACTTCGACCACGTTTCTCTCGCCCAACGCTCCCGTCTAGGAGCCACCCTTGCTTCCTTGCCGGAATCACGTTGGTCGGAGGTGCGTTCAGCTCTGCTCACTGCGTGCGGGTTTGACGCTCCGGACTGATGGGTGTGCGGGCGCGCTTGTTCTGAGACTCATCAATCAGCGCGCGGTGGATGACGCCGTCGAACAAGCCGCTTGTACATGACGGCCGCCGTGCAGGCTTCCGCTTCGCTGACGCGTGATCGTTCGGCGCTCACTCTTTCCCCCGTTGGGGAAGAGCGCCGGTTGTCGTATTCTGGAAAGGCCTCGGGCCGCAGTACAGCGGCAAGGCGTTGGGCTGACTAGAGAGTGAGATATAAGAAAATGTGGCAACGAAAGACATTTCACGACTGTGCTTTGGAGCTTCAGCAGGTTAGCGACCTTTTCAGGGCGGCCCATTCAGCGCGTAAACAAGAGCGCATGAGAGAGCTCTCCATCGACGGCGTTGAGATCCTGCGCGTACTAGCGCTCGCAGTTCGCTCAGAGGAGGACTACGGGCTCATCGAGCGTGCTACCAAGCAACAGGTGGGAATTCTTCTCCGCGTTACCCCCCCGACAGCCGCTTTTTTGCGCGCTTACCAGCCACCCTATACCTCCACTAGCGAGGGAGAACCGCTCTTCGTCCGGGAGGCGCTGAACAAGATCGCGCACGCCGACCCGTCGAACGCCGACTACCGCGCCACCGATGAGCTCCATGAATTGTTGCTATCTGGAACCAGGAGAAACGAAACTTGGATCGCCGTCATCTCAATTCCGGCTCTCTGCCAGGCCATCAAGCTGCTCCCAGACCGGAACATCGAACTAGAAGATCGCCATGTCGCAAACCTGGACGACAACCTCTGAGATCACCACCCAGTCGGTTCGGAGGACGTGACGACGAATTCAAGCCATGGCTCGTGTACAGGTATCGAAGCCCCTTCGGGACATGCTTCTCCGAAAGAACGCACGGGCATGCTGCGTCTGCAAGGCCCGAAACGTTGGTCTTAACTTCCACCACATCGATGGAGATTCCTCCAACACCACCGAGGCAAGTCTTGCGGTTCTCTGTGTGCGTGACCACGATATAGGCCTGAAGAGTACCGTCCTGACGCGGCGGTGAACCACTACGACCTGGACGCGAAAACAATTCGGGCTTCGAAGACAGGCTGGGAGGCATTCGTGGCTGAAACAGCGAAGGATCCATCATCCCTTCTTGCAACAGCCTGTCTTTATGGATCCGGCGACGCAATCCATTCGATGACACTTGCGTTTCACGGCGCAGACGGTCGCCAGGTCTTTCAACGAGTCTACCATCTGATCGATGGCCCGCCCGAGAGATGGGCCGAATGGGCTGTCGGTGAGGTCGCATGGCTTGGTGCCCAGATCAAACTCGCCCTGATAAATGAGCAAATGCCCGTGGATCACTGCCCGAGCTGTACTCATGGAATGACCGTTGCCACGTCCGCCGGATTTGCTCGGCGACTCGCGAGCACAACATGGGAATCGTGCTCAATGTGCTCGATTTACGTGAATCCTGAGCAAGCGTCCCTCGCGATTCGCATCGAGGATGATGTTGGCGAGGCATTTTCTGCCGCGGTGCATCGCTGTGGTGCACTTTTGGACATTACCACAAGCACGTACCACGAGCGGGTGCCGATCGCAGCGCGCCCGAGCGTTCGTACACAGACAACCAAACTCGTCCGGAAGCTTCCTCCGCGACTGGTCTCCATCCTTATACTGCCCGACTTTCACCATACACTGGCGGCAATTCGCAGGAATAGACATTTCAGGATGGTAGCAGAAAAATGGTACTTCTTTCCCGAGATCCTGTATAAACTGAAGCAGCATGTGATCGCCTTCAAATTCGTATGTCTGTCCGTCTATGACTATTTCGGGCATCGGTTATTGGATTGGTGATTTTTGATTGTCGGTTGATGATCTATCAATCATAAATTTTTTTGGGCTGTTTTTCTGGATTTGATGAAAATGGAAGCCAACTCATATGCTTCATTTTTTAAATCTACTATGAGTTCCTTGGGCTTCAAGTTTTCATCGATTATAAATTCCAACCAGAATTCTGATTCATCAGCTTCTTCAATAACAATACTAATCTTA
>CAYTRQ010000631.1:0-2823 GCA_964440025.1 uncultured Polyangiaceae bacterium | reverse complement strand
TTTCGAGAGAAAAGTGGTCTCCCTATCGACCACTTTTATGTGGTCGCAGCACTAGCGTCCGTGTCGTGGACTTCGGTCGGACTCGTCTCTTGAGCGACGCGTTCAGTTGGTGAGAGGACCCGTAGCCACACCCAGATCGTCGAAGTCGGCCACCTGCTCGCTGGACGGCGCCCAGCTCTGGTCGCCACCACCGAAGAAGGTACTGAAGTACAGGCCGTCGATGCCGTTTCCATCGGGGTAGTTCTCGACAATCCAGATGCGCGTCTGATCGTCGAAGACGAGCATTCCGTCCATCCAGGCTTGCATGACACGTTTGTGCTGCCCTTGTCATTCATGACGATGCGATGGATTACCGTGTGCCAGATGCCAGCAGCGAAGACGACGTTCATCCCTCCATCTCGGTAATCCAAGTCATCTCCGCAACTCTCCGCTTGCGGAGGGTGATAAACGTATTGCACCGCCTGGCCTCCTGCCCGCCACATGTTGCGCGCTGAAAACCCGTCGGGAGCGGGGCTGCAACCCGTGGGCGCGGAGCCGCCGATGAGGCCAGGAAGTTTGCCCCCTTTGACGAAATCGAAGTCGGCGCGAAACCGCACTCGATAGCGAAAGTACAGCTCTTGATAGGCTCGGTCGAAGGGCACCTTGAACTGCACGCCAGCATCGGCTGGACCGTAGCTTCCTCCCGGATAAGTGACGCGCAAGAACTTGTCTTCCGCTTCTTCGACGATGCTGACGCGCCCTTCGTCCAAACCATCGTTCCACGTCACGGCAAATCCGAAGTCCTCCTCGACCATTTCTTGGGTATAGGTACCGATGGTGCGCTCCTGGAAGTCGACGTCGAAGAGGACCGTGCCGCTCGACGGGGCGCCACCGCTGCCAGCGCCACCGGTCGAATCGCTCGCTCCGCCTGTCGAGGCCATGCCTCCACTGGTCATGTTGGCGCCTCCCATCGAGCTCCCGGCCAAAGATCCTCCCGTCGAGCCTCCGACAGCCGAAGCGCCTCCGCTGAAGGTGGTCCCTCCTGCCGAACTTCCGGCCGTCCCATCGCCCGCGCTCGAGCCACCGCTTGAGCCACCGCTTTGTGGCGCCGCGCCTCCAGCATCTGCGCTCGATGCTGGTTGATCATCCCCCTCGCTACTGCAGGCGCTCAGTCCGACAGCCAAGGCGACCAGCGGCGCACCCCAACGAACGTGCACCCTTCTTTTCATGCCTGACCCATGGTGACCGGTCGCCTCGAGCGGCGCAACAGTGTGGGGCTCCTTCCTTTCCGCGGAGCTGAAGCGGAGTTGGCGCGAGTCTCTCGAGAACGGATCACCAGCCTTGGTCGTTATCCGAAGATTGAGGAGAACTGTGAAGTCCTAGTGCCTCGGCAACTCACGTTTCGAGCGGTTTCGAAGCCCTCCCAGAAGTGGGTGAGGTCGGCTTCGAAACCGCGCTCGGGTACGTCTTTGCCTCGGCTTTTTTGCTGGTTTTTGTGCTGCGACGACCGGAGGAAGATGAATGATTTCGAGAGAAAAGTGGTCTCCCTACCGACCACTTTTATGTGGTCGCAGCACTAGTGGCGCCGCCTTGAGAGGATGACGCCCGGCTAGCCGCCCAGCGCGCCTGCCGCTCCAGCTGCACCGCCCAGCCCCTCGTCGCCGCAGCTGGGTTGCTCTTCCACTGGTTCGCCGACGAAGAATTCGATCTGGTCGATCCAGAGGTCGTAGGTCTGACCATTGCTGACCTCGAAACCGAGCAGCCAGAGCTCATCCGTATCTAACTCTCCTCCGGAAAATCCCCACCCATCGGGAGCAAATTCATCGAAGGAGATGCTGTATTTCTGCCAGCATTCTGACGGCGCGAGGCGAACGCGGTGCGAGTCCCAGCAAGCATCCTGGACGCTACAATTCCCGCCCTCTTCAACGGGTGTGATGTCTTTTTCGATGAGCTGCACGCGAAACAGGCCAGCGTCGCCTGTTGGGGCAGAGTCATCAGGCTCAACGAAGCCCCTTGCCCAGAACGAGATCCCGGAATACTCCGAGGCGTCAAACAAGCATGCGTTTCGATCCTCTGGGAAGACAAGATACGCACCGAAGCCTGACCCCCACGAACTGAACCCTTCTCCCTGAACATGGAGAGCGCTGCCTGAGTCGCCTAGACCGCCGGGGACGGGCTCGATGAAATCTCCGGTTGGCGTTTGAGTCCCGGCCGTCTCGTCCCGATAGGTGTACCACCATCCTGCCAACCCGTTCTGTTGAAACCTGGCATCGCCGTCGTCGAAATCATCGAGCAGGGGCGTCCTGGTCGGGTCACCCACTGTCAGTCGACCGGAAACCTGACAAATCTCGAGGTCGCCCTCGGTTGGCTTTGCTATCGTACCGCCGGATTGAGTCGGCCCGGTGCTACCGCTCCCGGCTGTCGCGGAGCCTCCCGTAGCCACGGAAAATCCCGCTTCACCAGCCATGGAAGCGGGTCCAATCCCGCCGTCGTCGTCTGAGTTGCCTTCGCTGCACGACAAGGGAAGGCAGGAGAAAAGAAGGCAAACGGGCCAGTATTGATGAGTTATTGAAGTCATTGGAGTCCCTTCCGCCGCGCTAGTTGCGGTATGAGGAGACAATGAGTGATTCTTCTTTTCTTGGGCCTCTCATTTTTGTTCGTGAGGTCCTCACGAGCAGAAATGAGAACTATCCGAAGTTTTTTGGCGGCCTGAAAGCCGACTAACTGACATCCGAGGATAGTCCGTCAAGGGGAAACGAAAGTCGCTGCAACCGATCGCATGCCGTGCGGATTGCGCCAGTTCCTCACCTAGTGCCTCGGCAACTCACGTTTCGAGCGGTTTCG
>CAYTRQ010000630.1:0-2844 GCA_964440025.1 uncultured Polyangiaceae bacterium | reverse complement strand
GTCTCCCTATCGACCACTTTTATGTGGTCGCAGCACTAGCCCAAGGGATTTCGGCCGCACCCACCATAGGGGCCCAAGGGTATGAGGGCCGAGGGGGACAACGGCATTTCAATGATGTCCCACAGCGCTGTTCCGACACCAAGTGCCATAAAACGACATCACATGCTGTAAAACGACAACCCGTTTCAGTACCCATTGCAACACTGAATAACCCCGACCGACTTTCACCCATGGGATGAGGCGAGTCTCCGCCTGCCAGCGGGCGAGGCGAGTCTCGTCGGGCTCAGTTGCAGAAATCGACCACTGCCCAGAATGCAGGCTTTGGTTGCTGCTCATGATCAAAGAGCAAAGGGAAGTCTTGCCGGCCCGAGTCAAACTCCGACAGCCAGGTGTTATCGTCCGCGATCCCCCAAAATGTGACGTTCGTGATGACATCGCTGTGTTGCCGGAACATCTCGAAGAACTCTCTGTAGCGTTCTGCTTGCTGCTCCTTGATCTCGGAAGTAAATGTTTCTTCCGTATAGAACATGTCTTCGGTGTATTCGATGTCACGCAGATAAAGTGACAGGTCCATTTCGGTGATATGAACCTCGAGCCCCAATGAGGAATACATCTCGATGGCTTCTTCGAGCTTCTCCACCGTTTGATGATAGGACTGTTCGTCGGGATCCTGGCCAGGCGCGAGATTCAAGTGGCATTGCAGTCCCACGCCGTCGACTGGAACACCATCGTCGAGCAAGCCGGAGAGCATGTCGTAGATCGCATCGCGGCGAGCAGGGAGATAGTTGTAATAGTCGTTGTAGAAGAGCTCTGCCGTGGGATCGGCTTCACGTGCCGCATGGAACGCCTCGGCGATGTAGCCCTCGCCAAGGGCGCCGTACCAACCGCTTTGCTGTCCTTCCTCTTCGTTGGCGGTCCGGTAAGAGCCGTCGTTCATGATCGCCTCATTCACGACGTCCCAGACCTGCACTTTGCCCTGGAAGTGCTGCATGACGGCTTGGATGTGGTTTTCCATCCGTGCGAGCACTTCGCCACTCGAGCCCTCGAACACCCAGGAGGGTGTTTGACGGTGCCAGACAAGAGCATGCCCTCGCACCTGCATCCCATTGTTCACGGCGAATTCGACCATTTGATCGGCGGTGCCGTAGTTGAAGTTGCCCTCCGATGGTTGGAGGGAGGAAAACTTCATCTCATTTTCCGCCGTGACGCTGTTGAAGTGTTTGCTGAGCAGCGCCGTATAGTCGTTGTACTGGCTGTCGATCGCGGCTCCGATAGCGAAATGGTCTTCGTAGTACTCGCCCAGGGCAGGAACCATCTCGCCGTGATCCACGACGCACGGCTGGGTGCCGCCGCTCCCGCCGCCACCCGATCGCGCATCGCTTCCTCCCGTGTTGCCGTCGGTAGCGTTGCTGCCCCCAGAACCGCCGGTAGGGAGACGACCACCTGTCGCCTGGTTGCGTCCCCCGACACCGGCGCCTCCCCGTCCACCACTTGCACCGTCACTCGTGCCTCCTCCACCCGTCTGATCCCCGGACCAGCCTCCACTTGAGTGACCTCCGCTGGACCGACCTCCGTTGGACCAGGCGCCGCCACTTCCGGCTCTGCCTCCGGATGCTTCGCTTCCGGCGTCATGATTCGAGCCGTTTCCAGCACAGGCGGGCATGAGGAAAAGGCCGATCGAAGCGGTCAAGATAGAATGGCGAGATGGCATCGTGGGTTCGGACCTTCGCTGCGCTGGGATCTGTGACGTTAGGCTGTGATGATGCGGGCGACTTTTGGCCCATTGAGCAATTCGACGGTTTGTGCCCCCAGGATTAGGTACCGCCCCACGTCGAGATTGAAGCGCTCGGCAAGCCATGCGTCGACCACGAAACGCTGTTCGGTGCGCGGCTCGAAGGTCGTGTCGGGAACGAGGTTGATCAACACCTCGGTTTCCGCGTGGGCGCCTTGAAGGGTTTCATACACACCACCAGCCTCGAGAACCGTCTTCTTTCCCTCTTCGGCCGTGTAGCCGGGAGGGGACACCCCATCGAGCTTGCCGGTGCTCCACAGTTTGAAGTAGCCGCATCCCATTGGCGGAGGTTCAGCGTGCTGGTCGCCATGAACGGAAGGAACGTGCCCTGCGGCTTTGACCTCCTTGACGATCTCGGCCAATCCCTGCGTGTCGTTGACTCCTCGAAGTGACGCGATCGCGTAGACTCCACCGAGCGCCTTGGGACCATCCATTCCCTCTTGGTCGGAGAGTCGGCCGTCGACGCATTTCAGGAGTCCCCGCGGGCTCACCTGGATCAGGTCGGGTACGTCGGCTCGGGGTGTCACACTGGCTTTCCAGCCACGCTGTTCGAGCGCGCTAACAATGTCGCTTGCTTCCATTTCATGTTCCTCTCGAATGTTCCTTCCAGGGGCTCATTGTCGGCTGACAATGTCGCTTTGTGCCCCCTGAGCGCCTCAGTGCTCGCTGGTTCGCTCTTTTCTGCGATCAGGAGTAGCTGCAGCGGAGAATAGGTCAAGCTTTTGAGTCGCGAAAGGGACGGAACCGGCCCTCGTTTTTCGAAGTGGCTCCTTATTCGATCCGTGCTGCAATGGCGGGAAAGCGTGCAGCCCGGTAGGAGCCGTTGTTGTCGGGCCACCGCATCGCCCAGACCACTTCTCCTTGTCGGGAGACCTCGAAGATGCGCGTTTGCGTGTCTTCTCCCCGCATGGGTGCGGTCACGAGGATGTTGTCGTTGTCGAGCACGTCCGCATCGCCCCAGAACGCGCTATGCCAGGTGTCGGTGTACCAGGAATCGCTGGGCGTGAAATCACCGGGAAACTCGAAGGTGACCGTCGCTGTGTGATCGGTCT
>CAYTRQ010000629.1:0-2848 GCA_964440025.1 uncultured Polyangiaceae bacterium | reverse complement strand
GGCCTCTTCTTCTGACTCCTGGGCTGCGGTCTCCGGCGACTTTTGCTGAGCGATCCCCTGATTGGAGGTGTCACCCTGGCTTCGAAAGAGCCGATAGCCAAAAAATCCTCCGATACACAGAAGAAGAATGGCCAGCGCCGCCGAGATCCATCCCCCACGGCCTGTGGTGATGGCGCTCGTGTAGCTGGGCTCCGGAATGGTCTCGCTCGCCACCGCTGAAATGGTCTGCTGCCTGCTCTGGCTCGGTGTGGCTTGAGACCGTGGATCGGAATCGCTCCGAGCAGCCCAAGCCCGCACCGCGGCTTGCTGCTCCTGGATTTCCGGTCCGATGACCTGACGGATGTACTCCTGCATATCGCGAGCCGTGCCCAGCTGGTGATTCTGCAGAGCAGCTCGCTCCAAAGCGTCGGCAAACTCGGCACAGGTCTGGAACCGTTTATCGAGTCTGCGCTCGAGCGCTTTCATCACGACCGCATTGACCGCCGCTGGAACATTGCTCGTGGCCCCCGCCAAGCTGGGAATCGGCTCGTGAATAACCCGAGAAAGGGTTGCGGCCTCGTTCTCCGCCTTGAAGAGTCGCCGGTGGGCGAGGCTTTCCCAGACGACGATGCCGGCAGCAAAGACGTCCGCCCGGCGATCGATGGTTTCGTCTCCTTGCGCCTGTTCCGGCGCCATATAGGCGATCTTTCCCTTCAGCTGCCCGACGCGGGTAGCGGTCAGCCGAGTTGCCGCCCTCGCAACACCGAAATCTGTGATTCTCGTGACCCCGTCGGCACCAACAAGCACGTTCTGAGGTGACACATCCCGGTGAACGACTCCCGCCACCTCGCCATTTTCGTCCCGCAAGTCGTGAGCGGCATGCAAGCCAGAAAGGAAATCGAGCCCCGCCCGAATCGCGATGGGAACTGGGATTTTTTCTTTATTGGAGGCTGCACGAGCTAAAAGGCGCGCCAGGGTTTCCCCTTCGATGTATTCCATCACGAGGTAGTAGCCGCTCTCACTGGCACCAACCTCCAGGATGGGAACGACGTTGGGATGATGAATCCCAGCGGCAAGCCGCGCCTCGTCGAGAAACATTTCGACGAACTCCTTTTCGCCCTGGAGATGGGGATGAAGCTTCTTAAGCGCGAAGAGGCGCTGGAACCCCCCGACGCCCGTAAGACGCGCGAGATACACGGTGGCCATCCCGCCTGAGGCGATCTCACCAACGAGCTCGTAGCGGTCGACGTATTGCCGTCCGCCGGCCTCTATGTCCAGCAGCTTGGCGGCCAAGAAGATCTCCAGGGATCAGAAAGTTCCCGATGCTCCGAGCGTAGCACCTTCATTTACAGATACCTCTGGACGAACCGTGAAAGGACCTGTGCGGAAAGACCAAACCTCCTCCGAACCAGTTGTTTCCTTTTGTTTCTTCTTCCCACTCCAATCCGTCAACCATACAGCTGTAACCAGGGTAAAGACCCCTACTGTCGCCGTCATCCCCGCAGCTACATTGGCCGCGGTCTGGTTCGCTACGCCCTGTCGGTAGAGGTCACAATCAATTGTAGGGCAGTTCGCCCTCACTGCCTCTTGTCCTGGCTCGTTGATCGTCTTCACGCCCAAATACGTGGTCACCCCCAGCCCAACAGCCGTCAGTCCCGCTCCGGTCCAAAAAACCGCGGGCGACCACCCCTTGGAAGCGTCGTCTTGGGCGATGTCATCGGCCTCCGTGGGCTCGTCCTCATACCAGCTAGTATCGGTCTTTTCGCTTGCCTCGAATTCAGACGAGGGGCTCTCGGGGGCAGGAGCGAACAAATCGATTTCTCTCGTTTCGCCAGCAACCACGGTCACTTGCTTCCCGCCGGAACGGTCCTCCGTCCAGCTGGCCTGGATCTGGTGGCTTCCCGGTTCGAGATAGACGGTGTGCTCATTCGCCTTGGGTCCATGGACAAGCTTAGCATCCATGCTCAGCTGACAGGGTTCGTCACAATGGACGATCACTTTGCCGTAGTCCGCTCCGTATTCGTCGATCACCGCCTGCGCTTCCTCCCTGACGTCCTCATCATCGGGATAGGTCGCCAGTGCAAGTGCCGCCAACGTGAGGGCGCGCTGCATTTGGCCAGCGGCCTTGCGAGCGGCGATCGCTAGGCGAAGAGCCGCGGCGCTTGGCGCGCTATCGTCGGCCGCCTCGAAGTGCTCAGCCGCTTCGACGTAGCTTTCGGCGCGAAAGTCCTCTCTGCCCCGATCGAACGCTTCTGCTGCTCGCTTGATGTCTGCCGCAGAAGGAGCCGCTCGTACCGAGTGGGGCACCAGAAAGATTCCGCCAACGAGGGCAATGATGAACAAAATTCGACAGGTAGGTGCTCGCATCCCGATACTTGAAGGTGAAGGCTTGCCCACTGGGCACAGAGCGCTGCACTGACACTACAACGTGGAAGCGATCGGGGCGAGCATTTCAGACCTTCTTGGGGAACGTGAGTGGGTCCCCCTCTTACTGTGTAAGAAAAAGTGCGCACCAAACGTCAATGCGCCACGCGACGACCACTCGTCCGTCAAGTCATCTCTACCAGAAGGCGATCGGGGTCCTCCATCAGCGCCTTCACCTCCTGGGCAAAAGCTGCCCCCACATGCCCATCGACGATGCGATGATCACAGGAGAGCGCCATGACCATGACATGCCCAACGCGGATTTCATCATCGACGATGATGGGCTTCTTCTTCATTTCGTGGATACCTAAAATTCCCACTTCTGGGTGGTTGACCACTGGCGTGGAAAACAGGCCACCGAGCTTGCCCAGCGAAGTGACCGTGAACGTGGAGCCGCCCACGTCTTCCTGACGCACCTTTCCGGAACGAGCGTCGCTCGCGAGAC
>CAYTRQ010000628.1:0-2850 GCA_964440025.1 uncultured Polyangiaceae bacterium | reverse complement strand
GTCGGCCAAGCAGTCGACGGGGGGCCCGGGGAAGTAGCCGACCTTGACGCCGGGAGCGTGACCAAGAAAGCCCTCTTCTCCCGTAGACCAGGCGCCTTCCGCGCTGTTGATCTTGAACATCTGGCTGCCCATCGAAACGTCGTACTGAACGCTATCGAACACGAAGAACTCGTTTTCGGGGCCAAAGAACGCGCTGTCACCCACGCCGCTGCTGGCCAGGTACTCGAGCGCACGCTTGGCGATGCTGCGAGGGCACTTCTCGTAGCCCTTCATGTCTGCTGGCTCGACGACGTCAGCACTAATATTAAGCTGAGTATACTTTGCGAATGGGTCCACCGTAGCCGTGCTTGGATCCGGCATAAGAATCATGTCCGACTCATTGATCGGCTTCCATCCGGCGATGGAGGAGCCGTCGAACATCTTCCCTTCTTTGAAGAACTTCTCATCGACCTCGGCAGAGGGCACGGTGACGTGCTGTTCTTTGCCCTTGGTGTCGGTGAAACGGACGTCGACGAACTCGACGTTTTCGTCCTTAATCTTCTTGAGAACATCTGCTGCGGTAGACATCAAAACTCCTTACTTGGCTGGCACCGAGACGTGCACGGGGCGGTGCTGGCCGCCGGCAAGGCCCTCGGGCCTGATGATTGCTGGCACGGCGTGAGTCGCCGCACGCGCTCCGAGATACCGACGAAATGTTTCCGTTTCTTTTCCGACACGTTCCCCGGGAAATCCGCGATGGAACGCGATCGACTTCGGGTCAGGGACAACAGGTTGAAACAGTTCCGTTGCGCTTTTGCTGCAATTTTTTAGGAAAATTCGAACGACTCGGGTCGGGTCAACGAGCCACCTTGAGTTGGCCCGGCTGCAGGGCGCGAAAGAAATCGTTGCCTTTGTCGTCGACGATGATGAAGGCAGGAAAGTCCTCCACTTCGATCTTCCACACGGCCTCCATTCCTAGCTCGGGGAACTCGAGCACTTCGACCTTCTTGATGCAGTCTTGAGCCAGGCGAGCGGCGGGGCCACCAATCGAGCCCAGATAAAACCCTCCATGAGCCTTGCAGGATTCGGTGACCTGGGCGCTGCGGTTTCCTTTGGCGAGCATGACGAGGCTCCCCCCTGCAGCTTGGAACTGATTGACATAGGCATCCATGCGCCCCGCGGTCGTCGGACCGAAGGAGCCCGAGGGCATCTCCTCTGGTTTTTTCGCCGGGCCCGCGTAGTAGACTGGGTGATTGCGAAGGTAGTCGGGCATTGGTTTTCCCGCATCCAGCTGTTCTTTGATCTTGGCGTGTGCGATGTCGCGTGCCACGACCAGTGTCCCATTCAAGGAGAGCCGCGTCTTGATCGGGTAGCGACTGAGCTCCGCCCGGATCTCGTTCATGGGTCGATTGAGATCGATGGGCACGACGTCTCCTCCGAGATCGGCTTCCGTGGGGGAGGGTAAGAATCGTGCGGGATCGTGTTCGAGTTGTTCGAGGAAGATCCCATCGCTGGTGATCTGACCGAGTGCCTGGCGATCGGCGGAGCAAGAGACCGCGATACCGACGGGACAGGAGGCGCCGTGCCGGGGGAGTCGGATCACGCGCACGTCGTGGCAAAAGTATTTTCCGCCGAATTGGGCGCCGATGCCGATGGTCCGCGACAGTTGGAGAATCTGCGCTTCCAGCTCTTGGTCGCGAAAGCCATGTCCCAGCGGACTGCCTGCCTGGGGCAAGGCGTCGAGGTAGCGTGCCGAGGCGAGCTTGGCGGTTTTGAGGTTGTATTCGGCGCTCGTCCCGCCAATGACGACTGCCAGATGGTAAGGAGGGCAGGCGGCCGTGCCCAGGCCCTTCATTTTTTCTTCCACGAACGAGAGCAGCCGTTCGGGGTTCAGCAGGGCCTTCGTCTCCTGATAGAGGTAGCTTTTGTTGGCGGAACCACCGCCTTTGGCCATAAAGAGAAATTTGTAAGCGTCGCCTTGCGTCGCGTAGAGCTCGATCTGCGCAGGAAGGTTGGTTTTCGTGTTCACTTCCTCATACATGCTGAGAGGCGCCATCTGGGAATAACGAAGGTTGGCTTGCGTGTAGGTCTCGAAGACCCCCTGGCTCAAGGCTCGTTCGTCGTCCGCGCCGGTGAAGACGGCATCTCCTTTTTTGCCCATAATGATGGCGGTTCCCGTATCCTGGCACATGGGGAGAACGCCGCCTGCGGCAATGCTGGCGTTCTTGAGGAGGTCGAAAGCCACGAACTTGTCGTTGTCCGAGGCCTCGGGATCGTCGACAATGCTTCTGAGCTGTGCGAGGTGGCCGGGCCTGAGATGATGGGCAATCTCGATCATGGCCTCGCGAGCAAGGAGCGTCAGGCCCTCCGGCTCGATCTTGAGAAAGTTCCGATCACCCGCCTGAAAGGTGCTCACGTAGTCGGAGCTGAGCTTTCGGTAGGGGGTGACCTCCTCTCCGAGGGGCAGAAGCGGAGAGAAGGAAAACTCAGGGGCACTGTCCATACGGCCGGTGTAACGCCCTTACCCCGGTAGCGAAAGGCCACCGGGCACTCGCCGGCTTGCGAGGGGGGCTGGCGGGGCGGCGGGCCTTTCGAGGTTGTTGCTCGGCGGGCCTTTCGGCAGGCCTTTCGAAGGTTGCTGCGGGGGAATTTCCCGGCTCCTCCGCCTTCTGCGCGGAGCATGCCCCCGAAGTCGGCACCGGCCGGTGTGGAGCGCAGCAGATGTTGGATTGGCCAACGTGGGTTCGGCCGGCGTAGCGCCGGCCGGCCGTACGCGCTCACTCCCGAGATGCATCCGTGAGGTCGAAGAAAGGAGCCTCTAGTGCTGCGACCACATAAAAGTGGTCGGTAGGGAGACCACTTTTCTCTGGA
>CAYTRQ010000627.1:0-2862 GCA_964440025.1 uncultured Polyangiaceae bacterium | reverse complement strand
CGCCGTCGAACGCTTTGTTGCTTGTTGGTTCGCATCCTTTTGTGGATGCGAACTAGCTACTCCTTGCGGTCTCCAGAAGCGCTGGGAAAATGCGGTGGGAAAGCGGCATGTATTCCATCTCGAGAGTATAGGGGAACGGCGTATCGAATCCGGTCACTCGGGCGGGCGGCGCCTGAAGATGAAAAAAGGCCTTTTCGCAGATCAAGGCGATTAATTCGGACGCGAAGCCTCCTGTCCTCGGGGCTTCGTGGACCACCACCACCCGCCCTGTCTTTTTGACACTCGCTACCACCGTCTCGATATCAACTGGCCAAAGCGTTCGCAGATCGATGACCTCACAGCTCACGCCCTGCTTCTCCGCACGGGACGCCGCGTCGAGCGCTTCGTAGAGCATCGCACCATAAGCAAGAACGGTCACGTCTCGGCCGGGACGACTCACAGCAGCCCGGGAAAGGGGCACGGTATAATGTCCTTCAGGGACTTCCCCTTTTGCCGCACGATAAACCCGCTTGGGCTCAAGAAAGATCACCGGATCAGGATCGGCAATCGATGCAAGGAGAAGCCCCTTGGCGTCGTGGGCATTCGAGGGAATGACAATCTTGAGGCCAGGAATACAGACGAAATGAGCCTCGGGATGTTGAGAATGGTAGTGACCACCTCGGATGCCGCCGCCCACAGGCATCCTGATGACCATGCCGGCCGAGTACTCCCCCCCTGAACGATAACGATATTTGGACAGTTCACTAACGATCTGTTCGTAGGCAGGCCAAACGAAATCAGCAAATTGGATTTCTGGGACCGGAACCATCCCATAAAGCGCCATGCCCACGGCAGCGCCGATGATCCCATTTTCGGTAAGAGGGGTATCAATGACACGCTCGTCGCCAAATTCTTTGGTCAAGCCCGAGGTCACTCGGAAAACTCCCCCCACCTTACCGACGTCTTCACCAAGGATCACCACACGCGGATCTGCGCGCATCGCAACGCGAAGTGCATCATTGATCGCCTGAACCATGTTCATTTTCGGCATCGCCCGATCTGATTCCCGCGTTCAGTGCGCACCTCACCCCTGCCAAACTTGATCGAGTGAAGGGTTGGATATTTGTGGGATATCAATCTCCGCCGACGCTCGCCTCACCCGGCTGAGGACGAGCGGCGGAAAGCCTTCGGTCCAGCGGTGAGGGGATCTAGTGCGCATCTCATCTCCCCGATGGGGGAGTGAGATGCGTCCCAATAAGAAACAAGACACATCGAACAGAGTCCTGGAAATGGCTCCGCCGACGCTCGCCTCACCTGCCCTCGGGTGAGCGGCGGCGGAGCCTTCGGTCCAGCGGTGAGGGGATCTAGTGCGACTTGGGGGGACGAGGTCCATTGACGAGCTCCTCTCGCTGCTCAACGAGGTGCCATGGTGGCGACTCATAGACATCTTCGAACATGCTCTCCAGTGATGGAGGTTCGGTCGACTCACTTGCTGCAACCGCCCTCTTGAAACGCTGACTCATCTCATCAATCAGAGATTCTTCCCGCTGCTGATCCCATCCGTCTTGGGCTTCCAGATACTGCCTGACCCGCTGAATAGGATCCATAGCTGCCCAGTGCTCGAGTTGGCCACTTTCCCGATAGCGATCAGGATCATCGCTCGTGGAATGTCCTCCCATTCGATAGGTGAGCGCCTCGACCAATGTCGGCCCTTCTCCATTGACAGCTCTGGCTAGCGCCTGCTGAGTCACTGCTATGACCGCGAACAGGTCGTTTCCATCCACTCGCACTCCGGGAACGCCATAGGCCTCCCCCTTTTGAGCAAAGGTGGCCGAAGCGGTCTGGCGGCTGGTGGGCGTACTGATGGCCCAGCCATTGTTGCGGCAAAAGAAGAGCGTCGGGACCTTGAAGACTCCCGCCATATTCACGGCGCTGTGGAATTCCGGCGTACTCGTGGCCCCATCTCCGAAGAAGGCCAGAGTTGCTACGTCGTTCTTGTCGATCTTGGCGCCCCAGGCAAAGCCCATCGCCTGGGTGATCTGGGTCCCCACTGGTGAACTAATGGAAGCCCAACACTTCTCACGACACGTGTAGTGGTCCGGCATTTGGCGCCCCTTCACGGTATCGCTTGCATTGCCGAACATGTTGTCGACGAACGTTTCGAGAGGAAGACCTCGCATCAGAGCCGAGCCGAACTCCCGATAGCACGGAAAAATCCAGTCGGTGGCCCTGAGAGCAAATGTAGCTCCCAGGATAGCGGCCTCCTCACCTAGTGAGCCAACATGGAAACCAATGCGTCCCTGACGCTGGAGCGCTGTCAAACGCTTATCAAGCCAGCGAGTCATCACCAAATGACGATAGACGTAGGCCACCTGATCGAGCGACAGTTGCGGGTCGAGCTCAGGATCGAGCGTTCCGTCGTCCCGAAGAACCCGAATCACCGGGTAGTCTTCCTCTTGGCGATAAGCGTCCATCGTTTGCTCAGGTGGGCCGGACGAGGGGCAGCCTACTTGAAGGCCGCGGTTTTGGAACCCTGCACGGGGACCGTTGCCGCTCTACGAAAGTTGCCTCACTTGGGCAATCCGGGGCTGCGGCGAGAAAGGTTCTTCGCACCCACGCCTCCGTCTCCCCATCGAAATCCCCTCCTCAGCGCTGCCCAGAAACCATCCGGGTGCGGTTCGAGAAATGGTCGCCGAACGGAATCACCCGCTGCTGGGCGGGCGAGCCATCGGCAGGGCTCTTTGTCGGCAGAGCTCCTTCCACGACTCGATGCGCCCCGTTGTTTGAGGGCAGCGCCGGCGCGACAACCCCTCTGGGATGGTGCGCCGGCGAACTAGTGCTGCGACCACATAAAAGTGGTCGGTAGGGAGACCACTTTTCTCT
>CAYTRQ010000626.1:0-2872 GCA_964440025.1 uncultured Polyangiaceae bacterium | reverse complement strand
CGACTACCCGATCCCAACCGCCGAACGTAAGAACGGGGTTTCGTGCAGGGGATACCGTGCACAAGGCCACGAAATTCACTCATCATGCCCCGAAGCACCCGATGAAAGTGAAACGGCGACAAGCAGGCTGTCTGCCCCAATAGGTAGCCAGCATAGGCGCTCATCGACCCGAAAGTCACACCAACGAGCGCTGGGGTCTCGCGGACGGCGACCTCCAGTAGGCCGATCTCGGACCCAACTGTTCTCACTGCAATTCTACACCTAGCAGGGGCAGATGACCTCCCCTGTCGAATAGCCATGAGTAGCCCACACTGTGAGACAACACCGACGCTGGCGGGCGGAGCTCGCCCGCTTTTCACCGTTTTTTTTCCAACTTTTTCGAGGTTTAGGTGCGTTCTATTTTTTCCGATCTCCTGGTGTTTTGTTCGCTTGCGCTGTGCGTGGGCTGTGCGTCATCTGGCGACAATGACCTGTCGAGCTCCTCTGGTTCGGGTGGCGCCAGTGGTGCTTCTGGGGGCGTCACGGGCACCGGCGCCATGACGGCGACTGGGGGAGGACTGGTCGCGACCGGCGGGACCGATCCAGGAACCGGAGGATCGGGAGCGGGTGGCGCCAGTGGGGGCGGCATGGGTTCGGAGGTGGGCGGCACAGGCACGGGTACTGGTGGCACGAGCGCTGGCGGCACGGGTACTGGTGGCACGAGCGCTGGTGGCACGAGCGCTGGTGGCACGGGCGCTGGTGGCATTGGTGGTAGTGCTGGCGGGAGCGAATCGGGTGGGGCGGGCACAGGTGGTTCCGCAAACTCTGGCATGTCCGCTGGCTGCGGCACGACGCCTGGCATTTCCAGCGATCAATACAACAACGGCCAACCGATCTCGATCATGGCCGCGAACATGCAGCGTCGCTACATCCTCAGCGTTCCGCAGAACTACGACAATACCCATCCGTACAGGCTGGTCGTTTCCTATCACCAGCTCGACGGAAACGACATCCAGAACTACAATTGGGACTTTTACGGGCTGCGCCCGTTGGCTGGCGACACGACGATCTTCGTGGCGCCCAATGGTCAGAAGAACGGCGCCCCCTGCTCGGGCATGGGCGACGGCGATAGCGGCTGCGGCTGGCCGAATTCGGGCGACTCGGACATGGCACTCGCCGACGCGGTCGTCGCCGAAATGAAGGAGAACTTCTGCATCGACACCAACCGGATTTTCGCCACGGGCTGGAGCTTCGGTGGCTCGATGTCTTACCAGACGGCTTGTGCAAGGCCACTCGGCAGTGACGGCGGGTACATTCGGGGCGTCGCCGTTTACTCTGGCTCTTCATTCATCTCGGCGGGGCCCTGCCCTCCCCAGGAGCAAGTCGCCTACTTCGCTCACCACGGAACGAACGACAGTGTCCTTCAGTATTCTGGAGGCGTGTCGATGGCTCAGGACTTCGCGAACGTCAATGGCTGCAACTGGTCGACCCCCCAACAAGCAAGCGGCGCTCACGTTTGCACCGACATCAGCGGGTGCGATGAAGGGTACCCTGTGAGATTCTGTTCACATGTTGGGGATCACACGCCATTCCCCGACAACGGCCAAGCCGAAAACAGCTGGGGACCGGAAGAAGCCTGGAACTTCCTCAGCCAGTTCTGATCCGCGGGCAGTATTCGACGACCCCTACGGCCGCCTGCAATGACAGGCAGCGGCTTTTTTCCTAGTTTTCGCCCCAGTCGGGGCGAAGACTCGACCTAGACCGCTCGCGAGAGCAGTCTATCCCGAGCAACGTGACGCCACGGATAGACCAATGGCCTCCCGTAGCCGTTTTTCGCCCTCGCCAGAGAACGCGCCAAAACGGCGGAGGCTCCATTCAATCCGTGAGCGGTCTAGGATCTAGGGAAAGCCTGCGTTTGGTATGTTGAGCGTGTGGAGTTGGGGACCGTTTGCTGGACAGGCTATCAACGGGCCTCTTCCGGAACGAGCTTCTCAAGTTAAGGAGGCTTCGGCGCACTCTGCTTCACTCCATCTTTTCCTCTTGTCGCCGACGCCGGTCCTTGGATCTGACAGTCCTGCGGCATGGCTCCTCAGATTCGTCGCCGCGACCGCTCGTCGCGCCCCGTCGTTCGGGGGAGTAGCGTCAGTCCACTGTGAACTTGGCGGTCGAAAAGGAGACGCTTCCGCTATTGAACTGGGATTCGACCAAGAGCTTGATCTCGTGAAAGTCGCCCAGTGCAAGGCCTAGTTCTTCCCACCGCTCGAAATGCTTGGAAATCGAGATGGTGCCGCACTGACGGGCGGAGCGACGAATGCTAAAATACTGATCGAAAGTAGCATAACCGATGATGGAGGGTTTGTTTTCGCGTGTTTTCTTCCACACGTCGTACGTTTCCCCGTCCGCTTCGAGGGTACCGACCTCGTCACGCGGAGTTCCGTCGGAGGAAAAGCCGCCCGGCTTTTCCTCTCCCCAGTCTTCCAAGATGTAGAATTCGCGCAGGGGATTGACCGTCCACCCATAGATACCGATGTAGGTGAAGCCCCCGTCCTGTTCTTCCTTGGTCTCCGCGAATTCGGCCGTGATGGTTCCGATTTCCGTGTGAGTGCGATCTTGGTTGTAGTCGAGCCCCACGCGGGCCAAAAAGTCATCGACCCCGCTCCAGCTGGCGCTGAACGCGGCATCCACACCGTGAACGGTCATGCATCCCGACCCTCCGCCGTCGGCCCAAAGCTCGTAGCCGTAGCCACTGCCCGCGTTCCCTTTGCTGTTCGAGCAGTATTCCATTCCACCCGTCAGAGGCTGCGCATCGGGGCACTCATTGGACGCTCCTCCGGTTGATCCGCCGGTTCCGGGGACACCGCCGGTCGAGCCGCCCACGCCGGTTTCACCACCG
>CAYTRQ010000625.1:2582-2910 GCA_964440025.1 uncultured Polyangiaceae bacterium | reverse complement strand
ATGGGCTGCCGCCAAGGCGCAGCTCGACAGCGCCGAGACCGCCACAGAGGCAAGCTGGGAGGATGTGCAGAGCCGTTATCGGGCAGCCCGGAGCGACCTCAAGAGGTCATTTGACGATGCGCGTCAGTGGCTGAGCGAACAAATTGAGCCATAATGGATCGCCGCGGGCACGAGGCCGACGAGGTCGCTCTGCATGTTTCGGAGTCTCGAAGGTAGGCGATGAAGACCTAGGCCACTGGCCCCCGACACGACGCTGGGAACGACCATGAGCGACAGGCGCCTTGAGGGGCAGGGGGCACCCGCAAACGATGAGCCTGACCAGTCACCA
>CAYTRQ010000625.1:0-2557 GCA_964440025.1 uncultured Polyangiaceae bacterium | reverse complement strand
TCTTGGCGACCTGGGAGGATGAAGGCGGGAGCACCATCGTGCCGCCGGATGAGACGGATGAGAGAAACCGGTCGGGTTCCACGTCGCCGTCTTCTGTTGAAGACGGCTCGAAACGAAGCAGCATCTCGGGGACGCCGGATCCGAACACCACAGTTGGCGGGGAGGATCACCACAAAGCTGCGTTTCCGTCCGAGACGACCGACCGGTTCACGAAACCGTTCAGGCGATTTCTCAAGATCGAGGCGGCCGCGGGCGCCGCGTTGCTCGTTGCCACCTGTGCCGGCGCCGTCCTCGCCGGCATCGGATTCACGATGTCACTGTTCATCGCCGGACTCGCGTATTCGCCTGCCATGCTGGACGCTGCGAAGATTGGGATCCTTGGCGGGTCGGTTGTTTCCGCCGCAGCCGGCCTATCCTGGCTTGGATGGCTGAGTCGCAAGAAGCAAGCGGCGTGACCGAAGAACCCATCCACCCGCATGAAGGGACACCCGCGGGGGGTATCGCCCTCAAAGTCGACGTCACCACTGTCCCCGCGAAGGAGTCCGTGGAGCTCCTCGACGGTGGCGATCGGGCCTACCCGGCCATGCTCTCTGCCATCGCGCACGCCCGAACGAGTGTGGACTTGGAGGTCTACGCCTTCGCCCCGTCGGGCGTGGGCGCACGCTTCGTCGAAGCTCTGAGCAACGCAGCGCGCCGGGGTGTGGCGGTGCGCGTCGTCATCGACGGATGGGGCTCAGCGCGCCGGGGCCGCGGCGTCGCAAACTCTCTGCGCGAGGCTGGCTGCGTGGTCCGAATCTATCATCGTCTACTTGCCATCCTCGTTGGTCGGTTCGGTCGCAACCATCGCAAGGTCCTGATCGTCGACGACGAGATTGCGTTTCTCGGTGGGATCAACATCGGTGACGAAAACTTGGACAAGGGTGCCTACCGGGGCTGGGCCGACTTGGCGCTCGCGATTCGGGGACCGCAGTGTGCGCGCCTCGGCGCGATGATCCGTCGCCAGCCGCTCGGCCCGATAAGCAGCTCGTTGCATATCCGTCTCTGCGGTCTCGGGGGCGGCTGGCGTCTGCGCCGGCGCTACATCAACTCGTTTGCGAAGGCGCGAACCCGCATCCACATCGCCCATGGCTACTTTCTGCCCGATCGCGGCGTCGTCCGTGCCATCACGAGCGCCGCCAAGCGCGGCGTTCAGGTTCGCCTCCTGCTCGCTGGACGCAGCGACATCCCCTTCGCGCGCGCGGCAGCAAGGAGCCTCTATCGGCGCTTGCTGGCGGCAGGGGTCACCATCCACGAGTGGAACGAATCGGTGCTGCACGCGAAGGTTGCCACCGTAGATGGGAACCGCCTCCTCTTGGGGAGTTTCAACCTGGATCCGTTCTCGCTCGCCAACCTGGAGGCACTGGTAGAGGTCAACGACAACGCCGTCGTCCAGCAGACCGAAGCATGGATCCAAGAACACATGGAGCGTTCGCACACGATCACCTCCTTGGAGGCGAGCTCACGACTGCGGAGATGGCTGCTCGACCCACTGGGTTGGCTCGTGGCCCGACTCGCAGGCGCAATCAGTCGCGTGATCGTAAGCCGAAAGCGCCGGCGGGCATCAACAGACTACTCCGTGTCCGCTGCAGCTCCCGATCGCAGTCCAGCCGATGCATCCATGGAGGAGGACCCGTGACATCGAGGGGAGACCTTTGCAGATCGTGCAAGGGTTGGGCGGCGCCTCGTTCGCGACTCTGAGGTTTACAGCGCTGCTAACCTCAGAGCCGTTTCCGTTGGCAACGACCACATGGCACGGCCCAGCCATTTCGCGCCCGCGCTCTGAGCCTCGCCCACAACGACGACAACGCGAGCGACATCAACGACGTGCGTGCTGTGAAGCAGCGGGTGCGAAGTTGGCAACGGGCCGAGCTGTAAAGCTCAGAGCCACGAGCTGTTAAACGCGGCCCTCAGAGCGCTGCCCGGCTCTGAGCCCCAGACGCGGCTCTCTGCGAGCTCGATCAGCACGTCGCGAACGACCTCGTGCTCTGAGCCTCGCGCTCGGGCGAGCACAACGCGATCACCGAGATGCCGCAAGACCCCGCGGAAGCACGGCAAAAAGAAGAAGGCCTCGCCGGTCATCCCGATGAGGCCCTCTGTTTACCTGGCGCCCAAGGTTGTTCGCCTTGGGCAAAAATGGCTCCCCAAAGCGGACCTGGAATCAAGTTCGGCAGTGAGGCGCTCTCGTGGCTAACCTGTTGGGTTGAAAGGGGTTTCTGGTGCGGCGAGGGTTTTCGTGTTTGGGTTGGTGGAGAGCGGCCCGGGCCGGAGTTCTGATGCCAGGTTGGGACCCATGGCTGCGAACCCGGGGTGGGCAGCCAGCCCAATCCCGCGCATTCGCCAGCGCATTCCCGCTTATTCGACCGCTCATTCTCCCCGTCGCACCGCGGGCGGCCGAGAGACCAAGGCGGGCGGCAACGCGAAATAAGGCGGCATGGGGCGGAGCACAGCCGCCCTATTTCCGCCTTATTCGCCACCCTATTCTTCATCCTGCTTCGCCAGAGGAAGCAAGGACCATCCA
>CAYTRQ010000624.1:0-2921 GCA_964440025.1 uncultured Polyangiaceae bacterium | reverse complement strand
GAGACTCAGTATGAGAAGGGCCGGAAGGTCTCAAACGCCGAAATGGACGAAGTGCTGCTCTATCCAGAGGAGTTCCACGGCGAATGGAACTACACGATCGTCCCGAGACGACCGAAGCGAACGATGGGCGTCAAGCGTGTCATCGATCGGATTGTTTCGTGACGAGCCCTTTGGTAGGGGTACAGCGCGCCACCCGTTGGCTAGGCTCCCAG
Source organism: uncultured Polyangiaceae bacterium (assembly GCA_964440025.1). Taxonomy (GTDB): domain Bacteria; phylum Myxococcota_A; class Polyangia; order Polyangiales; family Polyangiaceae; genus NIC37A-2. Next base: position 2,709 of record CAYTRQ010000624.1, on the reverse strand, counting down.
AAAACAACTGGCGAGTCTGCTCGCGCATGAGCTGGAAAGAGAGACGTATGAGAGGATATCCCGAGACGACGGAAGGTGACAGAATGACGCGGCAGCGGGGGATTGCGATATGGGTGGGCGTGCTCTTTCTGATCGCCCTGGTCTTCAACGTGATCGCCAATGAGATGCTCGGTTCAATCGTTGCCATGCCGGGAGCTCTCGCCAAGGCCTTCCCGCAGCGAGGCGCGGTGGTAGTGGGAAATTTGCTCAATCTGATTTGCGCCGTGGCCATGATCTTCATCCCCATCGTGCTCTTCCGAGTCGTCCGGCAGAAGGAGCGGGGTCTGGCGGTCGCGTATGTCGTCTTCCGAGCGCTGGAAGGGATACTCTTCGTGGGCATGGCGATCGTCACGCTTGCCATCATCGGTGTGAGCCGGGAGTTTGTGAACGGAGGTGGGCAGAACGAGGCCACACTGCAGGGGGTTGGCGTCGCGCTTCAAGCCCTGCGGGACTATGGAACAGCGATCTACGTCGTCGTTTTCTCCATGGGCGCGTGTGTCTTCTACGTGCTGCTCTATCGCACCAGGTTGCTTCCGCGCTTCATCGCAATCTGGGGTTTTCTCGCGGCGGTACTCATCCTCGTAGGCGCCGTGATGGGGCTGCTCTCCCTGGGCCGCTTCAGCGATATGCACTTGCTGGACGGGCTTGCGTTCTTCGCACCGCCCATCGCGTTGAACGAAATCGTCCTGGCGCTCTGGCTCATCATCGGCGGGTTCAGCTCGAAGGCACGACACCGACTCCCCTGCGCGAGCGTAAACAGGTAAGGCTCCGATGTGCTCCCGCGCCGAATGGTCCGGCAAACGAAAAATCGTCCGCATGCAAGTCAATGACTCGAGTGGCGATAAGTCGACCAAGCTGACGTGAGCCAACTGTCCGTCCCAGCCCCGTACTGGACAGCGGCCCCGGAAAATTGAACCAGCAGCCCCCCCAACCGCTCGAGAGTCATAGCTTCCTCCTACGCGAGGGGAAGTTTATCGCCTCCTGTCTTAGGTGAACTTGTTTGTTGTTTCTTCGAGTGCCACTATGCGCGCATCGAGATCTGCGAACAGGTCCTTTCCTTGCATTATCCGAAGAATATCCCCGTCGGGTCCTCGTCCACCTCCATCAACGCTTCAGCGAAGCTCAAGTTTTCGAATCCTTCGTACAAGTGCCATTTCGAATTGCTGTCGGCCCACTGCAACGCCCAGCGACCATCGCCGACGTGGATCATCGTCACCACCGTCATTCCGCTCATCACGCTTTGGTCCACGAACGAGGGACGGCGCTCTTGGATACGCACTTGTGCTTCTTCGATCTCGTCGTCGCCCGATATCGCTCGCGAGTGCGACGGCGTGCTGCTTGCGTGAGGGGAGCGGGGACGGCTTCGGCAAGATTTCCCTAAAGGAGGGTTGTTGGAAACGGCCTTCAGGGCGCTGATCCTGGTTGCCGGGTCCGCTCTACCTCTCAGAGAGAGCGATCTTCAGGTTGATTCTTCCTAGCCTCGCAGTGTGAAAAGCGTGTCAGTGCAATACCTGTTTGGCTCAGTACGGCACGGGCTGGGTGCCGTGGCTCCATGCGCGACTCGACGCTCACTGTTCTGCATGATCTTGGACGGAAAGCCGCACGCCTCTTGGGCGCGGACCGCGCTCGACCAGCACGCGCTTGTTGGTATGTCGATTGCTTTATCTCCAGAATATGAAACAACAAAGCGTAGTCTGTGCCGGGCTGTGCCGGAAACGGCTAGCCCATCCCCTCACTTTGCTCACCCTGTCGTGGTTGGGGTTCGCCGTCGCTTGCAGCGCGGGGAACGACGACCCCCTGGGCCCTCGAGACACGGCCACGGGAGGAAGCGAGGCCACGGGTGGCAACGCCACGGGCGGTGGCGACGCCACGGGCGGTGGAGACAGTACCGACAAGAACAACACCGGCGGAGCGGGTTCGGGCCCGTGCGTCTCCGCGTCCGGGGAGTCAGGCACCATCGTCGAAGACTCAGGGCACTGCTACGTCGATGATGCCTTTTGCGAAGAGCGAGAAGACGGAAGCTATTGTACGGGTCCGTCTTCCTTCTCCTGCCCCCCGGGGCAGCAGCGAGTCGACTGGGGGTCCTGCGCGCCGATTGGTGGCGCTGCAGGAATGGGCGGTATGCAGTGACGAACTGTTTCCTCCTAACACCAGTTCGCGGCGCGAAATGGCCACTTCGTCGCCCGCACCCTTCGGGGGCGGGCGACTCCGCTATTTAGCCCATTTTTCGCCGTCGAACGCTTTGTTGCTTGTTGGTTCGCGTCCATTTGTGGACGCGAACTAACACTAGTTTCTGGCAGTAGTGCTAAGGGTAAGCGCTGAAGACGGACCCGGTCTTGTTCGCTCGAATCGTCGCTCTGCCCAATTGCACTGAAATTGATCACAGCTGATCTCGGGAAGTGGACCACCCGAGATCAGCGAGGTGAACCACCGCCGATCACGGGAAGTTGATCACCCGGGCCAGCAGCTCGAAAAAAGTAGCGCAGTTCCGGAACTGCCCTTCGAGATTTCGGAGTGGAGCACGGACTGTCACGAACCGCTCGCTGATCACAGTCGCATCACGAGTCGGGTACCAGTGCAATTCCCAATGAGCTAACTTTTTCACGCTTGTTTAAGAACTAGTGCCTCGGCAACTCACGTTTCGAGCGGTTTCGAAGCACTCCCAGAAGT
>CAYTRQ010000623.1:0-2965 GCA_964440025.1 uncultured Polyangiaceae bacterium | reverse complement strand
TCTGGGAGGGCTTCGAAACCGCTCGAAACGTGAGTTGCCGAGGCACTAGAGCGCCGGCTCAAAACCCCGAAGGGGCGCGAGATACGTTCCCATCAGAAACCCGGCGCATCGAGCAAAGCGCTGGGAAAGGCCTCACCGAGGCTCGCTTCGCCCTTTCGCCCTTCAGCGGGTGAGCCTCTGCCGGGTCTTCGAGGTGGTGTGCTGGGGCTCTATTGCACCGGCGCGACCACGGTCTCACATCCCACCGAGAGGCTCAGAGCCGAACCAGACACACCGACCGTTTCACACGTCTGGTCACATAGCTGAACCACCTGCTCGCCACCCACATCGTCATAGTACCAGGCGCCACTATCACAATCGGCGGGATCGGGAACGAAGTACGTATGCACCGTCTCCCCCGCCGCGTCGCAAATACCGACATTGACCCGATTGTAGTCGATGGTCGCGCCATCCGAGGGCTCCGGAATGTTGATCGTACAGGGAATTGTGGCATCCGCACGAATCGCATTGAGGGCCGCAAGTACCGAACCAGCCACGTCCCCCGAATCCGTCAGATAGGCCTGCTCGGTGCCCCCCGACTCCGCGATGTCGTTGAGCTGCTCAAGGGAATTGTTGTTGTTGGCTGCAACCCCTAATACATAAATATCACGCCCCGCACCTCCGTCATAGCATTCCTCGGCGGACTGAACGGCTTGCTCAATGTCTGCATAACAGGAGTACTCGGGGATGCCATCCGTCACGAGCAACACAACGACCTTGTGAGTCGGATTCTGCTGCTTCCAACCGTCCGAATAACTGCAAGCTCCTTCAATCGCCAGATGTGTCGGAGTACCGCCCTGCGGCTCACCAGCTTCCAGAGTAGAAATCAATTCCGGAGCTGAATCAGGCAGTGGAGCAATGGGCACCTCAGCATTCGTGTGGGAGGCGACGGTGCAAACTTGCCGATTGTTGGGGTCCGCTATGTCATGGTCGCCGAAAAAGCCCAAGCCCACTCCGATCCCAGCGCTTTGGGGGTCCTCCAAAAAGTAGCGCATTGCTTCGCGCACCGGCTCAATGCGCCACTGGCTCTCTGGGGCCACATCATCTCTGATTCGGCAGCACTCCTCTTGCTCCACCGTGCAGCTCATCGAACACGACAGATCGAACATGACGTAGATGTCGAGCGGGACGTTTTCTCCCTCATAGGTGACGCCACTGCAGCCCTGATTCGAAAACTCCGAGCAACCATCCAATCCGCCATCGCCCTGCCCTGAGTCGCCGGATGTCGAGCCCGTGCCACTATTTCCCAGTGAAATATCGCTGTTGGAATCGTTTTCGCCGTTTCCCTCGTCCCCGCCACAGCCAACAGCGGAGAACAGCGCAAGTCCTATTGACAGGACAGCCAGTTCACGGCCGAAAAGGGGCACTCCGTCAACGGCCCCCTCAGGGGTGAGGGCGGGCGACTCCGCACTCGGCCCAACCTTTGCCGTCGAACGCTGGGTTGCTTGTTGCTTCGCATCCCTCTCGGGATGCGAACGAGTTACGAAACGAAGCATAGGGGCAGCCTTTCAGATCTTACCCAGAGTAACACATTCGAACGTCCTCCCGTACTGGGTCATTCGCAACCTCCCTGCCACCTGTGATTCTGGTCGATCCGCGTCTCTCGAGGGCGTTAGAAGGGACTTTCTGTTCGCGGCTTATCACAATTTTTCAGCGTAGCGCCACTCGCCCCCTTGAACGCCGAAGCCGGAGCCGACGCCCCCGAAAGGAGCTCCCGGGCCAGCGCTTCACCACCCCTTCCTGCTCGAGTCATTGTTGAGTGGCGACATGGAACTGCCTGGCAGGCAGTCCAAGAGCCACAGTTCTCAGGACAGATAGTGTGAGCTGTTCAATAGTGGACAGGCGCAATCTTTTCCGAATCTCTTCTGAGCCGATTTCTCAAGCCACTGACCAGCCTCGCGAACGAAGCCGTCGTCCCGACATACGGGATCGACTGTGGGACGGTTTCACAGAAAAAAAAGCCGCGGCGGAGAAGCTCTCGAGCAAGCTTCGAGGCTCGGCTAGCAATTCTGCGGCGACCGGCACTTCTGCATTTGGCACTCACTGCCAATCCGCTTTACAAATGGCGTGTGATACGGCTTGAAAAGACAATGACTGGGCTTTTGATTCTTGGGTCTTGCTTCAGCTCCGCATGCGGTGAAGGTGGCGGACCTGGCGGCGAAGACAATTCGCAAACGGGCGGCTCCGGAAACGACACCAGCACGACGGGGGGAACCGGCTCGGGTACTGCCAGCGGGGGAAACACAGGTGGAGGGGGCTCCGCCCCCCAGGGTTCTCTGGGGATCTCGAATTTTCAGATCGAACCCAATCTTCGCATGAATCTTGGAGCCTACGTCAGTTGGACGACAGAAGAGCCAGCGAGCTCCGAAGTCCAATTTGGACAGGGACAATACACGTACGCGATCGTCGATGAGTCGATGACGATGGAGCATCGAGTCCACGTCGTGGGAATGCACGCCGAGTCCACCTACGAGATCAAAGCCATCTCGGACAGCGGTACAGACCGGGGCAGCGTCGAAGGCACCTTCACCACCGGGGCCCTCCCCGAAAAGCTCGACCAGCCGGAGCTTCTGACCAATCTTCCCGAAAAGAGCCAGCAGGGATGGACGCTCACCAACTTCCAATCAGGTGACCTCGGACAGTCCCGGCATCATCGTGATCATGGATGAAGAGGCCAAGATCGTTTGGTACTACGTCCACGGTACGGATAACGAAAGCCGCGGAGAACTCTGCACCGAGTGGATCCCGGAGAGTCAAACGGTCCTGGTTGGAGCCGCCATTGGCACCAACCCGACGGAAGTCAACCTCGAGGGAGAACAGGTCTGGGGGGGACCACCCACCGATGGTTTGGATCACCACATCAGCAAGCTATCCAACGGCAACTACTTGCTCGTACGCACCGGTAGTGTTGCGCAGGAGATTTCCC
>CAYTRQ010000622.1:0-2972 GCA_964440025.1 uncultured Polyangiaceae bacterium | reverse complement strand
TCCGTAGGAGTACGATGGAAAGAACGATGTCGCACTATTTTGCAACGCCGCTCACTCTACTCTTCTCGCTCATGCTTCTTTCCTGCCAGGAGATCTCGGGACTGAGTGAGCTCAAGTCGGAGCAAGAGGATAGCTTGGGGGAACAGCCCGATGGGTCCGGCGGCACCTCCACCCAACAAGGCGGAACCGATCAGGGCGGGACCAGCCGCGGGGGACAGACCAGCGGAGCAACGGGCGGGCATTTCGAAAACGACTATGGAACGGGTGGCGCCAATAGTGACGTGACGAGCTGCGTCGCAGAGTGGCGTAACGATACGTGTCGAGGAAGTTGTGGGGATACCGTGGACAGCGTTTCTATCGGATGCGGAAATTTTCTCGACTGCTGGCTGGAATACGACTGCGGGCCAGAGATCTGTTCCTGGGAAGCTAACGACGTTTGCGGGGTCAACTCGGTGGAAGAGGGCAGCAACAGCGCTCTGGAGATGGCCGTCGGGGTCTACGACTGCATGTGCGGCGCTCCGTCGGGTTGCAATGCTTTCTACGAAGCAGAGTTCATGATGAACGACAGCGGTATGCAATCGAGCGATGGAACTGGCTGGCACCTCGTCGAAAGCGGAAGCATCTGGACTGACCACAACTTCGCCGATGGTCCCATCGAGATCGCAATTGGGGCGCGACGCAGCGAAAACTCTAGCCCCGATCCCTTGATGGATGTCTCTATTGGGCCCTACTTCGTCGGTGAAAGCTACGTCAACTCCTCGGGATTCGCAGAGTACTACTTTACCTACGATGCCATCGCGGGATGGGACAAGCTGCGCGTTGCGCTCATCCCGACGGGCGAGGGAACAACCGAAAGTCCCGGTCTCATCATCGACTATGTCCGCGTCGACTGCCAGGCTCCGTCCGAAGGCTCGGAGTGTGACTATTCTTTCGATTGGTACGATGGGCAAACCTATTATCCGGGAGACCGCGTCACCTTCGAAGGAAACCTCTACGAATGCACAGCAAATTCCTGCAATCAGGTCATGCCTGGCCTCGACCCGGGGTGGAAGGACTCTTGGTGGTTTGTCCAGCAGTGTGGAAATGATGGCAGCTGTGACTATCTTCCTTGGTGGGACATCTATGCTTCGTATCCGCAGGGTGAAATCGTCACCTACGACGGGCGTAGCTTCGAATGCGTGCTCAGTTCGGGTTGCCCTTCAAACGACTGGAGTCATGAACCGGGGAATGGCACCAACTGGTCCTACGCTTGGACCGATCGGGGATCTTGCTCGGGAACCTGCGACAACGGAGTGCTCGATGGGCAAGAAACCTGCATTGATGGGGGAGGGCCGAGCTGTCCCTACATGTGCCCCGACGGGGCCAGCTGCTCGGTCCACGAGGACTGTCAGAGCGGACTCTGTCAGGACAGCTTCTGCAGCCCCTCAACCTGTCAAAACGATGTCACGGACAATGGAGAGAGTGACGTCGACTGCGGCGGCCCCTGCCAAGGATGTCCGACCGGGGCACAGTGCATCTACGCAAGCGACTGTCTGTCCGGGTACTGCTCGGGCGGATACTGCGACTAAAACGCCAGCACGTCACCTCGGAAGGCGTTCTTCCTGAGCCCTCACGCGGTATTGCGCCACGCAACCAGGTCCTCAGGGGCTCGGTGGAGCGATGTCGTCGAGCGCGAAGTCATTCGCTAGCGCACGAATCATCGCATCGAGAATTTCCGGATGCAGTGGCTCTCCCGTGTCACGGCTGATTAAGCCAAAAGCCTCCTCCCCGCTCTCCTCGGACCCATTATCCCAGTAGACAGGAGTGATGCCGCGCTCCACGCTCGCCTTGGTCACATATTCCATATAGTAGCGACGGTAGTCCTCGAAGCCCTCTTGGTGCACCGCTCCATACTCTCCTACGATAACCGGAATACCAGCGTCGACATAGGTCGCCTCGAGCTTGTCGAACTGTTCGACCACGTGGTCTTCCTGTCCCCAATCATCGCTCCCCTCGACATCGGCTCCCCAAACGTTGGTATTTGCCGCACCAGCGAAGTCCCACGGGTCATAATAGTGCACCGACAAGATCAACCGGCTTTTGGCACTGTCCGTGGGCAACTCAAACCCCGCCAGAGTATAGTCAATGTTCGTGTTGTAACCGGGAACGACCAGATGACGTTCGGAGTTGTTGCCTCCGCTCTGCCGGACGAGATCAACGAACACCTGATTGAGGTTATTAATGATTCCATAGTACGCTGGATCGGGCTCGTCGTAGCCATCGTGGATCTCGTTCATGGACTCGAACAGAAGCTCCTCGGGATAGCCAGCAAAATGATTCGCGATCTGAGTCCAGACTCGAACAAACCTTTCTTCCACCGCCTGGTTGTTCTCTTCCGTCACATTGCCATCCGCATCGTTGAGAGTCAGCCACTCAACTCCCTCGTAATCATCCGCTCCGTCATGGTGGAGATTGATGATCACGGCCAAATCCGCGGCAAGCGCGTCGTCGACGACTTCGGCAACACGCTCAAGCCAGGCCTGCTCAATCGTATAATCCGGGGCCGGACCCGTGTGCAGTGACCAGGTAACGGGAATTCGCACCAGTTCAAATCCCGCGTCCGCTACGGCGGCAAAGAGCTCAGGGGTCACGACGGGATTTCCCCAAGCGGTTTCTCCTTCGGGAGCATCCAAGCTGTTCCCCAGATTCCAACCAAGACCCAGCTCGGCCAAAAACTCCTCCGAACTGCGATCAGAAGAGAAGCTCTCACCACCGCTTCCACCGCCGGCACTCCCCCCGGTGCCAGCGGCAGTCCCTCCCACGGATTCTTCTCCCCCCGTCGCGGGCATCCCGCCTGTCGGTACGCCTCCGGTGCTTGTCTCCCCCCCGACGCCAGATCCCCGACCGCCAACCAACCCTCCCCCAGAGCCGCCAGTTTCCATGCCTCCCGCCGCGGCAGCTCCTGAACCGACGCCACCGCTATTGCTTCCCCC
>CAYTRQ010000621.1:0-2980 GCA_964440025.1 uncultured Polyangiaceae bacterium | reverse complement strand
TTCAAAACAACCTGACAAAATGAGACCAATGGTCAGCCGCGCGGGTGGGGGAAGGGAGGGCGGCACCGCGCTCCATCGGAGAATGACTGGAGGCAAGCGCTTGGGGGGTCAGAAAGACCACCAGCAGGAACCAGCTGAGGCATCGAAGGACGGCGAGGACGAGGAACCGGGTCATGGGGCGACGCAGGTTATCTGAAGCTGAGGTGTGCTTCCAGGACAGGGCTGAATGTTCCAAACTGAGACTGTCGATTCCCGCTCTGAGTGCGGCCTCAATTCGGTCACCGATTGCGATGGCAAGTGGGAAATCAACAATTGGAGAGCGCTCGTTGGGAATGCGTTGCGGTTGATGCACGGAGCTGCGTGCGCACCCGATCATTGCGTTTCGTAGTCCAGGCCGTCGAACGGTCTCTCGGCTACGCCGCGTCAAACCTTTGCTTAGAGCGCTTGCGCCGCAGCGCCCAACAACTCGGAGGCCTTGTCCTTGAGCTCGCGAACAATCGCCAAGGTCTCTTAGTAGACGCGGGCAAGCTCATTTGTCTTCTCCCCCGTGCCGGCCAACTTTCTGTCAAGAACGGCTCATACGTGCTCAATCCCGACCGTCACGGACTATCAAATACCATTTTCTTCTAATACGAGGTCCCTCACAAGATGTGCCGCTTCCGAGCTGAGTGATGCAGTTGCCAACTCCTTCAAGACCTCTGCGTCGCCTTGGCGAAGGACCTCGAGTGCATCGTCTGCATTCTCCTCTATCGTGTTCTCTAGCACCCATGTCGCCACCTTTAGGGTCAAAGCTAGAGGCGCGTATGTGAACGATCCGCTCTCGATAATGAGTTCTTCTTGACACTGCAGTGGTAGTCTGGAAACTGCCCGCTCCAAGACATCTATTCGATCCGCGCGCAGAGCTCTCGACCATCTGTTTGAACCCGGAACGCAGCACCCGTGAGCCGAGAGGTGACCGTGAACCACGAGGGCACAGTGGTCCAGCGCACGTCTATTCAATTGTGAGAGCTCTGCGGCGATCTGCTGAGTGTAGCCAGCTCCTGAGAGCTGTAAAAGAAGGCTCTCCAGTGCCAACAGAAGACGCCGTTTTTCGATGATTCTCGGGTAGAGCCTCAGGATGACCCGCAGCCATTCCGGTCCCTTCAGCAAAGCCTGCAGAACCAACAGCGGCTCACCGTGCGTGATGAACGACTCCGCCACCGAAGTGGCTGTGAATTGTCCCAACATGGTGCCCCTCAGCAAGGCAGGCGTCGATACAAACCTGTCGCCGTCCCCACTGCGCACGACCATCACACGCCACGGAAAGGATCGTTCTTCAAGAAATCGAACGGCATGAAGATGATAAATGCCCAAGCTGTGAAAGTCGACTCCCTGAATCTTTAGGCATTGCTGAAAGACGTTCCTTTGGGAGTTGTCCATTTCCGACCAAACAGGCCCCAAGGAATCGGGCCATGCTAGCGGACCAAGGCAAAGGTTGAGTGCGGCATTGGCCTCGTGATGCGTCGACCCCATTCCGACGACTTTCAAAGCTAGCTCTGGCTGTCGATCAACTCTTACGCCTGCAAGTAGGCTCAGGGCGAGATTGGAAACCATCACGTCGTTTGAGCCCAGCTCGCCCCAGCTCGACGGCATTCGTTCTTCGGTCCCTGTTGCCGCGATCAGGCTCTCCAAGGCTTTGCGATCGGCTCGGCCTTTGGCGAGCGCAAACGCACCACTCGAGCACGCCTGCAAGAGGACAGAGTCAATTGCCTGAGAGGCGATGTTGTACTCACTCAGGGACAACAATTGCTCATGCCCTCTCAACCCCAACACAAGCAGTTGTGCGGAAAGAGCGTCTGACGCGCTTTCTCTCGTCGCGATGCTCGCTAGTCGCTCGAGGTCGTTCGTGTGGAGATTGGTCACCCAACCGAGAGCGAGCGCTCCTGCAGCTCGTAGCTCGGAATTGGCGCCCGATAACCAGAGAAAATAAGCTTCCTTATAGGTATCGAACGCATGCTGCAGAATAGCGTCGTCGTCGTCGATTGGCTCAGTGCCGCGAGTCCAATTTCTGACCATCTGGCAGATGCCAAGCGGGAACGCGACGTGGAGATACCGTCCAGCGCTCTCGCCTTGCTGGTCTGATGTCAGCCGCTGCACCAGATCAATGAGAGCGACCAACACCTCAACAGTCTCCCGAGTTGCTAAGTCAGGAATCGACTCGGCGGAGAGAACACGATCAATCTCACCGGCACTCCTGCATCTTCGAAGGCGCTTCCCGAGATTCGGTTCCAAGTTGTCGCCTGCTTCCAAGTCTTCTCCCGTGGGCAATCGGTCTAGAATGTCCTGTTCCTGTTGAAATGCGCCATGGCTTGTTCGTACGAATCCCAGCGCGGCATTCTTTTTCGTGGAGAAGGGGTGAAGTTGCCAACTTCCTGGGAGTCCGCCCCCATGAATCCACTCCCGATGTTCTTGGGCTTGGGAGCACCATACTCGGACATGAGATTTGCGTACAATTGACTGCAATTGGCACACGGAGCCCTCGAACGCCCATCTTGCTCGTAGGCTCGACCACCAAAGTCATCCAGCGCTCGTTTGATTTCTTTGCGGTCCTCTGTGTTGTCGGGGTCCAGCTCGCGACCCAATCGCTCCTCATGAGCTCGCAAATGTTCAGATAGCGCAATGGGCTCGGCGCAAGTGCGTGGCTCTCGATCTTCGTGCCGTCCGGGAAAAGCTCGCTCGACCACTGGATGCATTTGGCGTCCATTGGAGCGGTTGGGATCTGCCCGTTCGTTCTTGCTTCCTCGAACGATCCCTCCGTGGGTCCGGAACAGCATCAACCCATCCGGATCCACCAAATGAATCGGATCATTCGCCGCATATCCGAAAGGACTCATGCCGCCCATGAGCCCCAGAGGCTCGGGAGACAAATATCGTCCTATTTCCGGCAGGGTCAGCCCCCATCCGCCAGCCTGCTCGGCGCACAGGTGGTGTCCGACATTGA
>CAYTRQ010000620.1:0-2985 GCA_964440025.1 uncultured Polyangiaceae bacterium | reverse complement strand
GAGAGAAAAGTGGTCTCCCTACCGACCACTTTTATGTGGTCGCAGCACTAGAACGGATGCGCCAGCCTGTCTTCCGTCCAATCCTCTAGCGTTGTCGAACCCAAAAGCACCGAAGAGGCTCGTTGGGAAAAGGTTGGTTCGGAACGCTCGTCTTCGCGAGGACGACCGCACTATGCAGAATCGATGTCGCTTCTTCAGAGGTCGACGACATGAGCCGCGGAGTATCGAGCCTCTCTCCATGCGTCGTCCCCGTGCCCGCCTGTGCCGGCCCCGCGCGCTTCGAGCTCAGTGAACGGCGTTGGCTCTCTCGGGCTGCTCGAGAGCTGCTCGAGAATGTCTCTCGGGAACCTCTTCGGGGTGATAAGACGATTCCAGAACCGTTTGCGAGAGAGCCGCAGAGGCGAGACACTCGATGAGCGGGGCGGATCCCCGCAGGTGGAGGACCGATCATGCTCAGCTTTCAGACGACCGAAGAACAAGACGCACTTATCGAGATGGCAGCACGCTTCACTCGAGAGCGAATCATTCCCATTGCCTCCGAGTGCGACAAGGAGGCGAAGTTTCCCAAGGAGGTCTTCGAAGCGGGTTGGGAGCTCGGCTTGGTCAACCCCACCGTCCCAGAAGAATATGGAGGAGCAGGCCTCGGGGAACTGGACAATTCGCTCATTGCGGAACAGCTCGCCTACGGGTGCACCGGCATCCAGACGAGCATGCTGGCCAACACACTGGCCCTCACCCCGATCCTCCTCGCGGGAAACGACGAGCAAAAAAAGAAGTATCTGGGCATGCTGACGAGCAGTCCGGCCTTTGCCAGCTATTGCACCACAGAGCCAAGCGGCGGGAGTGACGTAGCGGGCCTCAAGACACGGTTCGAACGCAAAGGGGATGAGTTCGTTCTCAACGGCGAGAAAAGCTGGATCACCAACGCCTCGTTCGCCTCGTTCTATGTCGTCTTCGCCACTGCGGATCCAACGACGAGGCACAAAGGCATTGCTGCATTCATCGTAGATAGACAAACGCCCGGACTTCGCGTCGGTGAACACGAAGACAAAATGGGGCAGCGAGCCAGCGACACAGCTTCGGTGCATTTCGAGGACGTCGTCGTACCGAAGGAGAACCTTTTGGCCCCCGAGGGCGAAGGGTTCAAGCTCGCGATGGAGACCTTCAACCAGACTCGGCCAGACATCGGCGCGATGGCCACCGGCCTGATGCAGCGGTGTTTAGACGAATCCATCGCCTACGCGAAGGAGCGCAAATCCTTCGGCCAGGCCATCATCGAGCACCAAATGGTCCAAGCGCTCATCGCTGACATGGCCATCGGGGTCGAAGCCACCCGACTTCTCTATCAAAAAGCGGCCTGGAATCTCGACAACGGAGTGCGCAATCCCATCGTCTCCAGCTATGCCAAGGCCTTTGGTGCAGATCGGGCGATGCAAACGGCAGTGGACGCGGTGCAGGTCTTCGGTGGCAATGGCTACGTCCGGGACTATCCCGTAGAAAAGCTCATGCGCGATGCGAAGGTCCTTCAGATTTACGAAGGAACCAGCCAAATCCAGCGCGTCGTTATCGCTCGCAGCTTGGCTCGCGCCTAAAAACGCCGAGCAGGCGCGCTGACGAGGATCCGACACTCCGAAAGACGAAAAAAAGTCGGGCGGGCAGACAGGACAATTGTTCGGATCGGCCGAGCCCGATTGCTCAGCCTGGCGGCAGCGACTAGCTTCTCGTCGTGTTTGGGATCTCATTTACGGAGATTGCCCTGGTGGCAGCGATCGCCCTGATCGTGGTCGGTCCGCAGAAGCTACCTGGGATGCTTCGCACGATGGGCGAGTGGCTTGGAAAGCTTCGCCGCATGACGTCGGATATGCGTGCCCAAACGGGGATCGACGAGATCCTGCGTGAGGAGGGAATCGACGGGGTGGCAGAGCTTCGTTCCTTGCTCCGAGGAGAACTGGCCTCGAATCGTCGCGCCCAAGCGGCTCGAACGAGCAAAAACTATGACCCGTACTCGGAACTAGCGGACGTCGATCTCTCCGCAGAGTACCCCAGCGAGGGGCCGGACAGCGCGGGAGCCATTCCCGACGATCTGCGATCGCTAGGTTGGGATACGGCGAACGCGCAGAGGTCAACGTCCAGAAATCAGCCGGCTTCCGAAACGCGACAATCTGACAACGAACAGAAGGACACACCGGGAAAAGATCTCCCGCCCGCACCGGGACCGCACCGCCGCTCCTACCCCCGGGCGATCACGAATCCGGAAACCCCAGTCGCCCGCTCGGCCAGCAAGCCTCCGGAGGCTCCTCCGCCATCATCCACCTCCCAAGATCCCCCCCGAGCTTCGTCGAGCTCACAACCTGCGTCCACTTCTTCTGCGGGAGGCGCCGCGCCGCCTCGCCCCGCGCCGCCTCGCCCCGCACGGGCCCCCCCCGCCGGGGCCGGGGCGGCCGCGGGGCCGGCGGGGGGGCGGGCGGCGCGCGGCCGCCCCCTTCCTCCACGCACCACTCCGATTCGAGTTCAGGAAGGGCACGTCGCCCCACCCAAAGACCTTCTCATCCCCCCGCGAAAAGAAATAAGACGGAGAACGATCCATCATGACCGAGGTGGACGCCGACGCAGGCACCATGACGTTTTGGGAGCACCTCGATGAGCTCCGCTCCCGCGCCATTAAATCGATCATCGCCATCATGATCGGGTTCGGGATCTCGTGGTACTTCAAAGCGGATCTATTGGAGCTACTCGCAGAACCCTATGTCGAAGGATTTCGTCGTAGTGGCCTGGCCCAGGACGACGGGCCCGTCCCTTTGCACAATCCCGGCCCCACGAACCTGTTCGTCGCCTACATCAAGATCTCTTTGCTGGGAGGATTCCTCGCCTCGTTGCCTGTGGTCCTCTACCAGCTCTGGGCGTTTATTGCGCCTGGCCTCTACAAAAAGGAAAAACGCTTTGCGATCCCGTTCGTCGTTGCCAGTTGCGCCCTGTTTGCTGCGG
>CAYTRQ010000619.1:1470-2986 GCA_964440025.1 uncultured Polyangiaceae bacterium | reverse complement strand
ACCGTGGTTCAGGGCTGCGCTTGACATCGACATGGGGCGAGTCGAGGTGTCGAACTCTCTCTCCAGCGTCACAGTGAGCCTCCCGATCAATCCCAACCTCCTCTTCGACACCGTGAAGAACGGTACCGAAGCTCCTCTCGAACCAGATGGAAATACCTATCATCTTCAGCTGGAGCCGTAGCGCCCGATGGCGTGAAGCCGCTGCTGGCTCCGCGTACCCGGGCGGCCGCGGAGAAGCAGAGGCAATATCTGGAAATCATCGTGGCCGAAAGCGAACGGCTCGATGCATTGACCGACAACGTGCTCGATTTCGCCCGGGTCGATCCGACTGACGCTACACGAGATTTCGCACCATCGCGATCCGTGGCCACCGATCGAGCCCGCAGGCGGCCTCGTCGTCCCGGATCGCGCGGATCCACCCCGGCCTGGGACCGACGCAGCTCGACGCAGATGCAACGCGTGCGGTCGCATCCACCCAAGCGCGAACGCGATCGGCTGGTCGTGCGCATCTACGGCGACCCACAGCAACCCCTCATCGTGCCCGTCTTGCAGAGTCGAAATCGCCAACCCCTCGAGTCCCGGATCGATCCCGACCTCGCCGTAGATCTTCCCCGCCAGATCCTCGATCTCCTGCAAACGCTCGAGCTCGTGGCCCCGAGCAAGCCGAATGGACTCGGAGGCGAACAACGCCTTGAGACTACCGCAAAGGCGAGCAAAAGCCGAGCCCCTTGTGAGCCCATGACCTGCCCACCTCGAGTCCATGAGCTACCCATTACGCACGAGCACGCGCGGGATCGGGTCAACGTGGTGATCGAGATCCCGAAAGGGGACCTGGAACAATGGCTTCATGGAAGCTCACCCGAAGTCGTATACCGTTACGCTGACGCCGTGATCGCAAAGCTCGGCGACGATGATCGGCTCGATCTCGTCCCACTTGCCGCCAGCCAGGCCGCAGCCGATGCGAGGCATGTGGACGCTCGCCTCGTGCTCGCGGGCAAACTGCCGGACCTGGGCGAGGCCGGCTCGCACGGCGTCGTAGCGGATGGCGGGCTTGCCCTCCTTTGGGCGAAGGCCGTGCTGGCCAATCAAGTTCGCCACCCACAACCCTTCTTGTTCTTCTTCTACTTCCACGAACTGCACCGCTCCGAGCTCGAACCCCTGGCCCCGCTCGTGCCACTCGCGGTACTTGGCTTCCGGCTCCGCCCAACGTTTGGAAAGCGCCATCACGAAACCCTTGCCCCAGCCGCCCACGTCGTTGCACACGTGCACGATGACCTTGTTTCCGGGCGGCTCCGTGGGGCGGGTGGCGTCGCCGGTGACGTATCGAATCTCGCTACCCACGGCTGCGGATGCTACCCTGGTCCAGAGTCCCCCGCCAGGCTTGGCTTCGCGGAACACCCCTGGGCCTGGCTGCTCAAGAACGTTTTCCTCGTCGATGTCATCGAGGCAGAGCAGTACGAGCACCCGGGCAAAGATTCCGCTGGGAGAGTTCTCCGTAGGTGCTGCTCAGGTCGGG
>CAYTRQ010000619.1:0-1460 GCA_964440025.1 uncultured Polyangiaceae bacterium | reverse complement strand
TGAGTCTACTCTTGTTGAGAGGGAGATTTGCAGCTTTATGGGGTCCTCGCCGCCGGGCGGGTGACGACCGAATGCCTCGATGCCCCGGGGGTGAGGAGTTTGCGTGCTTCAATCTGCTGTGGTGGGAGTGAGTTCGAACTGCCAAGTAAAGTTCCCCGTGAGCACCGGACCGAAAACGATGTCTCCTCCAGGTAAGCTATCGCTGTCGGAACTCTCAGCGTTACAGCTTGTGGAAAAGTGCGGCACTCCCTGAACCGGACTGCCGCCGACCAATCGGGTCGCGGGTTGAGAAAGAGAAAGCCCCAAGAAGGGCTCGGTCACGAGGGAGGGATCGGCGACAACGGCAACCTGGAGCGGCGGGCCGTCTTCGATGGTGAGAGCAGCCGGTTGGGTGTCGGAACACTCCTCAGCCAGGGCGGAGGATTCCTCGACGGTCACCTGGACAGGCTTGCCGCGGTTGAACGGTCGAAAAAAGTAGCGTCCGTCCTGCAAGATAGCAAAGAGGGATTCATGAACCGGGCCTTCCTCCATGACGTAGGTGCCTGTGAAGAAGGTACTGGCATCGGAGTGGGGGTACCAGGTTTCGGAGAAGCAGGACCGGAGCGTGACGTTCATCTGCTCCTGATTGGTCACATCGACGCGCACGGGAGCTCCATCGACGCGAAAGGGCCTGCGTGCGAAGAAGCCGCAGCCGCCTTCGATGTCGGTAGGCTGTCCTTGTGGGATTGAACCGGAGGGGCAGACGCAAGCCGAAACACGCCAGGCGTCCGCTTGGAGGGCCTCTGACCAGAGTTCATCGGCATCTTGTCCGAAGGTTTCCTCGAGCGCGCCACGCAGCTCGCTTGCAGGGACGCCGTCCATCTCCCGATAGAAATCCATGAATGCATCTCTCCCGAAGGTTGTGATCAGATGTCGGACCAGATACGCAGCGCTATCGTACCTCTTCTCCGGGTCGGTAAACTCGAGAACCACATTGATGTCACTCGCGGGAGAAGATGGAGAGGACCCTCGGCATTCAAGCGCACCCGCTAGACCCTCGCGGAGCGACGGCGATGGCAGACTGGTCGATGCAGTGTAGGCGTGGATGAGTTTCGTGTTCATGAAAGTCCCGCGACGCATGAATTTTGGGGTAATCCGGGTGAAGGCCTCGGGTGCAGGCTGCTGTGTCTCTTGGGCAGGGATTGTTCTGCTGAAAGTCCTCGACACTTTCGTAGAGGTAGTAATCAATGTGCTCGGGCCCCTTGATGCCCAGCCATTCGAGAGTGACCGCCCGCTGGGCCTCGAGCTCCTCCAACACCCCGGCGCACGGTGGGGAACCTTCTCGAAAGTGAACCCCTCACCCCAAAGGGGGTGCCGAAAAAGCGGGGTTCCGCGCCAAGAACTAGCCTGGTTCGCATCCCCAAAGGGATGCGAACCAACAAGCAACACCTATTCGTCGGCTAAAAATGCCCGGAAAAAGC
>CAYTRQ010000618.1:0-2988 GCA_964440025.1 uncultured Polyangiaceae bacterium | reverse complement strand
CCATTTTTTGCCGTCGAACGCTTTGTTGCTTGTTGGTTCGCATCCTTTTGTGGATACGAACTAGGCAGTCTCTCCGTGGGGGGTACGGCACCGGGGCATGGCTCAGGCGGGCACGGCACCGACGGAATGGCTCAGTACGGGCACAGCTCAAGGCGGCTTCGAAGCCATGCCAAGCAAGTCCGTCACCTGCTCAAAGATCTCCTCGGAAAGCGGCCCCGCCGCCGTATTGGCGTCGATCGCAACGACAGAATCCTCAGGCAGGATTTCCGAGGCCTGACGATAGCGTGCAGCCAGCCGTTGCTGCAGCTCGCTTCGCTCGAAAAGTTCTTCCCTGCCTCCTCGGGCTTTGCGACGTGCTTCAGCAACCCCAGCACCAAGCTCCAACACGAGTGTGAGATCTGGCCGGAGCGCCTGCGCGTTGAGGCTCTTCAACCACGCAAGCGCTTCCTGAGGATGGGGAGAGGTCTCGGACTGGTAGACAAGACTGGAAAGGTCGTAGCGGTCGCTAATGACGATTCTGCCCTCAACGAGAGCCGGCTCGATTGTCCTGCGTACATGGTCCATTCGATCCGCCGCGAAAAGCAAAGACAGTGCCGTCCAGTCGAGCGCGAGCGGCTGCCCGGCCTCCTCCAGGAGCTCGCCGGCCAACACCGAACGAAGCAACCGTCCCACCGGCCCATCTGTTGGCTCACAAGTCTGCAGTACGTCATATCCCTGACTCGTCAACGCTTCTGCGAGCAACTTGACCTGAGTCGTGGTGCCAGAGCCATCGATACCCTCGAGAACAATGAAACGCCCAGGATCCCTCATGCTCCCCCCATCCGCGGAGATGAGTCCACACCCAGGACCAAATTGTCAATCAAGCGCGTACTTCCACAGCGCGCAGCCACCGCCAGAAGACAGCGCTCGGGAACCATCTGTTCGTCACCATGGCTCTCCAAAGAATCGGGATCGGCAAGCTCAACGTAGTCGACCGCCAAACAGGCGCGATGAAGCGCCCCTTGAACGATTTCGCGGAGGATCCCACAATTCCGCTCACCGCTAGAAAATGCGGTGTTGGCTGCACCCAAGGCCCGAGGAATCGCACGGGCAGCCTGCCGCTCGGAAGCGCTCAAATAGACATTGCGGGAGCTCATGGCCAAGCCGTCGGACTCGCGAACGATCTCGTGGTCAACCACCTCAACAGGAAAAAAAAGATCGACCGCCATACGGCGAACCAGAATCAACTGCTGATAGTCCTTCCGGCCGAAGACGAATGTCGCACCAGGGAAGAGGTGGAAGAACTTCGCCACCACGGTGAGGACGCCGGTAAAGTGGTCAGGTCGAAAAGCTCCACAGAGCACGCCGCCCAAACGCCCCGCGGAAACGCGAGTCTCTTCTCCAGGAGGATACATCTCATCCGCATGCGGCGCGAAGACAGCCGTGGCGCCCGCCTCACCTGCAGCCTGGACGTCTGTTTCGAGATCACGAGGATACTTGTCGAAATCCTCTCCCACACCAAATTGAGTGGGATTGACGAAAACGGTCACGACCACCTCTTCCCCCTGGCGTGCGGCTTCACGCACCAACGCCTGGTGTCCGCGATGCAAGGCTCCCATCGTCAGCACCACGGCCACGCGCCGGCCTTGGCGACGAGCAGAAGTCAGGTGAGCCTCGAGTCCCTGCCGATCCGATAAGAGGGAAGGACTCACGATTCGTCCTCTTGCCCGTCTCGAGGCACCCGCTCGCCCGGATCCATCGAGAAAGTATGTTCTTCAGAGGGAAACATTCCCGCTCGCACTTCCTGGACGTACGCGCTCGTGGCATCCCGCACGACACTCCCGACATCGGCAAAACGTTTGACGAACTTCGGGGTGACCTGCTCGTACATCCCGAGAAAATCGTAGCAGACGAGGACTTGGCCATCGGTCTCTTTGCCTGCCCCAATGCCTATCGTTGGAACGGCCACCGCTCGCGTGATCGCTGCTGCGACGTCGGACGGAACCCCCTCGAGCACGATGGAATACACGCCCGCTTCCTCGAGGGCTCGCGCATCTCGTATCAGCGCTGCCGCAGCCTGGGCTGTTTTGCCCTGAACACGAAATCCTCCGAGCCGAAACACACTCTGTGGGGTGAGCCCCAGGTGTCCCATGACCGGAATCCCCGCTCGAACGATTTTCGTTATGCTTTCGGCCACATCCCGTCCACCTTCGAGCTTCACTGACTCGGCCTTGCCGCGCTTGAGCAGGAAACCAGCCGACTCCACGGCTTGTTCCGGGCTCACCTGATAGCTGAGAAATGGCAGATCACAGACAACATGAGCACGCCGCGATGTGCTCTGAACAGCTCGGCAATGATACGCCATCTCTTCAAGCGAAACCGAGAGCGTCGTCTCGCTTCCTTGGACCACCATGCCGAGCGAATCACCCACCATAAGAATGTCCACATCCGCGGCATCGACAAGCGCAGCCATCGTCGCGTCATAGGCGGTCACCGCAGCGATCTTCTCGCCAAGCTCTTTACGTTTCTGAAGGCTCAGAATCGTCACCTTTTTCTTCACCGACATCGACTTCATCACCCCGTGTGAGGCACGAGGGTACAGCCGGCCCACGGCTAAAACAAAGCAGTGGCGGGCATCTCGTCCAAAGAGATGCCCGTTTGTCAGCTACCGCCCTTTTTGGGCTCTTCCGCGCTGGGGCGGAAACCCCGACTCAACGTGTCATCCCGTTCCGGTCTTCTTCGAGGTCTTCCTCCTCGAGGTTCGGCGCTTCGCCGGTGCCTTCCCAGCGACCTTCTTGACGGTTTTCTTGGCTTTCGTCTTCTTAGCCACCGCCTTCTTAGCGACCTTGCGTGCGGCCTTCTTGGTAGCCGTCTTCTTGGCGGCCGTCTCTCCGGCGACTCTCCTCGCAACCTTCTTGGCCTTCTTCTTAGCCTTTTTGACGACACGCTGGGCGGTCTTTTTCGCCGGAGCCTTCTTGGCCGTCGTCTTTTTCGCCGGAGCCTTCTTGG
>CAYTRQ010000617.1:0-3007 GCA_964440025.1 uncultured Polyangiaceae bacterium | reverse complement strand
CCCATCGAGCGAGCACAGGCAAGCCGGGCTCTCCGCGTGCTTTCCGGAGACCTCCACGCGAATCCGGATTTGGAATCGCGCGTCGATGATGCTCTGCGAGCATTCGAGGAGCAAAGCGCGAAGGAGGCCTACGATCTTGCTCTTGCAGCGGTTCATGAGGCCCACGAAATCGCCTCGTTCATCGAATCGGCCGATACTCGCGAAGAACAGGCCCTGGGACCATTGGCAAGTTGCCTCCTCGACTTGGATCGAGGCGCCTTTCAACGCCCCGTGCTCTGCAACTTGTTGCTGTTGGGCCGTCGACCAGGAGCAGCAGATGGTACCGTCGAACAGCTGGAGCGGCTTCAGAATCGTGCAAGTCGCTGGATCCTCTCGGGCTTTGATGAAACAAGCAGCTGGAGTCGTCCGACCACCGCCTTCGATCAGCAGCGGCTCAAGGCTCTGCTTCACCTCGTGGACGTCGAGCGACCGGCACTGCAGGAGTGGAGCGATCCGCTGATCGAAAGAGTTCAGCAAAGCACTCTTGTGCTCCTCGAGCGTCTCGCGCTCGGCCCGGATCCCCTCCTCCATCGGATCCTCTGCGCTGCCGTCGCTCGCTCCTTCGATGCCGCGGTCCGAGAAGGAGTCATGAAGGCCAGCGATCTCGTGCTCGTCACTTCCGTGATGATCTCCGATCACGAATCGGTGGCCACCATCGCCGACGCGTCGACCACCGAGGATGTCTCCTCCCCTCTCTCGGCCTTGGCCTTTTTTATGCGTCCGGACCATCATGGTCCGGACCACGAAGACGATCGAGGTTCCGACGCGGCGCTTCTCTCTCATCCGTCGCGAGCACCCAGCGCTCACGCCGCGCAGAAGGTGCGCATCGTGGCTCGAGTCATGGATCTCAGTCAGGGTATTGTTGGCGGAGGCGGGTACCATTCCGAAGCACTGCGGAGAGTCTTCTTTCGGTTGGGGCGGGCACTCGAAGCGATTGCCCTGGCACGAGGGCAGTCGGAGCTCGTCGATCTCAGAGAAAGCGGCCCTCCGGTTCTGGAAGAGCTCGAACAGTCCGCAGAAGATCTGTTGCAGATGATTCGCTGCGCGCAAAGGCGCGTCCTGGGTGGTGAGGGAGATCGCCCGAGCAGTGACTACGCCGGCCCAGGCTTGAGAGCTCTCATCGAACACTCTCTGTCTGTAGAACGTTCTGTCGATCCCGACCAAATTGCTCGCTCGTCGGAAGCTCTCGTTTTGGGCCTACCTGAAGCAGTAGCGACAGCGATTCTGCAGGTCACGATGGGTATTCACGATCTTCCACGTACGGGAAGTAGCGCGGTTTCGAAGACGCCTCTCGCCCAAGGAAGAGCCCCTCTCCCCAATTGGCTGCTGCCAAGACGAACCGTTGGTTCTTTTTACGTCGTGCGCCCCCTGGGAACCGGTGGCGTGAGCTCCGTGTTCGTTGCCCGACGGATTGAGGACAAAAACGATCCCAACGCCGAGGCGTTTGCTCTCAAGGTGCCAGAATACGATCCGGCAACGGCCCGAAGCATGTCCGAGGAAGAGTTCTTCCAAATGTTTAGAGAAGAAGCGGGAGCGTTGCTTTCCCTCCCGAATCACGAAAATCTTGCCCGTTTCGTGACATTCGACCTCAGCGCACGGCCCAAGCCAATCCTGGTCATGGAATTGATCCGTGGCACGGGACTCGATCGACTCATTCGCTCCCAATCACTCACCATGCCAAGGGTGATCAGCTACCTCGACGGTATTCTCAAGGGGCTCGAAGCCATGCATGCGGTCGGGGTGGGACACCTGGATGTCAAGTCGACGAACGTCATCTTGAGGGAGGGGCGCACCCCCGTCTTAGTGGACTTCGGACTCAGCGGACGTCATCTTCGTCCTGGATGCGGCACCGTCGAATACACCTCTCCAGAGGTGCTTGGAGTGGTGCCGGAGGGCTATTCCCCCTCTCCTCCCGCTGCCGACGTCTATTCCTTTGGATGTCTCGCCTACGAGCTCCTGACCGGATGTCTCCTGTTCGAAGCTCCGGACGAAATGGCTCTCGTCACCCGCCACGTTTCCCACGACGGTTGGTTGCCTCAGCTCGCCCAGATGAACGAGATCCCCCAGCTAGGTCGATTGGCTCGGGTCATCGCAGCATGTTTGCGCCACGATCCCCGTGACCGCCTCCCGGCGTCAGTGCTGCGACAAAAGCTCCCCAAGGCAACGGCACCGCTGACCGACTTCCGGTGGCCCATCGAACTCCCCCTGACGGCTCGAGTCGGTTGATGGGGCAACCATCATTCATTTGACGGCCCAGACCGAGACACATAAGCAGACGCTCTATGATCCCTGCGCGCCTCGTTCTGAGCGCTCTTGGCTGGCTTTGCCTGACGGCCTGCCGGAGCCAACCAGAACCCACCATTGAGCTCCAGGTGGGGCCACGAAGCAACCATGTCATTTCTCCAAAAACGACTCTCGCCCGTTACGTCGAACATCCAACACGCCCCGATCAATTGAGGATCATCATCTCCAATTATGAGCTCGGCTGCGACTCCTTCAAGAAACCTTCGGAGGGAGAAGTATTCGTTACTGTGACAGTTTTGGTTCCACCAGGAGAGGAGATCGAATCAGGCTCCTATCCGTGGCGAGGTGATTTGGAGAAGGCAAAAAACGGGGAGACAGCCAGTGCTCTTCCCTTTGTCCGCCTCGCCCATGAAGGCCGCCCCCTTCCTGCCGGCGGAGAGCTCATGCTCGACAGCATTGAAAAGAAGCTTCACGGCACCGTCACCGGACAACTCCAGTTCCAAGACGGTGGGGAGGGACAACCAAAGACTGCGGGCTTGCGCGGAGCCTTTTCGGCACGCATGTGTGATGTCTCCCTCGATGCCACGCGGCGACAAGATCAATGAGGGCGGCCAAGGATCGTCGATCATCACGTGCTCTAAAACGACACTTCATGCTATTCAACGACAACTCAATGAGCGAGCGCGAAAGTCGATCGCTCAAAAACAAGCCACAACCAATGACC
>CAYTRQ010000616.1:2728-3020 GCA_964440025.1 uncultured Polyangiaceae bacterium | reverse complement strand
GGAAGATACGTCTGAAACATGACCGCCTCAATGCCCTAGCACAGGCCCAACCGCACAGGATCCGGAAAGCGGCAACCCGGTGCGGAACGGCTCGAAACCCCTTCCCAGTGGGAGTCTCGTTCTATCTGACATGGGCCGCGGCGGGTGTAGCCAGTGGCAGGAGGCCTGTCAATCTGAGCAGCAAGTCGCCGAGCATCGCGGAGGGCGCGGGAAAACACCTTCAAGAGCTCGTCGAAGGCCTCTCGGGAGCCGCTGAACCGCCTCCCTCACCCAGAAACCGCTCCCAAGCCTG
>CAYTRQ010000616.1:0-2718 GCA_964440025.1 uncultured Polyangiaceae bacterium | reverse complement strand
CCTGGCGAATGTTCCAGAGGGACTCGACCGAAACGCCCAATTCAACGGCAACGATGGTCGTGCTCAGGGCCGCCAGATAGCGATTCCGGGCGAGAAACGCGTGCCCGAGAGCTGGCCAGACTCGGTGGGGCTCTGCACCCAGCGCGGCAGCCCGACGCAGGAGGCCGATCGCTTCTCCTGGCCGAGAATTCGCCAGAAGCGCAGCACCCAGGCGGAGGTAGACATCCCCCGCCTCTGCTCCTTCCCCTGCATATTGCACCGCAAGACGCAGGATTTCCTCGGCGCGCTCGAACTCCTGCAGTTCCACACACGCACTGCCCAGAAGAGCGAGTCCCCGGGTGACGGTGGAGCGAGCTTCAGCCCCGAGCATCTGGCCTTCTGGAGTCCTCAGGAAAATGGCCAGGGGCGCCGGCCAGGCTCCGAGAAGCTCAATCACCTTTCCGTAGTTCCCCTCCTCGGTGGCTTTCTCCGCCTCCGCGACCTGAGCCAAATCGATCGCACCCTGACCTTGGCCACGAGCCACACGGTCCTGCTCTTGGCGCACATGGGTCCGCAGACGAGCCCGAAAAGCGGAAAGTTGGTAGCTTTGTTCGACGCCCTCATGGGTGACCTCGACCCGCGACCCGTTTTCGTCAACGACCAGACCATTGAGGACATAGCCAAAGAGAGGTGCGAGCAGCAAATAACGCACGCCGATATGAGCCTGAAGCCCGTCCACGTCATCGGCGCTGTCGGGGACCGGCGCGGTCGGCTCCTCCTGCACCAAGGCAGAAACGAGACGCTGCCGAAACTCCCCGAGGGTCACACTCTGCGTGGCGCCTCCTTCTTCATCGCCCACGGTGAAATCGACCATCGTGTTGTCAGGAACACGCCGATCGACGGTCAGCGCCGTAATCCGTGCTCCCGTGATCATCGCGAAGGCGAAAAACCGCGTGCCAATAATATCGCACAGGGCTTGAAAGCTGCCGATCGTTTCGCCAATGCGCTCAAACCAACCGTCCGTACGGACGGCATCCAGCGGAAACTCGCGCGGCGCGGGCATCAGGAGGTTACCTTAGAACGCATCTCATGACCTGCCAAGGCGAGCCGGCAGCAAGAAACCGACTCCCCCCCAACCCACCTCAGCGAGGCTCCCTGAACGCTCGCCTCACCCGCCGGCGGGCAACGGCGGCTTTTGCAGGTGATATGCTGGCGGTCGAGCAACACCGTTTCAGGCCACCCAAAGGGGAATTCCCTAGTCCGAGACAGTTCCGCAACAGCCCTCGGCCTGCTGAATCGGTGGGCAAGGAACCGTCGCGAACGAGCAGAAGACACAACAGTCACCAGGAAACGGACGGAGCAGCTCACCACAAGCCGTGCACGGATACCGCACGACACAGTAGTCCGTCGGCATTTGCTCCTGCTTGCGATGTCCGCACTGGGGACAAAGGATGACTGTCGTTTTTTCGGCGTCCTGCAACTGCTTCAGGGTAACAGCGACAGAGGGTCGGAGCACTGGCTGTCATGCATCGAGAGGCTCAAAACGCGCAACGACTGACGGATCTCGACAAATCGACGAGGCTGGCAGCTCAATGCCGCGCAACGATCCTGGTGGCGCGGCGCGTCACCAACGCGCTGGTCTGTATTGTCCTCAATCCTCACCCATCGCAAACCGTCTGTTCATAAGAGCCGTACCAGCTTCCGGTGAGGAGCCGGCATCGCCAGTTCTTCCAAACGACTCCGCGGAACAAACTGCCCCAGTTCTTGCCCTCCCGACGGCCTTTGTCGCGAGCCGAGCTCGACAAACACGGGACGGAGACGGATTTTATAGCGTGTGATCGTATGAGAAAGTTCGTCGCCGACGATGGGCTGGCTCGCTAAACCAGAGCTGGGCGAGATCTCGAGTTTTCGCATCATGTCTTCAGCTTGGTCCATGATAAACGCTGCGCCGGAAGTAGCGTGTTTTGAATCGATGGTCTTGTAGGGAAACGTCCACAACCCAGCCCACCAGCGAGCGTCCGCCGGCTGCTTGACAAGATAGTAGCGTCCCGATTTGCTGAAGACGAGTACTGCGGTGGTCAATGGCGTCGGCGGCGCCTTCTTCTTCAGTTGCGGTAGCTCGTGCGTACGTCCCTGCCGCCGCGCTGCACAGGAGTGCTCGAGCGGACAACTCGTGCACACCGGACTGCGGGGGGTGCACACCGTCGCCCCCAGCTCCATGAGTGCCTGATTAAAGTCGCCAGGCCGATTTTTCGGCACGAGCTGTCCGGCAAGCCGCCAAATTTCGTTTTTCAAAGGGTTTTTGGCTGGATCGCCCTCGAGACAGAACAATCGCGCGAGCACTCTCACCACATTGCCATCAACGACTGGTTCGGGACGGCCAAAGGCGATGCTCGAGATCGCACCGGCTGAGTAAGGACCGATGCCCGGAACCTGACGAAGCTCTTCGACCGTCCACGGCAGCTGACCTGCGCAGTCTCGCATCAAAAACTGTGCCCCTTGCCTCAGACGTTTGGCTCGCGAGTAGTAGCCAAGACCTTGCCAAAGCCCAAGAACCTCCTCCTCGCTAGCACAGGCCAAATCTTGGATACTTGGAAAGCGCTCCATCCAGCGTGTGAAGTAGTCGCGCACAACCTCCACACGGGTCTGCTGAAGCATGACTTCGCTGACCCACACGGCGTAGGGATCGGCCAGTGCACCGTCACGCGCGCGCCATGGAAGATCGCGCTTGCGCGCATC
>CAYTRQ010000615.1:0-3025 GCA_964440025.1 uncultured Polyangiaceae bacterium | reverse complement strand
CGAAAGCCGTGACGCTCGGCGCCGGCTGCATGTTGGGAGCCGCAGCTGTGCACTTCGGAGATCTGGGCATCTCCACCCGCCTCATAGCCACCATCGCATTCTTGGCCGCCACCGCACCCGTCGCAGCACACATGATCGCCCGCGCGGCCTACCTTGCCGATGTCCCGCTGTGGAAGGGAATGAAAGTCGACGAATTGCGCCACCACTACGACCCCGAAACCGAAACGCCTGATAGCGATCGACAAGCCCCCATCTCCTCGAAGTCTGACTAAATGACCAAGAGCGGAGCGCCGAAAAAGGCGGGCGCATCGCCTTGGAGGGACTCCAGCGACCCCCGCGTGGGCGAGGCGAGGACGACGCCGCACCGGCGTTTCAAGTGGACTCTTGGTCGGCCGCGACGACTAGCGGCGACAGAAATCCTCGCGGCTTTACCACCAACACGGAACACCCGACACGGTTGAGGACTCGCTCCGCGGTATTTCCCTTGAGCAGTCCCGGCAATCCCGTCCGCGACACGGTACCGAGAATCAGTAGATCGATCCCCAGCGCATCGATCGCGCCAGGGATCGATTGAAGCGGATCTCCCGTCGTCAGGTCGATATGCAGATCCACGCCCTTCACATCGAGGCGTTCGACCAATTGCTCGAGCTCGCGACGATGCTGCCGCTCTTCGTCACTTACTTGCCGCTCCTCGTCCGGTGCTCGTTGTCCGATCGCGGCGAATGGCTGTTCGCCCCAGTGGGCCCACGCATGCACGAGCCACGTGCTGACGCCCTGATGACGACCCAACACGATCGCTGTTTCGACGATATGTTCACTGAGCAACCGAGTTTCGGCTTCCTCGGAGGCAACGTCGACAGCCGCCAGGATCCGCCGCGGATAGGTCTCGGTGGACATCCGTGCCGCCCAGACGGGCGTCGGACATTCACGCAATAGTTTGGCCGTTGTCTCGCTAAACCCCCCCTTTTTGGCGTTAGGCCGATCGAACACAACGACCAAATCGCATTGGTGCTCGATGGCTGCCGAGACGATCTCGGCACCTGCGTCACCGCATGTCACGACGGTCGTGACCTCAACCTCACCAAAGTCACGACCGATCTGGTCGAGCTGCTCCCTGCGCTCGCGCACCCGCGATTCCTGCAGGTCTTCGGAGGATCCCTGGCGCCACAGAGAGCCGGAAGCTGGGGGAACCGCGTGGAACAAGATCACCTCCGCACGGAGATGTCGTGCCATCTCCATGACGGTTCCAGGAACCTTTTTGCCACTTTCAAAGCTGTCGTATGCGACAAGCAGCTTGAATCGCTTTTTCATGGTCGAGATTGGGGAAATGGGGGAGTGGAGCAACCCGATGCCTTGCTAAGTGTTCCACCCCGCGGACAGGTGTTCAACGTATTCCCATCGGACCGGATGGAAAAACAAGCCGTTGGTCGTCATCACTCAGCCCCAACACCGATCCAAAACCTGGCGACCCTGTCGCAGGCAGCAGGACGCAGGCACCCCACGAGCTGCTTCGCGCTCCTGGACTTCCTGTAAGGGACCTGAAACGATGTGGCACACGAGGGGAAGCGGCCTTCTCTCCAACGAGACACGAGGGGGGAAAGCGGGAATTGATGGACGATCGAGGCCAGGGCCGTGCTCGACGTCCGACCAGAGAGACGTATGGCGAAAAAACGACAGCACGATCCACGGCTGCGCCCGTACGTCACCCTGGTGCTCCTCGGCGCGGTGCCTCTCGTCTTGCTTGCAGGATACGCCTATCGGCTCGCCACGACGACACTCCAACAGCACATCTCCGCAAGCAACGCCAATGCTGCTGCCATTGCGTGTGAGCTCGTTCGGCAGGACTTCGCCCACTGGGTGACTACCCTGGAAGGTTTCTCGCGCATGCCCGGGCTGGTTGCCTCCTTTCAGAAACACGATGAAGCAGCCGTCCGCCGCAAACTCGAGGTTTTGGTCGAGTCGAAACCCCGCATCGTTCGAGCATTTGTCACTGACCAAGACGGCCTGTTGTGGAGTGACTATCCGCGAGCTTCCGAATCGCTGGGTCGGCGATTCAACGAGCGAGACTGGTACCGGGGGCTCACGACAAAGTGGGAGCCGTACGTATCACGGGTCTACCGGAGGAATGCAGAACCGAAACCGCTTCTCGTAGCGATTGCTGCCCCCATCCGAAATCCTGAAACCGAGGCGGCGACGGGGGCCGTCGTCTATCAAGTCCGACTCGAAGGACTGACCCGCCTCCTCAAGCGGATCGAGGTGGGAAGAGGCGGCTCGGTCTTCCTTCTCGACCACACGGGTGTCGTTGCCGCCCACCCAGATCTCGATCTTCAAAGCCGCGAACACCTCGAGTATCAGGACACTGCGCCCATCCGCGCAGCACTCGGTGGCGAGCGAAGCACGACGCGGTACATGGATCCGCTGGCCAACGACACCATGCTGGCGACGGCGGTGTCCTGCCCAGTGGAGGACCACCAGTGGGTGGTGGTTGCCCAGCAGTCCGAGGCGAGCGCCTACGGCCCCGTTCGTACGCTCAGCTGGCAGATCGTCGGTGCCGGTCTCCTGTTGACCCTCGTCGTTGGAGGTTTATGTTTGGGTCTGGCTCGGTTTCACAACCGACTCCACCGCACGAGCCAACAACTCGAGGTGGTGAATGAACGACTGAGTCAAGAGAACGCCGAGCGGCTCCGAGCCGAGCAAGACTTGCAACGGTCGCACGATGAACTCGAGAGGCGAGTTGACGAGCGGACACGTGAACTCCGTCAGAAAGAGGAACAACTTCTCCACGCTCAAAAGATGGAATCGATGGGCCGGCTGGCAGGCGGGGTCTCCCACGACTTCAACAACCTACTGACGGTAATTATCACCAACGGAGAGCTCGCTCTTGCCGAGCTACCCGAGGGCGCGCCCGGCCGGGAGGAACTTGGAGAGATACGGGATGCTGGCGAACGGGCGAGCGCATTGACCCGCCAGCTCCTCGCCTTCAGTCGCAAACAGGTATTCAAGCTCCAGAAGCTGGACCTGGACC
>CAYTRQ010000614.1:0-3027 GCA_964440025.1 uncultured Polyangiaceae bacterium | reverse complement strand
TGTCGGAGACGGTCACGACCAAGAGGCAGCAGGGACACTCGAGGCGGGCCCGGAGCCCGGTGACATAGACGGGCCAGCTGAAGCGCTTGCGAGGATCGGGTTCGAGCTGGACCTCGATGACGATACCGAGCACGGGCTTGCCGTCGACGAGCAGGACCACGAGGTCGGCGCGGTACTCGGCAGGCACGACGTCGGTGAGCGCGGCGGATTCCAGCCGGACTTCGGAGAAGGCGGGGAGCTCGAGGTGGAGCACCTCTTTCAACAACTCCGGCGCGAGCTCCGGCCTGTTGCGAAAGAGGAGAACCAACATCTCGTGGAGCTGAGAGGGCATGACACAGCATGATAACGGAAAGCTCTGGAGATGTCTGCAGTGCTCCGTGGTCTTTTTCGGATATCATGTGATGGTCAACTCTGCTCCGTTGGTCTTTTCTGCAGTGCTCCGTGGTCTTTTTCGGATATCATGACGTGGTCAGTTGCATACGAGGAGGGCCGCAAAAATGGCCAAAAAAGCGGAGTCGACCGCTCTCGTCTCAAGACGAGCGGGCGACGGAGTGGCCATTTTTCGCCGCGAATCAGTTGGGGTGCGAGGCGTGCGTGGTGGTTGTCACTCCTTATCGCGAGGTGGTCCGCTGGGCAGCGCAGCCGGTTGAGTTTGGGTTATGCTCGGTGTTTCGGCCTCTGGTGCTGGGGCTCTTCGAATGAGCGGCCGTCTGGTGTCTGCCAAACACCGGCATGTGGATATTGGCCCCTGCCTCACGAGCTCCTCATCGGACTCAGTCGAGCACGGGACGACTTTTGTCGTATGTGACGACGCGAAAGCGGCTGTAGGCACTTTCTTCTGCTCTTTCCACGCAAGAAGCCAGGAGGCTTTCGGTTATTGCCGCTCAAAAACGAGTAAAGTGGGCGGATCGTCGTAGATGAGGATCAGCTCCTCCCCTCCCTCTTCGACCGAGTAGCCATACGTGAGTATGACGTCATTTTCCGCGCAGCTTTGGACGAACGTCAAAGTAGAAGCGGTGGTACTCCACTCCATTCTGAACGTGTACAGGCGGCCCAACCGGAGCACATAGTAGCCAGTCCCGTCGGATCTCAATCCAAAGCGCATCTGCTCACCGCTACCGACATCCGCGTCGTCTTCCGCCCGAATCGCCTGCCGCAGGACGTAATGGCCGGGAAGGATCTCACCTCCCCGCGCGTCCGTTTCAATCGATGTCTCGTATGTGAAGGGAACTTCAGGGACGTCGTCCTCGTCGTACTTGAACAGATCATCGCACCCCGGGAGTGGGACCTCGGTCCCTACGCCTCCACTGCCGGTTGTACCTCCGCTGCCGCCGCCGGGTCCGCTACCGCCATCCCCGGACGAGGAGCTGACCCCACCGGAGGAGGCGCCATCCGTTGCCACGCCCCCGGACGCCCCTGGGGGACCATCCCTGCCGCCCGCGTCGCCGCTGCTGCAGTTGAGGGCCACCAGCGTTGCCGCCGGTATAATACAAAGAAGGCCGACCAGCCCGACCACCTGCTTGGTCATGGCGCTCCCTGGACGAAGACCTCGATCCCTCGCCCCTCTGCAGCGAAGCCCGCTATCACGACCGCCCCATCCGGACGCACGGTCAGCGCTGCCAGGCCCGGCACCGGGTGTAGCAGCTGCCCACCGTTGAGCGGTCCCATGCCGTCGAGGGGCAGCTCTTGCAGCTCCATGTCACCCGGGCGCCAGCGCAACAGCCTCGGACGAGGACTGGGCTCAGCGTCCTCGAGCCACAGAGTGATCAGTGACGAGTCCTGAGCGTAGACGATGTCCTGGATCAACCAGCACTCGGCGAGCGCGATCTCCTCACCCCGAGACACCCACACCACCGTCGATTGACACGACGGCTCTTCTTCTTCGACGCCCTCGGTGGTGAGAGCGACGGCCAGCTCTCCGTCCTTGCTGGCTAGTACGTGGTTGTTCAGGGTGCCTTCGAACTGATGGGTCCATTCTGTACCGACCACGTTGGGCTCCCGTCCGTCTGGCGAGCGCGGAGGTCGTTGGCGAACGAGCTCGATCGCCGATTCCGTCTCCGGAGGGACGCCTACCTGCCGCACCTCGTTGGATCCACCTGCCCGTCCCGTGATGCGAACGGAGATGAAATCGGTCTCGTTCAACGCCGTCCCCCCATCTCCAGGGGCGAGTTGGATCGCCAAATCCCGGTTGTCGTAGCCAAAGGAGGGGCTTTGCCAGCTGAAGATGCCGGTGGCTGGGTGCAGTCGCGCGTACCCCGGACCGCCTGCCAGGAAACTTTCGCCGTCTCGCTGAAGAAAATCGACGCTGTAAGGAAGGAATCTTCCGGTGGGATAGTCCGTTCCTGCCGCGGTCACGCGGAGAATCGAAGCGCGCGACGCCACGAAGATGTTGCCGTAGGCATCCGATGTGACATCGGTGGGAGCGCCCGGCCAACTGAGCTCAGAGCTCTCGGGGTCCCCATCGTAGCCAAAGGTCTCATAGAAATCGCGCCTCCCGTCCGCAAAGGTGCGCACGACGTAGCCCTCACGGCCTTCGGCCCAGGCAAAGATGAGGTTGTTGCAGTCGTCCGCGTGGGCCATGAGGGAGTTGCGAATCCCGTCATCAGGCAAGGGCGCCGCCACGAACCGGCCTTCCCCCGGCGAGAGGGGAGCGGAGAGACTGCCCCAGCACTCCCCATCACCCGAGGGCGCGCGGTGCTCCTTCTTCTCCGCCAGGGTGAGCACGTCGGCACTGGGCTCTTCTTGCTCGGCGACGGCGCAGCTCAGCGCAAACGGCGCCAGCGCGGTGAGCTGACGAAAGGGTTTTTGCCACGGTGCAGACATGGTTGCCAAGGGGAGGCACAGCCTCCGTCTATTGTGCAAAGCCGAGCCGATCCACGATGAACTGGTTGCTCTCCGCATTCGAATTCAAAGATACCGAAATCGTACAATCGCTCGCGGTTCCTTGCCACGCCTGCAACACGGCCTGGGGCACCGTGAACAAGAGCTGGTTGTACTCGTCCAGGTACAGGTTGGTCAGACTCGCTT
>CAYTRQ010000613.1:0-3035 GCA_964440025.1 uncultured Polyangiaceae bacterium | reverse complement strand
GCACTTTCTTGCAGCTCAACCATCCAATCACAAAGCTCCCTTGCAGCTCACGACCAATGGATCGGTATTCTTTTACCGCTTGAATGGCGATTCCGTCGAACGGGCGGGTCAATCAACTTCTGATTACGATCCCCGCGAGCGAAAGTGGTACCAGCTAGCAACGAGGAAGGGAGAGCGGGCCTGGAGCGACCCGTATTCGTTTTTCCGTAGCGGCCAACCAGGCGTGACTCGAGTCTTGCCGATCTATTCCAAAAACGCTCCCTCCAAGCTGATTGCCGTAGCCGGAATCGATTTCGACGTGACCGCGCTCACGCGCTTCATGATCGAGAGTGAAACCCAGGACATCCGCTCGGTCGTCTTCACACAGGACGGTGTGATCCTCGCCTATCCCAGCGGTGCCGATCGCCTGAGCCAACTTCTCAGCGATGCCGAGGTCAGGACCTACAGGGAACTCGACGATCCCATCATCGATGGCCTCTTCGAGGCGCTTCGTCGACAAAGCGAGAGCAAGCTTCTCTCCGACGAAACGGCACATCCCCCCTCCGAGGGCCATTTTGAATTTCGGGTGGAAGGCCAGGAGATGTTGGCGTCGATTCGCGCGCTCGGAACGCAGGGGCCCCCCTGGTTCGTTGCCGCAATCGCGCCGCGAGAGGAGATCTTGTCGGCCCTACGGGAGTATCGAAACAGTAGCTTGGGTATCGGTGGGCTGGCGGTCACCATCGCGATGCTCGTCGGCTGGTTTTTCGCACGCTTCATCGTTCGAGCCAGGCGGGATGTCATCCTGGCACGCGCAGCGGCTCAAGCGGCCCAAAAGAAAGCGCGAGATCTGGGCAGCTACCGTTTGATCAAGCCTCTCGGAGAAGGCGGGATGGGGGAAGTATGGAGAGCGCGCCACCGTCTTTTGGCACGGGAGGCAGCCATCAAACTCATCCGCACCGAAGACGGATTCGATCGCCAGAAGATCAACGAACTCGAGGAGCGGTTCCGACGAGAAGCGAGAGCTATCGCGGCACTTCGATCCCGCAATACCATCGAACTCTTCGACTACGGGCTGACTTCCGACGGAACGCTCTACTACGTCATGGAACTCCTCGAAGGGATCGATCTGCAATCCCTGGTGGAGCGCTTCGGCCCACAGCCTCCAGAACGCGTCCGAAGAATTCTTCTACAAACCTGTAATTCTCTAGCCGAAGCCCACGAAGTAAAATTGGTCCACCGAGATGTCAAACCTGCAAACATCTTTCTTTGTCGGGTCGCCGAAGAAGTCGATGTCGTCAAAGTACTCGACTTCGGACTGGTGCTCAGTCCACTGGAAGCGGCGCGAGAGGAGAACCCCGGACAAGCCTCCGGACCTCTCGCTCAGTTGATGAACGCTTCGACCACCGAACAATCCCAGGACGGGGAACCCTCCCCCCCTCGGCTCACCCAGGTCGATATGCAGATCGGCACCCCCGGTTTCATGTCTCCAGAGCAGGCGTTGGGGCTCCAGATAGACCAGCGAGCAGACCTCTACAGTCTTGGATGTGTCGCCTGGTGGCTCCTGACCGGAAAACCTCTTTACGAAGCCGACACGGCCATCGGAGTGATGCTCAAGCACATCCAAGCCCCCATTCCCGACCTCAGGCAGCTGCTGGATTCCCACATCTCTCCACCCTTCGAGCAGCTCATCGTGTCCTGTCTCCAGAAGAACGCGGAGGAACGGCCTGGGAGTGCCAAAGAACTCCTCACCCAACTGCGTGCCCTCCCCCCGGAAGACGGGGAGTGGAATGACGAGATTGCCTTCAGATGGTGGGCACAGCACGTCCCGGAAGCCCCTCGTAGTCCGGCGAACGTATCAGAACCGCCTGCGCCTCCGCCGTCCCACTCTTCGACTCCTTCGCTCAGTCAGGACTCCGCGGACTAGAGAACGCCAACACATCACCTTCAAAAACCCCGTCACCCACAGGCGGGTGAGGCGATCCGCCGACCCTCGTCGGCAGGCCGAGGCGAGCTCCACCAACGCCCTCATCCACGAGCCGGTGAGGAGAGCGCTCCGCCGAGACGCATCCGCAGGCGCCGGTGACGCGGGCGAAGACAAACCAAGTTGAAAAACGGAAAAGGAAAATGGCAGAGAGCGGAAATGAGCCGGATACCACGTCGTATTGTCGTCCTCACGGGCGCTGGCATCTCCGCGGAGTCGGGACTGCGCACCTTCCGAGGAGCCGACGGCCTCTGGGAAAATCACTCTGTCGTTGATGTGGCAACGCCCGAGGCCTTTCGTAAGGATCCTTCTCTCGTGCACCGCTTTTATAGCGAAAGGCGAAGACAGCTCCGAGCGGCCCAACCGAACGATGCTCATCGCGCACTGGCCCAGTTTGCCCAACAGGTCGACGGTCGGCTTTTCCTCGTGACGCAAAACATCGACGACTTGCACGAGCGAGCATCGAGTCCGCAAGTGCATCATATGCACGGCGAACTCATGAAGATGCGTTGCGAAGTGACGGGCGATACCTTTGCATGGGAGGCAAATAGTAGCCCCCAGTCCGTTTGCCCATGTTGCTCAATCAAGGGACGGCTTCGGCCTCACGTCGTTTGGTTTGGGGAGATCCCCTTCGGGCTCGACGAAATCCAAGAAAGGCTGCGCCGCTGCGATCTTTTCGTCTCTATTGGTACCTCGGGCAACGTCTATCCTGCTGCGGGGTTCTTCGACGAGGCAAAACGGCACGGCGCCGAAACCGTAGAGCTCAACCTGGAACCCTCCCAGAATGCGTCGAGCTTTGACGACGGAGACTACGGCCCAGCAACGGAAACAGTGCCACGATTTTTCAAGGCCTTGCTTGAAAGACTCTCGGGAAGCAGAGAACGCTAGTTCGCGTCCACAAATGGACGCGAACCAACAAGACACAAAACTGTTGAGGCAAAAACCAGCGAGAGGAGCGGCTTCGGCAACCCCTCACCCCAAAGGGGTTGCCGAAAAAGCGGGATTTCGCGCCGCGAACAACGCTAGTGCCTCGGCAACTCACGTTTCGAGCGGTTTCGAAGCACTCCCAGAAGTG
>CAYTRQ010000612.1:0-3036 GCA_964440025.1 uncultured Polyangiaceae bacterium | reverse complement strand
GATATCCCTTCCGGCCAAGGACTTCACCGCAGCCACGTCGATCCTCCCGGTGAGACATTTATTACGGCCACCAAGGGGACCGACGTCGGTTCGCCTCACGGAGCAAAGCGAGTGAACCGGGCATTACGGGCCGGCCGGCGGCGATAGCCAACAGCGTGGCTCGGTGGGTTCCAAATCTATCACAGGCGCGGGCAGCGCCCATCCTGTCGATATAATAGCTAACAATTACGACCAAATCGGCCGGAACTGCGCGAAGGCGGTTGTCGTGTGTCATATTTTTATCCTTTTTGCGTGGCGCACTGCGCATCGCGAACCTTCTCGCAAACGAAGTCATCCGGATCGACTACCAGAAGTTCGAGGGCGAGGAGCGCGTGGGCGTGATGGCGCGCAGAGGGCCGCCCTGCCACTGACGCGCCACCGCAAACCAGGCAAGAGCCAGCTCCCCGGAGCTGAAAGCGACATTGGCACGAGCCTTTCCTGCTGGCACGAGCGTCTCGTGGGATTCAGCTGCAAGCGTCGTGGGTTCTGTCCAAGCTGCCTCGGTCGGCGCATGACGGACACGGCGATTCATCTTCTTGGAAGGCGGTGGAGAGCTTTCCCACGAGGGGGACTACGTCGAGTTTCAGGGCCCCTATGCGGACCACTCGAGTCGGCGACGGCGCGGTCGCAGCCAACCCGATCCGCGTCCCGTCACCCGCCGGGACGCCCAGGCAGCACCACGACGAGGGGATACCAAGTGCCGTTGGCCAGGGTAGCGTGGCCAAAGCCGCCCACGACGACAAAACGGTCGCCGATATGGTGGACGGCGATCTGCGCTGGCGCGAGCTCCAGGGAGGCAATGTCGACCGTCCGACTGGCATCATCGACCATGACGGCCTGCATGAGGGCCCCGGGCTCGACCAAGTTCGTGCGTCCCGGGTGGGTGGGACCATCGCTCCAACCTGCGCGCACCCGGACCATCACCGCGTGTCCACCGCAATCGATGGGCGGAAGATCGACGGCCGCCTGGGCGGAATGGCGGGGCTTCTGCGCCACTTCGGCGTAGGGGCACACCCAATACTCACCACGCAGTCCATCGACCCAGCGCATTTGCTTGCTACATGCAGGGATGAAGCTCGGCGAGCAGTACTGTGCAGATGCGGTCGAACCGCGGAACGAGGGCACCTGCCAGCGAGGTTCGAGCTCCAGCACGAGCTCGCCGACTCCTTTCACGGGACGCTTCCCCCGAGGACCGCGACCCTCCAGGTCGTCCTCTGTCACGCCACCGAGCTGCTGGGGAGGAGCCTCGATCTGTCCGAGCTGCCCCCTCTGCCAGGACGCCAACTGTTGTGTGTACCGCTGAAGCGTCAACTGCCAGGTCCCGCCCGCATGCACGCGCTCGTCCGCCAGCTGCTGGCTCACATCGTGCGAACATTGTTGCTGAGCACGCCGGCGCGCCTCGCGCTCTTCCGGAGTTTCGCCGTCCGCGTCAGAGCCCTCGCCCCGAGGAAGTTTTCCCGATTTCGAGCCGGGAGACGGCGCGCAGCTGTCCCACAGCTCCTCGTAACGGCCGGGCAGCTCGACAATCCATTTTCTGACGAACCCATTGGCCTGCAAATCCAGGGTGTACACGGTGCAACTCTCGTACGAGCAATCGGCCTGAACGGACCCTTCTTCGACAATCGCGTACCGACCTCCACCCGCCACGCCGATCAGGGCCGCGGAGATTCCACCGTCAACGGTGGCGGCAGCTCTCTCTGGGAAACCCAGCCATGCCAGCAAGAATCCTGCCCCAAGAGCAGCCCAGCGGCGTGCCCCAGAGGTCAAACGTCGAATTGAAGTCTCGGCCACGCCCGATTGTACGTGCGAGAGGCCGAAAGGCTTCCGGGGTTGCGGTCACGGCGAGCCTACAGCGTGGTGGTCAGCCCCGAGCTCATGGCACAGGCACGGGTCTCGCCAACGAGAAACTTCACCTCATATTCCCTTCGAATCAGCTCATGGGCCCCCAAAGGTCCCTGCCCAACAGCTCGACGGCAAAAGCCAGGTCTATCGCTTGAGTTCCAGAATGCCGACCTCCTTGTCCGTCTCGACCCACAGATTCGAAGTGCCTGCGTTTCCCCAATCCCAGATTTCACCGTGAGCCACTTCGAACCGATCGTAGCTGCGCCATTCGTCATCGGAGGAGTCATCAGGGGTGCCGCCGTCGTTGAAGCTGACGATCTCGAGTTCACCATCCACCTCGGCGTCCAGCCACTTCCAATCGTGGTTGTCGATCCATAGTTTCGTGGCGAGCGAGATGGGCAGGTCTTCACTACCGGAGAAGAGAAGCCTCTCATCATCGGAGAGATCCTGCGGAGTCCCATTATCATCAAAGCGCTCCAGCGGAGCCGAGGCGCCACTGGAGTCGCTGATGGACCAGGGGTAGCCCAGAGAGTCAAATCGACTCGAGATCGCTTCCTGCGAGGGTCCCCACTCGTCGTCCGACTTGTCCACAAGGGAGGCACCCGAGGAAAATGTCCTTCCCCCAAACAACGGCCGGTCCTTGCCTCTTCTGAAACTGATGGGCCCCTCAACCATCTCATCATCCTCTTTTGTGTAGATGACCGAGGCTTCCTCTCTCTCCCCTGAGAAGAAGGCGGGACCGTCCAGACCCCACGTCCAAAAGTAGCCAAACTTCCAGCGGTAGTTGACCCAAACCTGCTCCTGGGCGTCCACACCAGCTAGAGATAGACAGGTGGGATCACCGTCGAAAGGAAGGGCCAGGGTCCATTCGTCGTCCCAGGCGCTTCGAGGCTCTCCCAGCCGAGAATGATACAGGAGGCTGCTACAGGTGTCGGGCCCTGTGATTCGTCCTTGCGTCATGACCCAACGCCCTCCCGAAGGTTCGGAGACGGAACCTCCAAAGTGCTGGTGGTAGGCTCCGTGTTGAACCACTTGGTACCGTCGTCTCCCACGGGGTCGGCCCCAGCGGGATGGGTGCCTACCACGGCCGCACCGGCTTCTAGACCTTCAACCATGCCAAGGGGGGCCTCGACAGAGGCACAGAACCCACTTCAC
>CAYTRQ010000611.1:0-3040 GCA_964440025.1 uncultured Polyangiaceae bacterium | reverse complement strand
TGATGCGAGGCTCACCGCTGGCATACTGAGCAGCCACCTCCTCAAGGGAGCTGATCGAGGTGTCGTCACATTCGTCTTCCTGTTCGGGGGTGGGATCGGTAGGATAGCCGTCGGCTGCCCAGACAACGACGGTGGGCCGTTCTGGGTTTTCGGCCGACCACTGCTGAGCGTATTGAAGCGCGCCAGTGAGCGCACCGACCGCGGGGGTAAGACCCGAGGGAAACTGCTCGTCGATGGACGAAATCAAAGCATTTTCATGAGCGTCGGTGACGAAATCAATCGGAACAGCTGGCGATGCGTAGTCATCTGGACTGCAGGTGGTTCCGCCCCCTTCGACGAAGAGCGGAAAGTATTGGATGCCCATGCGCAACCGCTCCGAGTCGGGATCGCTAATGAAATCCTTGAGCGCTTCCGTGATGGCTTCCCAGCGCGTGGGCGTTGTCTCATCGTTTTCAACGATGTGGTGGTCGCCCATCGAGGTTGATTTATCGAGCAAGATAAGGATATCCGCTGGCACGGCCTCCGCCTCATGGGAGACACCGGTACAGCCCTCGAAGTCCTGACCAACGGTGGCGCCCGTCCCGGAGCCGGTGGTCGACGATTCGGCAAGACCGCACGCATCGTCGGGATCGGTGCTTCCGCTTCCTCCGCCCGTGGAACTGGCTCCGGAACCGGAACCCGACGCACCGCTTCCGCCCGCCCCGGAGTCGGTGCCTGAGTCATTGCTACTTGCTCCGGTGCCCGAGTCGGTCCCAGAATCCGTGCCCGAGTCGGTTCCTGAGTCCGTCCCACCGGTGCTTCCATCACCATTGTCGTCACTGCAGGCAATGCTCACCGCGCATGCCAGCGTTCCTAAAACAAGTGCTTTTCTCAGGGATTGTTTTTTTTGCGTTCCGTGTTTTCGGGAACTGTTTTCCGAAGCCGTGTTCTCCGGAGAAAGATAGGACAAGCTAGTTCGCGTCTCCCAATGGCCGCTTCGTCGCCCGCCCCTTCGGGGCGAGGGCGGTCGACTCCGCTTTTTCCGGGCATTTTTAGCCGACGAATAGGTGTTGCTTGTTGGTTCGCATCCTTTTGTGGATGCGAACAAGCTAAACTGTTGGCGGAAGTTTTTCATCTGATTAACCCATAGAGCGGAAGTGGATGATTCAAAAAGAGGTAGCAGGATCCAGCGGGGACCGCCAAGGTACACGAATCGGCAAATCGCGGAAACAAGTTCTTTGCACTACGCAATACATCATATAAGAATGTGACTCGCTTTTCGGAGCTTGCTTTTCAGTGCTTGCTTTTCAGTGCTTGCTTTTTGGCATCTTTGGATGAATTTGGAGACATCATGTTGCGACGCTCACCACTCTGGCTGTTTCTTTTAGCTGCTTCTGTATTTCCTCTGTCCTGTTCGGAGGACGATCCTAACGATTCTGGGACTGGGGCCGATTCCGGCACCGATTCTGGTACAGGGGGGATGGGCGGAAGCGATGGCTCCATCAGCCTTGATGGCGGCGATGGCGAAGGAGGAGGCTCCTCCGTGACCGAAATGCCCGCCTGCGAGTCATTCGTAGGTCTCGAAAACTGTGGCAGTGATGAGCTGACCTCAGAAGTTACACCGGTGAACATCCTTCTGGTGATCGATAAGAGTGGCAGCATGGATTCTCCGCCGACGGAAAGCAGTACGACCACATTGTGGGAGGCGACCACCGAAGCCCTCACAACCGCGCTCGATGAGGCAAACGAGGCCGTCTCTTTTGGTTTGCAGCTTTATCCCGCCCGTGAAGCCACCTCCACGTGCTCAGGAGAGAACTGCTGCGTGATGCCTGATGGTGAGGGAATGACCGTGCCCATCGCGAGCGGCGAGGAGCCCAAGGAGGAGATCGCGACCGAGCTAGGACGGACCGCTCCCGGTGGTGGGACACCCACGGGAGATGCACTTTCCCGCGCGTACCAATATTTCCTCTCCGGGGAGGGAGCGGATCTGAAAGGTGATCGGTTCGTTTTGCTAGCCACCGATGGTGGGCCGAACTGCAATTTCGATATCGGATGCGAGGCGGAGAGTTGTACCCGGAATATCGACGGAAATTGCGGACTCCCCGACAATCAGAATTGCTGTGGTGGTTCGAACAATATCGGTTGCCTCGATGATCAGCGTACGCTCAGTCAAATCGAGCGGCTGCGCGAAATCGATGTGGATACGTTCGTGATCGGATTGACAGGGACGGAACAATACGCCGAACAGCTCAACGCTTTTGCGGAAGCGGGAGGACAGCCGAGAGAGGGCACCGAGGAAAGGTACTTCAAGGTTGACGCCGCCGGGAGCGCCGAGGGGCTAACGGATGTGCTCAATGAGATCACGACCGAACTCGTGCAGACCTGCGACTTGCAGCTCACCGAAGAACCGGCGGCTTTGGATGAGATCAATGTGGCGGTCAACTGCAACGTCATCGAAGCTGGCTCTGCTCCGGAGGAGACGATGGGGCAAGGAGGTCAGGGTGGCGCCATGACGACCGATCGCAACGAAGGACCGAGCTACTGGTGGCTCGACCAGGAGACGTCACCGCCGACGGTACGCATTGGTGGCGAAGTGTGTGGCGAGATCGAAGGCAGCGGAGTCGATCGGATCGACATCATCACGGGCTGCGCGACGATTCGGTAGTCGGGCGTCGCTCCGAGAGATTGTTAGAAGTCGCCCGCGCTCGGTTTCACGAGGTCGGGCGACGAAAGCAATGTCTGTGAGCGGGCTATTGATCTGCAAATGCAGACTGTCGTTTTCGAGCACTGGACGTCGTTTTCTAGCACCTACTGTCGTTTTTTGGCTCCATCTGTCACGGCCGCCGAATCGCCGCCGCGGGAACAACAGGACTTCTGCCCGCAGGCAGGACGCACTCGGCTCGCTCGATGTCGCCGTCATCGGGCGCAGTTCGAGCGGAGCAGTACCGACCCATCTCAGAGCGGCCTGCCTCAGCCCCGCCTTAGAGTGGCCCGCCTCAGAGCGGTCTTAGCCCCAATGCCGATCGGTTAGCGCTGTAAGCGATCGAATTCATTTGCTTTT
>CAYTRQ010000610.1:0-3049 GCA_964440025.1 uncultured Polyangiaceae bacterium | reverse complement strand
ACGCTATCAGATTTCTGATGAACTCCGCCGTATCTGTCACTTCTCGCAGGTCAACCTCATGGACGCCGAGGCCCTTCGGACCGTAGGTCGCGTGGATGTGGTCTTTTGCCGCAACGTGATTATTTATTTCGATGAGACGTCTCGGAGCAAGGCAACGCAGCACTTGTACCAACGGCTCTTACCAGGCGGGTATCTTTTTTTGGGGCACTCTGAATCGCTCCTCAACGCGGACACACCATTTCAGGTCGTTCATCTGAAGGAGGACATTGCCTATCGGCGTCCTGAGATGACCACGCCTAGTGGGAGGCCGCTATGAAAGATCTTCGTGTTTTGGTGGTCGATGACTCTGCCGTAAATCGGCGGAGTATAAGTGAAATGTTGAGCGAGGTGCCGCACGTCAAGGTGGTTGGCAAGGCGGCCAATGGTGAAGAGGCCCTCCGCTTGGTCCGGGTCACCGAACCGGATGTGATTACCCTTGATCTGGAGATGCCGCGCATGGATGGCTTTACCTTCCTGCGCATCGTCATGGCCAAGATGCCTTTGCCGGTCATTGTGATTTCGAGTTATTCGCAAAAGGAAAATGTCTTCAAGGCTCTTGAACTTGGAGCGCTCGATTTCGTGGCCAAACCAGATCTGCTCGTTCCGGGAGATGTGTCGATTCGGGATGAGCTTGTCGAAAAAATTCAGGCCGTGCGCGGTCTTCACAACCTCAAGCCGCCTGATCCAAAGTACCTCCGTACGGCCCCTCCAAGCCTGTTTCCACCGCCAAGGGGGGCCGTTCCAAAGCGAATCGTGGTCATTGGAGCTTCCACAGGCG
Organism: uncultured Polyangiaceae bacterium; assembly: GCA_964440025.1. Classification (GTDB taxonomy): domain Bacteria; phylum Myxococcota_A; class Polyangia; order Polyangiales; family Polyangiaceae; genus NIC37A-2. The sequence continues at coordinate 2,232 of CAYTRQ010000610.1, read as the reverse complement.
GTCCGGGCGCTCTGATGGAGGTGATCGGCTCTCTGCCCGAACGGACGGAGATGGCCGTTCTCATTGCCCAGCATATGCCCGAGAAATTCACACGCACTTTTGCCGAGCGCCTCGACCGACGGAGCCGGGTGCAGGTCCGCGAAGCCGAGCACGATGACGTCGTTTGTGCTGGTGAGGTGCTCGTTTCTCCGGGGCTGCGCAGCATGGAGCTTGTGCGAAGCAGTCCCGGATACAAGGTCCGGGTCGTGCCTCCTGCGAGCAGTGATCGCTACTGTCCGAGTGCAGACCGCCTGTTCAAGTCCGCCGCCGAGGTGGCGGGTGCCAATACCATTGCCGTCGTTCTCACCGGCATGGCCGACGACGGGGCCCGGGGAGCGCTGGCAGTCCGCAGTGCTGGGGGGTACGTGATTGCAGAAAGCGATGAAACCGCCGTGGTCTATGGCATGCCCCGTGCGGTCGTCGATATCGGAGCAGCCCACCGTTCTCTTCCCCTCAGCGGGGTTGCTCCGGCGCTTTTGGAGATGGAGCGTGAGAGTTGAGTGGCGTCGGGGAATGAATTGAGCACTGCGGCGGTTGGAAAGATAGAAACCCTTTTCTCGCAAACGAGCATGCTTCAGACGAACCAGTTCTTTTTTCGAAAATTTGCCCCTTTAGCGTTGGTCTTGGCGGCCAGTATGCCGTTGTCTGCGTGTAGCCGCACGCAACCGCAACCGTCCCAGGGCAGCGCTCCTGCAGGCCAATCTGCCCCGACCGCCACGCCGGCGCTGACCGCTCTCGGGATCTCTGATGACGGAAAAAATGCCGATTCCATTGCGGACATGGTCGAAACGGTGCTTCCGTCCGTCGTCAGTGTGGCCTCCACTCGGACGCGCCAACGCCGACCCACTCCCTTTCACCACTTTTTCGGTCAACCGCCGGGCAAGCAAAAGCAGGAGGGTTTGGGCTCCGGTGTGATCCTCTCTTCTGACGGTCTCGTGGTCACCAACAATCATGTGGTGGAAGATGCGGACAGCGTTCGCGTCCGAACGTACGACGATCGGGAGTACAAGGCGGAAGTCGTTGGCACGGATCCCAAGAGCGATCTAGCTGTTCTTCAGCTCGAGGGAGATTTTTCGGAGCTGAGGCCCATCAAGGTGGGGGATTCCAGCCAGCTCCGGCTTGGCGAGGTCGTGCTTGCCATTGGCAACCCCTTCGGAGTCGGTCAGACCGTGACGATGGGGATCGTGTCAGCAAAGGGCCGTGCTGACATGGGCATTGTGGACTATGAGGACTTCATCCAAACCGATGCTGCCATTAATCCAGGTAATTCCGGCGGGGCGTTGGTCAACACTCGAGGGGAGCTCGTTGGGATCAATACCGCCATCCTGTCCCGCAGCGGAGGGTACATGGGTATCGGATTCGCGATTCCTACGAACATGGCGGGACCGATTATCGAGGCGTTGCAGACCGACGGTCACGTGGAGCGGGGATGGCTGGGAGTCGCCATTCAGGACCTGAGTCCCGACCTTTCGGCGGCCCTGTCCTTGGGCGACCAAGATGGCGTTTTGATTGCAGCCGTTCAGCCGGACAGTCCGGCTGCTCGAGCGGGCCTGAAGGATGGTGATGTGGTGACTGCGGTGAACGGAAAGGCCATCGACTCGCTGGGGAAGTTCCGCAATATCATTGCCGCCAAGGGCAAAGGTAAGAAAGTTGCGCTGTCGGTCATTCGCGACGGAAAAACTCTCACCATCGACGTTACGCTGGGCGCTCGGCCAGGTGATGCTGAGGAGGGGCCCATCTCTTCTGATGACGACCCGGGCTCAGCGATTGATGGTCTCGCGTTAGGAGATCTTGACTCGAGGTTGCGCCAGCGACTGGGAGTTCCCAAGGAGCTGGATGGTGCGGTCATCCTCCGTGTGGAGCCGGGCTCGAAGGCGGCTCAGGCCAAGTTGCGTCCGGGAGACGTCATTCTTTCAGTGAATCGCAAGCCGGTGGATTCCGCTCGGGCGGCTAAGAAGCTCTACGCCCAAGCCAAAGGTCCCAAGCTCTTGCAGATTTATCGGAAGGGAGCCCGGATCTTCGTAGCGATTCGCTAGAACGAATCTCATCGTCCACGAGGGGGGCTCCCGAGATACGTTCCAGTCAGAAACATGGACGCATCGAACCAAGCGCTAGAGAACGCTCTGACGCTGCTTGCCTCACCCGCCCCGGGGTGGTGGGCGGCGGTGAGGGCTTTCCAGGTTGTGTGATGGG
>CAYTRQ010000609.1:0-3051 GCA_964440025.1 uncultured Polyangiaceae bacterium | reverse complement strand
GCCCGCGCAGAGGCCTCTTCGGCTCGCCGTCGCTCCTCGAGGGCGCGCTGTTTTTCGGCCATGGCCTGCTTCGTGAGTTGCTCCTGCTTCTTGCGCATGGCCTCGCGCTCACGATCCTCGGCACTGTCGCATCCGAGAGCAACAAGGCAGGTCACCAGGACACAGCCCAGCGGTGCTGCCCATTTCAGACACGTCCCGCGGAAGGGTGATGGCAAAGGTCGTGGGAAGCGTGATCTCATATCCAACCTGAAAGACGACATCGTTTCATGGCCCGAGCGCAATTGCTTTTGCGCTCGCAAAAAGTTGATGTGATCTACGATACACGAAAATCAGGAAAGGCCTCAGAAGCGGACAAACATCAACAGGAGGAGAATCAACCACAGCAGGTGCACGACTCCTTGTCCCATCGAGACCTTCTTCATCGCGGCCCGCGCTTTGTCGGCATCCAGAGTCTCCGCTTTGGCGAGTTTCAGGGTGGTTCCCAAGGCGGGACGCAGGAGGCCCCAATTGACCGCGAGAGCCACGAGCATCAACCCCAACGCCGCATGAAAGTTCTTTGGTGCTGGGCCAAAGCCTTGATAGCTGACGAAGATGAGAGCGACACCGGTCAGCAGCGTGGTCAGGGAGCTCACGGTGAGCATTTTCAAGCGCCGGACAGCGTCTTCCGCTGCAACGTGAAAGGCCTCATGACCGAGCTTCAAGTTGCGTCGGAGAGGACGAGCCAATCCGGCACTCCCCCCGAGAAGAAAAGCAGCAGCGGTGATGTGAACCATCAAAAGCGCAATGCGAACGGCAGCCATGCCACCTGATAGCGAATGGTCCCCCCTGAACGCCAGCCCAAGGCGCTGTCGAAGTCCAGCGTCCTTCTCTCAGACGGGCGACCGGCAGGCACGGGCGAACGACCCCGCCGAGCTCGCTTCGCCCGCGAGACGAAGAAACCGAAGCCCTCGTTCGGGGAGGGAAACGGTCCAAAGAACCTGCATGCTCCTTTTTTTGAGGGTAACGGACGGGGCGTCTCTAGTCGAAGCTTCCGAAGTCCCCGAAATCGTCATCCTGCTCGGTCGACTCGCCGGACGTCTCCTCCCCTTCGGTCTCCTCGTCGGAGGACGACGAACCAGCCTCCCCAGGCGAGCTCTCTTCGGGAGCCGCGGGAGAAACCCCTGGCCAATTGATGCCCAGTCCTAGCCAAAACGACACGTAGCGGTCCGTCGCGCCTCCAGCCACGATGGTGCCCGCTTCTCCATTGGGATCGACCTGAGAGCTCTCGATCGCTCCAAAGTCGAGCCCGTACGCGCGGAAATCCACCCCGGCGAGCAGGTCGAAGACCTTCGATATTTGCCAGCCGGTGTAGGCTCCAAAATCCGCCGCGGTCGCAGTCGTGTTGGGGAACCAGGGATTTGCGGGAGTGTCGCTTGCGGCAAGGGAGCTTCCAATGGCTCCCTCGTCGGCGACGATGTTGAGGCTCCCGTGAGCCCCCAGAATCATCGGGCCGTTGCGCCACTCGACATCCGCACCCAGCTCCACTTGCTGGTAGGTCACATCTGGAAAGAGCGGATAGCCATCCGGACTGATGTTGGGCGCATCGTCTCCGCTCACCTTAAAGTCGTGAGACGTGAAGTTCGCTTGCAATCCCAAGGTGACCGAGTCGACGGGGATCCGGCCGCGAATTCCAGCAAACCACAGGCTGTGCTCCTGCTGCAGCGGCTGCCCCGCGTAGGAGAGGGTCGTGCCCACATCCCGCTCGTATCCCGCCACAAGTCCGAGATGGGCAATCCAACTTCCGGTCAAGTGTGCCCCGGGATACCAGAAGACTTGCGCCCGAGGCATGATCCCGGCCTGAAGATTGTAGCCGACCCCTTCGCGAAAGCCGGCCTCGGGATAGAGCTCCCACAAAGCATCGGTGTAGCTAAATGCTCGGGAGTACAGCCTTGCACCAATGAGGGCGCTCAGCGGAGAAGGTCTCGCCTCGGAGGAGGAATCTGGGAGCTCCTCGGCCTCATCTCCTTCCTCGCTGTCTTGTCCCTGAGCCGACTCGGCGCCGGGCTCCTCCGCATCCTCCTGATCGGAGCCCTCCTGCCCTTGATCAGACGCTGGCTGTTCGGCGTTTTCCTGCGCTGTAGCGCCTGAGGGCCAAAGCGATGCCAGGAGAGCACAAAGCCCCCAGACACCATGACGCATTCTTCCCGTAGATTTCACCCTTCGCATCCTTACGCCTAAGACCCTCTCTGAAAAGTCGGCATCCTCGTTTGCGTTGATCGTCCTCGCGCGACGCCCATGGGTCATTACTGCGCCGGGCCGTCGACAATCACGCCATCGATCCAATCGCGCAAGCAATCGATATCCGATTGGGGAAGACTACTGCCGCTGGGGGGCATCGCCTCCCCACAAGATTGAGTGCCCTGGACCTTCTTGAGGATGAGGCTTTCCTCCGGACTCGTGGAGTCGATGAGAAGCTCGGGATCCTCCGTGGGACAATTGTCATAGCTGCTCGAGGCAACCTGGGAATAGTCCGCTTCTTGATCGAGAAGATATTGACCGAGGGTCATCCCCTCGGGTGGATTGTTGAGGTCCGTCGCAAATGCGCTGCCCCCGGGAGTGCCGTGACAAACGCCCCCTCCACAGGTGTCTCCCCCGAAGAGGGGGCGGGGATCACAATAATTTGGATTGACAGGAGGCAACTCGCTGTTCGTTCCGCCTTGTCCTCCTGTGGAAGCGCCTCCCATTCCGGTATTCGTCCCCCCGGTGGCGAATTCACCGGGATTCTCGAGCCGGCCTCCGGAACAGCCGAGTGCGCCCCAAAAGCCCAGGGCACCCAAGGCGCAACCCAAAAGAACGCCCCTTGCCGGCGAGGAGGAGAAGGGCGAGGGCGGCCGACTTCGCTGTTTCGCCTCACCTCTGCCGATGGTCGCTTTGTTGCTTGTCGGTTCGCATCCTTGGCGGATGCGGAGTCGCTCTGCCTCCGGCTCTGGGTGGCGCTTCGTCGCCCGCCCCTGTCGGGGCGAGGGCGGCCGACTTCGCTGTTTCGCCTCACCTCTGCCGATGGTCGCTTTG
>CAYTRQ010000608.1:0-3052 GCA_964440025.1 uncultured Polyangiaceae bacterium | reverse complement strand
TTCCAGAGAAAAGTGGTCTCCCTACCGACCACTTTTATGTGGTCGCAGCACTAGCCGAGTTGCCGGAAGCGAGAAGAACCGTCCTCGTTCTACGGCATGTGCTCGAGTATTCGATCGATGAGATCGCTGAGATGACCGAAACGTCACCCAATACCGTCAAGGACCGGTTGCTTCAGGCACGCAGGCAGGTGCGTCGCCGAATCCGTCGCGAGCTCGCATGCGGTCCGAGTCGACAAGGGAGGTTTTAATGGGCAAGCAACAATGCCAGCGCTATGCGGAGCTCACCGATCGCGAAGCCTTGGGTGAAGGATTGGCCGTTCAGGACCAGCAGTTTCGGTCGAAGCATCCGCGGGAGTGCGCGGCCTGTGCCAGAGAGGCGGAGCTGTACAGCTCCCTGAGCAGTTGTCTCGATGAGGAGAGGTTTTCGCAGAAGGTTCGTCGCGAAAGATTCCACGGGGGCCGCTGGATTGGCCCCCTGACGATTGCTACCGGCGGAGTTTTGGCCGTAGCGGCGGGAGTGTTATTGCTCTGGTGGATATTGGGGACCGAGGTCCAGCCTTCTGAGCAGTCCCCTTCGGAAGCTCAGGTCGACCTGGTTTTGGTTGCCGGAAAGGTGGAAGTCGGCGGAACTCCGGCGGCTGCTGGAGCGTCGCTGCGCCCCCGGGATATGGTGGAAGTGGATCAAGGCCGCGCCTGTCTTTCCTACGAGCGGGGAACCACTGCCTGTGTGGACCACGGCAGTAGGCTCGAGGTGCTCGAGGGGCCGCGAACTGAGCAGCGTCTTCGCCTTGTCAGCGGTCGTGTGGTCTGTCGTTTGGACCAGCACTCACAGAAAACCCGGTTCGCCATTGAAACTCGGTGGGGTTCTGTCACGGCAAAGGGCACGGTTTTCGCCGTGGAAAAGCGAAACAATGAGGCAATCCTGGTCCGCCTGCACCGCGGACGGGTCGAAGTGAAGACGAAGGATGGCCGGACCGAGCACCTGCAGGCTCCGGCGGCCGTGCGTTTCGCGGAAGATGTCGAGCGAGTTCCTGCTCAGGGGGAAGCTTGGGATGAAGATCTCAGTGTCATTGGTGCGGCCGACTTGTGGACGAAGGGGGCTGTGGCTCTGCTGGATGTCAGCGCGGAGCCCGTGGAGGGGCAAGTCCTTTTGGATGGTGTGACGTTAGGAGAAACTCCAGTTTCTGCCTTGCCTGGCCGAGGGAAGCACGAGCTCGCCGTGCGGAGTTCCGGGTACGCCTCGTTCGAGGAAGATCTCGTGGTACTCGGAGCAGAGCGAGTCAGTCGTGTGGTTCAACTCGAGGAGCGCGATAAGCGGAAAGAAGGCGCCGTGGCCGCTGGGAATGAGCTGGCGGAAAAAGCTCCGGAAACCGGTCGTTCAGCGGAGGCTCCGTCGACCGGAAATTCTGGTTCGGCTCGGCCTCGAACAGCCGCGGAGCTGTTGAGCGCGGCGCAGGAACTGCGTGGTTCCGGCCGGTTCGCTGCAGCGGGAAAGGCTTATGAGAGACTTCTGAGGCTTCACCCGAAAAGCTCCGAAGCGAGCGCCTCGTTGCTTTCCCTGGGTGAGCTTCAGCTTGGACCACTGGGAGAGCCACAATCGGCGTTGCGATCCTTCGAGAGCTACTTGCGGCGAGGGGGGCCCTTGGCTCAGGAAGCCAGCTTTGGTCAGATCCGAGCGCTTCGTCGCCTGGGCCGTCACCAAAAAGCTCGTCGTTTGACCCGTCAGTTCCTCCGTGACTATCCAAAGAGCGCTCAAGCCGCATCCCTGAGAAGTGATGAGCGCACCGATCACTTTGAATCGGCTCCTCGACATCACTCCGGGAAGCACCAGAAATGAGGCAACTCGATTCAAGACATGCCCAAGTGACTCCTTTTCGAGCCCCTTGGGTAGCGTGCCGAGGTACGTCCGAGTCGATTGGCGAGAAGCATCCACGGAAATCCAGCTGGTTGTTCCGGCTGATGAAGCGCTTTTATGGGTTGGGAATGACTGTTCTCTCTGCGACCTGCGCTTGTGAAGTGGAACCGGAGGTGGTGGCTTCAAGGGTGCCGACGACGGGCGGGATGGCCAGCGGTGGTGTCGCTGGGGACTGGCCGAACAGAGAAGACGTTCCGGGTGGGAGTGCCGGAGCAACTTCTCCTTCTGGGCTATTGTCCTTGAGTGGTGATTTAGAAGCCCATGATTCGACCGTCATTGAGCAAGACGGCGTCTTCTACCTGTTTTCTACAGGCGAAGGTCTGCCGCGAAAGACGTCAAGCGATCTCCTCCATTGGTGGGAAACAGGCCGAGTCTTCCAGGTTCTCCCGGACTGGATTTTGGAGGACCTTCCGGAGGTCACCGATCTCTGGGCTCCAGAAGTCGTTGAATTTGGTGGTGTCTATCACCTCTACTATGCTGCTTCGACTTTCGGTTCGGGACGTTCATGCATCGGTCATGCTACCAAAGAAGATCTGAGTGCTGAAGGACCGTGGACGGACTTGGGGCCGGTCATCTGCTCTGATATCGAAACCGAAGTGGATTGGGACGCCATCGATCCTACCGTCGTTGAGGATGAAGGCGGGCAGTTTTGGTTGGCATTTGGCAGCTATGGATCGGGTATCAAAGTGATCTCGCTCGATTCTCGAGGGGAGCGAGATGGCCAAGAGCTCTTGGGACTCGCAGCTCGCCCCGAGGAAATTGCGCTCCAGGCTTCCGACCTTTTCTATCATGGAGGCTACTATTATCTCGTGGTTTCGTTCGATCGTTGTTGTCAGGGAGTCAGTAGCACCAGCAACTTGCGTGTTGGGCGGGCTGAAGAGGTCACGGGGCCCTACGTGGACCGGGAAGGTCGCGCGATGCTGGAGGGAGGAGGTTCTCTGCTTCTCGAAGGAAACGATCGCTGGCGAGCCGTGGGGGCCAGCTCGGCGCTATGGACCCAGGGACGCAGCTACCTTGTCTACCATGCCTATGACGCCAACGCGGTGGGTCAGTCAACCTTGCGGATTTCTGAGATGTCGTTCGATACTGTAGGATGGCCGGTCGCTTTCGGCCCTTGAGCAGAAAGGATTTTGAGGC
>CAYTRQ010000607.1:0-3055 GCA_964440025.1 uncultured Polyangiaceae bacterium | reverse complement strand
GCCGACGAATAGGTGTTGCTTGTTGGTTCGCGTCCATTTGTGGACGCGAACTAGTTTGGGACACCTCGTAGTCGTAGGCCTTCCTCATGGCGTCTTCTGACACGTCGAGGTGGAAGGTTCGGGACAGAACTTCGGCTCCGGCATTCCATCAGTTGATGACTGCGACGGAGGCGTCCTAGAGTCGAGGCCAAGACCATGCAGGCTGATACGACCCCACTTGTTCTGGTTGGGCAGTTTGATTCCCCCTTTGTTCGTCGGGTAGCAGTCACCCTCGGACTGTACGGGATGCCTTTCGAGCATCGGAACTGGTCCGTTTTTCGGGATGCTGAGAAGATCGCGAGATACAATCCGATGCGGCGAGTTCCTGTACTCGTACTTTCCTCCGGGGAGGCACTTGTGGAGAGCTCGGCTATCGTTGATCACCTCGACGAACAGGTTCCCGAGAAGCGCGTACTTCTCCCACGTTCGGGCCCAGAACGTCGGCGAGGGCTTCGCGTCTGTGCGCAGGCGTTCAGTCTGGCGGACAAGGGCGTCGCCCTTGTCTATGAGAACGTTGCGCGTGAGGCTGGCTCACAGAGCCAGCGCTGGACCGAGCGCTGCCGATTGCAGGTCTCAGAAACATTACTCGCGTTCGAGAAGGAGCGAGCCTCCATTGAATCGCGTTGGTGGTTGGGGGACAAGATGGGGCATCCGGACATAGCGCTTGGGATCGTCCTGCACTTTCTCGAGCAGGCAGCGCCCGAGCTACTGTCTGAACTCTCTCTGCCCACTCTACGCGACAACAAGGACAAGTGTGGCGAACTCCGACCATTCGTTGAGTACGACGATCCGTTGCACTTTCCGGAATGAAGTTGCAGACCGGACAGAGTCCCCTGCTGGGGCTGCCTTTGCAGGAATCTCAGACATCGCTGGAGCGCTGGCTCAAGAGCCATCGAGTGGCGAGCTGGCTATATCATCTGCGGATAACAAAGTGGCGAGACCGCTAGTCGAGGAGAAGAAATTGGCGGCTCCCTCGAGTAGACTTGAGGTCATGGAGCACGCGCCTTGCGATGTGGAATGGCGGGAGGGTGAACAGCTGCTTGTGACCAGGCTCGATGGAGGCATGTCGCAGCGGGACGCTGTGGCCTGGTCCGACACGGTCGGCGATGCACTCGCTAGGGTGCCCGATGACACGCGATTCGTGTGGCTCGCCGACGCGTCCCGGTATCAGGCGATTGTCACGAGCGAAGTCCACCAGACTGTCAGAGAAGTAGTGCCACGACTGCTTGCGGCTCATGGACTGCGAACGACATTTGCCTCACTCCACGAGGCTCAAGAGATCGAAGCGGCTGTGGTGCGGGGCGTGCGCTGTCGCGCCGTCGCTCACATCCACGGAGATTCGGAGAAGATGGCATTGTTCGACGAGCAGTTGGGTTCTCCGGTTGAGCGGTTCTTCTCGGACGCGGACGAGGGTGAGCGGTGGCTTGCCTCCTTTCAACCAGAGGGAGCGACCGTCGACGAGCCCGCTACGATCGAGCCCTACCGTGAGACCTGGGCGCAATGGTTTCGGCAGGACCGGGACCAGCTGTTGGTAACCCTCGGCACGGACATCGCAGAGGCCGCTTGGGCGAGCGAAGCTCGAAGTCTTTGCAGCTACTCAGAAAGCAAACAGGTGGAGATTGAACGCCTCATGTCACTCTGACAACGAGGTCTCCCGTCGGCTGATTGCGCGGCTGGGATTCCGGTCTGAGGGAATTGCGCACCGACTGCTCAGGGTGAATGAGGAATGGCGCGATCACGAACGTTTTGCGCTGACCATCGAAGAATGGAAGATCTCCTCGCGGAGACATCGGCGAGGAAAGGCCCTTCACACATAGGAAAGCACGTGGAAACTGGGGAAACGATCGTCTACCTCGACCCAACTCCGCGAAGAACAGGGCGGACGAATGCGTGGACTGAGTGAGGCGGAGCTCGAATGCCATGTCCTGACCTGCTGCGGATGCTTGCCGTCCTCTGGTGCGCATTTTCAGCCGCCCATCACGCGTCGTCCAAACCGTGCACCTCCACGGCCAGTACGTAGGGTTGCACGACGACGCTGTCGAAGGGTTTTTCCTGGTGGTCGCCCCACTTGCGGAGCTGGGCGCGACTCGGGCGCAGCAACTTGCCATTGTCGATCCACGTTTGCACGGCAACGGTGTCATCCTCGGCGACGGCCATGGCGACGTCGAGCAGATCGACATCCACAACCAAGAACAACGCCTGGCGATCGCTGTGAGCGCGCAAATCACGCCATTTTACCCGGCCGAGCGAGCGGCGCAAAGCGTCACGCAACTTGGCTCGTCTGGGTTGATCCATGTTCATGTCGAGTTCCTAGCAGATCCACGATGCGGTGTTTGTGCTGCTCGACCTCCGGATGAGGGAAAACCAGGAAGAAATCAAGAAATTGCGGACTGAGCCCCCAAACCCGCAAAAATATTCAATTTCGCTTGGCAGTGCTCCTCGGGGGTTGTTGTTAGCAATTGATTTTCTTTGCCTGACAGGCGTAGTATGAGAGTTTTTTGTTCGGAATATTGTGTTAAACACAGTACCCGCACTTTTTTGCCAGAACCTTGGAGCAAACCATATTTGTCCTCGAGTTGAGCGCCTTTTAGAAAGCCGACATCAACACCATTTGGCATGCTTCTAACATGGCACAAGCCCGAATCACTGTAATGATAAGTAGTGATGCGCTCCTTTTTTAGCTCCGACACCTTGCTGTCTTTGAGAAGAAATTCTCTTATCTTCAAAACTCTTATCTTCAAAAATAGTTCTCTAGATTCAGAATCTAGGTCCTTATCAAATTGGCATGTTCTTGAGCCTCAGTTATACAAGGAGCTGGAGTATATATAGTGCATGCTGACAGCGTGGTGTCAGTAGTATTGGTGACACCCGAGTGCTTCCCCTCGGGCACTTGAGGTTGCGCCTCACAGGCTCACAATTGACGAGTCAGGGGAGACTCCACCCTTCGGGGTGATGTGCTGACGTTCTAGTGCCTCGGCAACTCACGTTTCGAGCGGTTTCGAAGCACTCCCAGAAG
>CAYTRQ010000606.1:0-3079 GCA_964440025.1 uncultured Polyangiaceae bacterium | reverse complement strand
ACGTTGACCCGGCTAGGCTGTCCCTCTTCTCCAGAATACAGAAGGGGAAAGATATCATGAACAATACGAGGCACGTCGTGAAACAGGACGACCAAATAGCTTCGGCCTGCCTTGCTTGTTTCCCAGTAGCTGAGAAGATGGCTATTTTCACCGGACGTCGTGTGCAGATGTCGCAGTTGGCCAGGTTCGGTGCCTCTTAGTTTGAGCTGAGGCCAAAAATCGTGAAGAAGCATCCGTCGAAAAACGTCGTCTTCTGGACCCACAGCCCGGGATGCATACGCAACCACTTCATGGGATGGCTCCTCCAGATCGATCAGTGTCGCAGCACGGACCGACGGTGTTTGCGTCCCCGCCACCGCCAACCAAGCCGAACCGAACTCCTCCAGGCTTTCCCCTTGGGTCAACTCTCGGACCGTATTGTCCTGAGTGATGATGCGTTTCTCCAAACGGTCGGCCTTCTCGTTAGCGACCGAAAGCGTCGCCTCCACGACCGAGCGCTCCCTCAATTGCCCCAGTTGAAAGCTCGAGCGGTACATCACCGTGCCGAGCACGACGAGAGCGACGACCACGCCAAAAACAAGCGGGACAAAGACAGTACGCTCCCTGGACCACGCCATCGCTGGCACTCTACACGCTCGACCGCGCTCTATCATCTTGGCGGGACGCAGACCCCCTGATAGACCCCGAACCGCAATGGGCAGGCCCCAAAAGACGACTCCACCGAGGGCATTGACCCCGAGACAACTTTTCTTTGGGGTGCTGTCTCCTGGTCAGCTTTTCGTCGTCTTGGCTGCGGCCATGGTTCTTGCCAATGCCCGCCTCTTTTACGGCTCACTCAAGCTACAAACCGAGCACGTTCATCTTTGGTTCGGCGAAAGAGCCTTCGAGGATTTCATTCATGGCTTGAAGGCTCCCAGCTGGTCGGCTCCGCTCGATGACGTCTTCATTCATTTCGATTTCGCACGGTCGACGGCTCATGGAGCGCCGTTCGAGTGGACCCGCGGCAACGGCTACTCCAGCGGAGGCACGAGTCTTCTTTATCCTTTCATTCTCGCGGTCGGGTATTTGCTTGGACAACGGGGACTCGAGCTCATGCATTTCGCCGCAATCATTGCCTGCGTCTGCACATTCGGGCTCCTGCTTTCCACTCGTCGCATGTTTGCTCGATTGCCGCCGTATTGGGCTCTCTTGGCTCCTCCGGCACTGCTGTCCACCGGCGTGCTCAACTGGACGCTTTTCAGCGGCATGGAGGTGGCGCTCTTCCTCGCTCTTTTTGGACTCGCCTTCATCCTCTGGGATGATCTCATGATCGCCATCGAGGATGGTACCGCCACTCGAGCGCAAGCGCTGTCCCTCGGATTCGGAGGAGCTCTCCTCGTCGCCGGCCGACCCGAGGCGGCACCGATCGTGGCCATTTTCGGCATTTGGAGTGCCCTGGCCTTGTACCAGCAAGGTCGCCGACGCGGAGCCATCTCCAATCTCTTTCTGGTCGGTGTTCCGGGAGCCCTCGTGGTCCTGGGTCAAATGGGGGCCAACTACGTGCTCACAGGAAACACCTCTGCTGCGGGCGCCTTGGCAAAGCTCGAAATGCACCACCCCTATCTTACCGATCAACAGGTATTCGGAGCGTGGAAACATTTCGTTAGCTATCAGTTTCTCAGACTTTCCAACTACCACTTCAGCTCCATCATCGGCCCGGGCTACATCGTGTGGGCCTTGGCGCTCCTCTCGGTCGTCTTCAAAAAGACCCGCAGGTACGGAATTCTTTTGTGGTTGTGCCTCATCTTTTGGATCTGCCTGGTGGCGCTCAACGGACAGGTCCGCTGGCAAAACGAGCGCTACACGATGCCCGCCGTGGCCTGGCTCCTTCTTGCCGCCGCGCTCGGTGTGGCCTCCACGGTCGATGCGGCCCTAGCCCAAAAACGAAGCCGCACGACCCGCGTTGTCGTGCCGGGATTCGTCGCTGGAGCGGTGCTGACTTTCGTCTTCTTCCAAGCCCCTCGCTTCCGAGAACAAGTCTGGTTCTTCGGGCGCGCCGCGCGCAACATCCTCGAGCAGCACATCCGCGCCGGCGCTTACCTGGGCCATGGACGCACACCGAGGCCCCAGCGCGTGCTTCTCAGCGACGCCGGCGCCCTTCCCTACGCCGCTCAGCTGCCCGCCTTCGACTTGATCGGTCTCGGAGGATACGAGGGGCTCCCCGTCGCCGGGGCCAGCCGGCAAGGAGTGGGTGCCGCCGTGGAGCTGATCGAGCACATGCCGCCCCGCGAGCTTCCCGATGTCATGGCACTCTATCCCCACTGGTGGGGAACCTTCGTCCTGTGGTTCGGCTCCTGGGAGACCGAGTTTCCCGTGCGAGGCAATGTGATCTGCGGCGGGGCCAGCAAAGTGATTTATCAATCGGATTGGAGCCCCCTCCAAGGAAGCTCGACGCCCTTTTCACTGAATCCCGCGGAAGTCGTGACCGACGCGGTCGATGTGGCCGACGTGCTCAGTGAACGCGCCCACGGCGCCAGCTGGGACCGGGAAGCACAGGGCTACGTCGGGATGAAGATGCTTCCTCATCCCCGGCATGGCGAGCGTGATCTCTGGGACGCCGGGAGGCTCCTCAGTCAGGGAATGGGATATTCCTTCGAACTAGCCGCGCGGGCAGACACTCTCGTCTTGCGCGTGGCTCCAGCGAAGAGCGCTCAACTTCTGCTCACAAGAGGAGGCCACGCCTCCTCACATCTGGAAGTTGCCGCGGCGGATCATTGGCAAGAACTGCGAATTCCTCTCCCTGCGAACTCCGACCAAGACTTGTCCAGCCAAGAGATGACTCTTCGCGTTACCAACGGTGAGATCTATCTCTATCACCTATTTGGACTCCAGCAGAAAAACGTTGAAATCGACGAGACCGAAAAGCGTTCTTCTCGGCGCGCGCCTCGCGCGGACGAGCTAGTTCGCGTCCACAAATGGACGCGAACCAACAAGCAAGGAAGCGTTCAGCGTCACAATCCAGGCGAAAAAGCGAAGTCGACCGCCCTCGCCCCGCAAGGGGCGGGCGACGAAGCGCCATTTGTAGACGGGAACGAGCTAG
>CAYTRQ010000605.1:0-3096 GCA_964440025.1 uncultured Polyangiaceae bacterium | reverse complement strand
AGAGGGTCGGGGCGTTTCTCAGGAGCTCTTTGTGGCAAACTGATCGACGCTCTAGCAAAGCACCAGGCAATTTGAGGACATCCAAGTTCATCACGGCCTAACCACCGACGATGGCGGATACAGGACAACAGGCGGAGTGTTATCGAGACACGAGTCAAAGCTCCAAGTTTATAGAACCATAAGCACAGGGCAGTCGAAGCACGAAGCGATCACTGCGGAAGTCTCCCTTGGGGGAGCTATCCGCTCACGAAGGAGAAAACATGCAGGCAATTGAATTTAAGGTCGGTGACAAAGCAGTCTACCCGGCACAAGGAGTCGCTGAAATCGTCAGCATCGACGAGCGCGATATCGCTGGGAACCTTCAGAGGTTTTATGTGCTACGAATCCTCGATACCGATCGAAAGATTATGGTTCCTGTCTCCAACGCAGACGCTGTTGGACTACGCCAGGTAATCAGCGAACAGGAGATCCGTGAGATTTTCGATATTCTTGAGGAACGCACGATCGGCTTCGATACCCAAACTTGGAATCGCCGCTATCGGGGTTTCATGGACAAAATCAAAACGGGATCGATCTACGATGTTGCCGAAGTCCTTCGGGATCTTTATCGCCTCAAGGCAAATAAGCAGCTCTCCTTCGGAGAACGGCGAATGCTCGACACCGCTCGAACGCTGATCGTCAAAGAAATCGCCATTGCCCGGAGCCAGACAGAAGAAGCCGTCAAGGACGAGATCGAAGCTATCTTCTTTACCAATTGAAAGAGCGTTCAGCGCGCGGACGGCCCTCTCAAGACGACACCAGTGGCCCACCGAGCCCGTTGGCGGGGACTTGGTGGGCTCCACGCGTCTTTTTGTCCTGATAAAAGAGCGTGCCGACTGCTCATGGCGAGCGGGCGACGAAGCGCCTGTTGGAGACGGGGACGACCGGATTCGCCTCTGCAAAGAAAGCGAATCAACAAGCAGGGATGTGCCGGATCTCTTGCTGGAACGTCTCTTCCGAACCCCTTCGGGACTCCCGAGGTATGTTCTCAGACTCTTCCGGCCAACGCTCAGTCAATCCCGCTGACCTTCAACGACCTTTCGCTGACGAATTGGGGGAAGCGGCGGCAATTCCAGCACGACCTTCCACTCACCCTCTTCGAGGACGCAACGCACGGTTGACGATTGTCCGTCGGCGGCAATCGCTTGCACTTCGGCCCACCCCCCTTGTCGCCGCCACTCGAAGCGCTCGGGCACGAGGTAGAACGAAAGCCAGGACGGAGCGAGCATTTCACCCCTCATGAGCTCCCGCCCCGAAACGGCGGAGGCGCGCTTGGCCCGCTCGGCCAGGTTCTCGCGCGCGGGCTCCCAGAGCAACTCGGCGACCTTTTCCCCTGCTTGCGGATCGCCATGAACACGCCGGAGGCGGCTGAGAAGCTCACGGACCACCACCTGAGGTCCGTCCTGGGGCCCCTGAGGAGCCGGCTCTTCTTCGCAACCAAGGAGAAACAGCAGCCCCCCGACAACGAAAAAAGCGAGCGCGAAGGTCGAGCGCTCAGGCATTCGAGAAAGTTTGCGCGGCCTCACCGCACGCGGGCCGGCGCACGGACTGCCCAGCAGTCGCGCTCGATCATTGGGATGACTCAGGAGCATCACGCGCCTTCGAGGATACTCGAACTCGAGGCGGAGCCTACCCCTTGCCGAAAACTTGACCACACATGCTCACCTTCACCTACACTATCGCCATGAGGATCAGTGAGCTCCCCCGCTTGAAATGGCCGTCGCGTACAAAAGGCCCAAGGGTTGCGCCGGCGCGACTTCCTCGCGGGAGCTCTGACACCCCATGCCGAGTGATTGCGGGCGACAACCTACAGGCGCTCTCTGCCCTCTTTGCCGAGATGGGCCCCGTCATTACGCTTGCTTATCTTGACCCTCCCTTTTTAACAGGCCGCCAGCATCTACGAGTCCAGCGTGGGCGCAGCAAGAAGACCGGGCAACTCACCCGAGAGGAAAGCCCGGCCTTCGACGACCGATTTACTAGTCTCGCTGCCTACCTCGACGTCCTCGAACCCCGGCTACGTTTGATCCATCGCTTGCTGTCGGACCATGGCTCGATGGTGGTCCATGTCGATCCCAAGACCAGCCACTACGTCAAGGTTCTCTGCGATGAAATCTTCGGCCCAGACTGCTTTGCAAGTGAAGTCATCTGGCGCTACCGGCGCTGGCCTTCGAAAACGAAGAACTTCCAACGCGTTCACGATGTCATGCTGCGCTACGTGAAAGATCCCAAGGGAGCTCCCCGTTTCAACCAACTGTACGAACCCCTCGCGCCCTCGACTCGTGCTACCTGGGGCGACAAAAAGCAGCGCGCGGTGACCAACGACGCGGGAAGACGCCTCCGATCCAGCCGCACCGAGGACGCCTCCTCGGGCACGCCCCTCGGCGACGTTTGGGACATCAGCATCATTGCACCCGTCGCTCGTGAGCGCACGGGCTATCCCACGCAGAAGCCCGAGGCCCTGCTGGCCCGCTGGATCGAAGCCTGCACGAACCCGGGCGACTGGATCCTCGACCCGTATATGGGCAGTGGCACGAGCCTCGTGGCAGCATGCGTCCGAAAGCGCCGTGCGATCGGCATCGACGAAAGCGCCCAGGCTCACGAAGTGACCTTGCGACGCCTCGAGGAGAAGAACATTCCATTCCAGTCGCAGAAACTCAGCCCGGCGCTGGCCCGCGCAGAAACACACGTTCACAGTGCGCCGGTTTCGCTGTAGACGACTGTCGTGACACGCCGCTTTGCGCAAAGGAGACGCTCGATAGATCGGCTTCCCCTCGTTGCCCTGGCCGCTCTGCTCGGCACTGTCCCGTCCTTTGCCCAGAAAGACACGGCTGCCGTGCGCGTAGCCGGCCACGCCGTCTCATCCGCGGCTCTCCGGGACGCGATCCTGCACTGCCGCCGCGACGCTCCCGCCCTCGAGCTGCACACCTGTATCAAGCGGCATTTCGGTCCGCTCTTTCGTCTGGATCGAGAAGTCGAGCGCCGAAAGCTAAA
Source organism: uncultured Polyangiaceae bacterium (assembly GCA_964440025.1). Taxonomy (GTDB): domain Bacteria; phylum Myxococcota_A; class Polyangia; order Polyangiales; family Polyangiaceae; genus NIC37A-2. The sequence goes on along the minus strand of CAYTRQ010000605.1, from coordinate 66 downwards.
GGAAACCCCTGAAGGTCATCGACACTCGTCTCGCCTCCTCTACGAGGCCCTCTATCAGCAATTCCA
>CAYTRQ010000604.1:0-3123 GCA_964440025.1 uncultured Polyangiaceae bacterium | reverse complement strand
CTTCGCGGCTTGCTGCGCATGACCCGCCCCCATCAGTGGGTCAAGAACGTCTTTGTCTTGGCGCCGGTCGTTTTTGCACGATCCATTTTCGATCTTACCCTGCTCATCAACGCAGGTTCGGCGTTCATGGTGTTCTGCCTTTTGGCCGGAGCCGTCTATACGATTAACGATCTGGCCGATCTCGAGGCCGATCGGCTTCACCCGGTGAAACGGTATCGTCCCATTGCTTCGGGCCGGGTCCCCGTGCCTTGGGCCCGCAAATTTGCGGTTGTGCTCGTGGTCGTCTCGCTGGGCGGCGCGCTTTGGATTTCACCGTGGTTTGCGCTCGTGGCCGCCGGCTATTTCGGCCTGAATATCGCCTACACGAAGCGCCTCAAACACATGGCCTACGTCGACGTGGCCTGCATTTCGACTGGTTTCGTGCTGCGCGTGCTGGGTGGCGGATTTGCTACGCGTATCGCCATATCCTGGTACCTTTTTGTTTGCACCGCGCTTCTTGCTCTTTTTCTTGGTTTCGGCAAACGGCGCCACGAGCTCACCACTGCCAAGGCGCGAGCCGGTAAGCAACGGGTAGCGCTCGAGGCGTATACGGAGCGAGGGCTCGACCTTGCCTTGGGCATCACTGCGTTGGCGACCGTGGCGACATACTTGACCTATACTCTCGATGCGAAGACTCGTGAGTTTTTTGGTACGGATCTGCTGTGGCCGAGCACTGCGTTCGTCCTTCTCGGCGTTTTGCGTTTCTTCCACATCGTGCGCAGCCGTCCCCACGCCGAAAGTCCCACGCAAGAGATGCTCAGTGACGGACCCATGGTCGTGACCGTTCTCCTTTGGATCGGTGCGGTCTTGTGGTCGGTCTACAATCTGCGTCCCGTCTGATTCCTCGTCCCGCCGAAGCCGAAAAGATGCCCAAATCTGGGCCAGCAGTCCGGCCCTGAGATAGGAAGCTGGGGATGCAAAAAGCGGCTGCGGAGGAAAAGCCGGTTCGACGCTCCGGCCCCTGGACGGACTTGGCTCTGACTCTCCCCATTTTCGTGGGCTATCACGTGGGAGTGATTTTCCTGCCGGTTCGGAATGCAGCGGATTTGGTGACACGAGAGCTGCAGAAACTGGCCGATTTCGATTTGTGGGCCTACCTCGGGTTAACGCTTCTCATTGGCGGGCTTTACGTTGCGCCGCTCGTGATGGCTGGCCGTGGCAAGCACCTCTCGGCTTCACGTTTTGCCTGGCTAGGTACCGAAGGCGTGTTTTATGCCGTCGCAATGCGGCTTCTGGCGGGCTATGCCGCGGCCCATCTTCTGTCGGCATTGGTCAGCGAGAGGCCGGGTTGGATCGGCTTGATGAATGCCGCCCCAGCGCTTTCTTCATCTGTCGAGGCTGCGAGCGAGTCTGTGTCGCTGGGCACTCGTCTGTCGGGAGCCGTGATGTCGCTCGGGGCTGGTTTCTATGAAGAGCTCGTCTTTCGAGTGGGTTTTTATGGTTTGGGGGCGCTACTCGTATTGTTTCTGCTCAACGTGACGGGTCGAGCAACACGTTTCGTCGTGAGAATCGGCTGGGCGCTCGTGGCCGCGTTCGTTTTCAGTGCTTGGCACTACGTGGGGGAGCTTGGAGAGCCCTTCGATCTCTCGACCTTTAGCTTTCGCACTGTCTGTGGGTTGATATTTACGGCTATTTACCATTTTCGAGGCTTCGCGCCTGCCGTGTGGACTCATGCGCTCTACGATCTTTGGGTTCTCGTTCTCTAAGTGACGTGGTCGAGCAGGAGCGCAAACGAGTCAGATGTGAACGTGCCTATTGGAAGTCCAATCGATAGTCGACTTCTACGGGGCCGCCTCGAGGCTTGGGAAACCGCAAGGCAAAAAAGCTCTCTGCGATGCAATCAACGGCATAAGGATCGGGCAGCACCGTGCCCGCGTCGGCAACCTTGCTCACCGTGCCTTGCTCGTCGATCACTAGGCGCAAACGCAGCACTCCTCCGGCCACCGTTCGGCGTGAAATAGAGTCCCGGTAGCACCGCGCGAAAAGTGGATAGCCCGCGAGAGCCGCTTCTTCGAGCGAGTCCGGATCGATGCTGCCTTTCGAGTTGGGGTTGATTTGCATGCCTCCATCGGTGGTTCGGCTGCGCGCTTCCTCGAGCTTGGCTTGGAATTGGCTTTCTTCAATGGGCTCGACCAAACGAAAAACAAACGTCCAGCGACCCTTCTTGGGGCCATCGTGATGGCCGAAGTGCTGCTCCTGGAGGTGGCTGCGTAGACAGTCGACAACGTGGTCTTGGCCGATGGTGGAACGGACGACCTCGAGCTCTTCGACGGTGCCTCTTTTTGTGACCGAAAAGCGGGTTCGAACGATGCCGCGCTGATGGATCGCGCGCATGAAGCATTTCCGGTATTCCTCTTCGCTTCCCCTCATGGCAAGCACGACCTGCTTGGGCTCCAGCCAGGTCCGTTTCTGGGCGGCTGAGGAAGTCGGCGACTGGGGTGTCTCCTGGTGGGAGCTAGAAGAGCAGCCCAAGGGAGTCAGAGAAGAAAGAAGGAGAGCGATGAATTGAATGAAAGCGCTACGACAAGAAATGACACGAAAGGTCTGCACGGCACCGGCCCACTGGCTGAAGAACGGATCTTTCGTGCTGATGGGGTAGGGTGCAAGTCGATTTCGGCGAAATTCACGTCGATTCAGTGCGTAATCTACAACGCACCTGGGAGTCGTAAAAGCGTTGATTTTTGCCCATTGTGGCCCTTTCGCCCTTGGAAGTGTCACCAAAACGCCACAAGTACCCGTCAGGGCGCGAGAAATCGAGGCTTTCCCTGTGGATAACTTGGGGTTTCTGTGGATAACGGAGCACTCATGAGGAACACGACGGAGTCCGATCGGCGTGATCTGCAGGGATATCTGCATGAATCAGCGCCTGGCGCGCGCTCCGCTACGCAGCTTGAAGGGGTCAAAAGGACAGCAAATGCCGGGCTTGCGAGCCAACCGGCCGTCGCCGAGCGGTTCGCAGCAATTGCACGGAGCAAAGGATTGCCGACTCGTCCATCTTTTCTCGTATTCCGTGGCTGGGGCGTCAGGGGGACCTAGTGCTGCGACCACATAAAAGTGGTCGGTAGGGAGACCACTTTTCTCTCG
>CAYTRQ010000603.1:0-3124 GCA_964440025.1 uncultured Polyangiaceae bacterium | reverse complement strand
TGTGGTCCAATGGAAGGACACGCCCTCATCAATCCAATCCCGCCCAACCATCTTGACTTCAACCCACTTCTTCCCCTCGGCCGTCGTCGGCACCGCCAGCGAGGCCTCGTCGCCGCGATTGCCCCAGGCTCCAGGCCTGTCGCCTTCGAAACGTTCGTAGGCGTCGCCGTGGACGTCGAGGCGGACGTTGAGCGTCACATTGAAGGGCTGCATCACCTTGTTATCCTGCGTCTTGGGCTCGATGGTTGGTCGAAGGTTGACCTTGATCACGCCGCTCTGCAGGGAAACGACCTGTGACATCTTGAAATTCGTGCCAGTCGCATCGGGGCCATCGGGGTAGTCTGCCAAAAACGGCTCCTTGGCGATGTTGAGCAGCCACAGGTAACCTGTCACCCGCAGTTCTTCACCGCCCGGCGGCCCCGGAGCCGCGTAGGTGATGTCGTATTCGATGTGGAACGTGGAGTCGACCAATAGCTCTTTGGGAAGAATCTCGAAGGCTGCGTCGCACGCGGTCACTGGAGACGACGGGCTGGCTCCCCTCACGCTGAAAGCAAACTGAAGCTGCTGTGCCGCACCCAGGAACGTCTCGATGCCCACCTGCGTGTCGCGACTCCAGCGGCTGTAGTTGGTGGTCGTGAGCGTCCACGCAGGATCCTCGGCTTCGAGCTCGTCCATCAAGGATGACTTCCCGAACGGCGAGTGGTTGAAAAGCTTGTCGTAAGGTGTGTCCTCGTGGTTGCTCGCCCAGGCGCTCCCCGCTGCGCCCAGTAAGATGCCAGCGACGACCCACCCGGCTGGATTGGAAGCCAGCAAAAGGCCAGCAATCATCATTCCGGCGCCCGTAGCCGCGGCGATGTCCCCAGCGGCCGCGTCCTTGTCGCCGGTCTTGAAGTTGTGCAGGGCATCTGCGCTCGACGCGAGCACGTCGACAGCCGCACCAACGAGAGCCAGACGACCAGCCAGTTTTAGAGCATTTCTGCGGGACGCAATCCGACTCACTCCGCGCAGCGTGGTGTAACTCTCACTGATGCTGACCACTGACTTCACGAGTCGAAGAGTGTCCGCAGCAGTGGCAACATTGTCTCGCTCTTCCTTTGCCAACGCCTGCCGCACGGCTCCAACCGCGAGTACGGCGTTGAGCGCTTCGAGCATACCACCGAGCTTGGACGCGGCTGCGCCAACTGCGCTCGCCGTAGAGGTTTCGACCTTCAACGTCGAGAGCTCGACGCCCAATTCGAGCCCTTTTCCTCGAGTCAGCAGCGATTCGGTCGCCCCGAGATGTGTGTGAACGCTCGTGGCTTTCATCTCCACGGACAATAGGGTGTCGCCTAGGGCAACATTCAATTGCGCAGATGCTCGCTGGATGGCCAAGAAGGGCGTTCCGAAACTCTGACCGGCAACCACGTAACCTTGGCTGGCCTGCACAATGGTCCGCTTGACGAGCGCGGGACAGAACGCTCCCCACGCTCGCGCCACGACTCCCGACAGGGACTGAGCCACGTCGACGAAGGTGTCAGAGCTTTTCTTGTCGGATGGCAAGACCAGATCAACCAGCACTTTGGGAGCGCCGCGACTCGGTGCTTCGCTCTTCTCCAGCTCGTCGAGCTGAGCTCCCATGTAGCTCTTGCCCCGCTCCGTCTCCCACATGCGCGGCAGCACTCCGAGGTACACGGCTGAGTAGCCGCGATACGCCCGCAGCTCCGGGTCGTCTTCGCAGTCCCAAACGAGGTCCTCGATGAACTTGATCGGCGCCGATTGGAGCCAGTTGATCAATGACTCCGCCGCCGCTGCGGCTGCGGTTGCCAGCTTTTCGTGGGCTTCGTCGAAGTCGTTGATCTCCCCTTGCAAAGTGGAAACCGCTCCAGGCACCGCCTTGCGGTTCTTGAAGAGCGGGAGCACGCCCAGCGCCGCCTCGTACTTCTTGTACTGGAGCACCTTGTCGCTCTGGTTGACGAAGCGCCCGAGGTGGGCATGCACGTCGTCACACGCAACTCCGTATTTCGAGCCCAGATTTTCCAGAACGAGGAGAGGATCGACGAGAGGAATGCCCGAGGTGTAGATACCGACCGCCGGAGCCATCACACCAGGTTCTTGTTGCGCGACGATGCGCAGGCCAGGTGCATCGCCCATTTTTACACCCACGTTCGGGCCCACCGCGACTTTCGAGAACTCAGGCCAGTCCACCTCTTCGAGCTTGGCAATCTGCTCTTCAGTCAAGGGAAACGGAGAACCGAACGCCCAGATGAGTTGATCATCGTAGACGCTCAACCGAATCGCATCGTGCCCATGATCGGGGGGAGGAAACTTCGCCTCTTTCGCAAACTGTCGCACCTTGCTGATTTCGGCCTCTTGGTACCGGCCTGATTGCATCACGAACACGCGAGAAACGACGAAACGCGTCCTTTCGATGTCCTCGTAAGGCTTTCCGGTCATCTGTACCGAGACGTCGTGCACGCGCTGCGAGCTGGACGAACCCGCTTGAAACGTGTCGTCGACCCATTTCCGGAGCGAGGCAGTGTCCAGCAGGAGGTAAATGTACCTGCCCTCCATTTGTTGGAGCACCTGTGGCGGTACGTATTCCACATCCTGGAGCACACCAGGATCGAAGGCTCGCACGACCGGTTCATGGGCCTCGAACTCACTGGAGTTCGAGCCGCGATAGGTGACCGACGTCACAGGGTAGAAGACCAGCTCTTGGCTCTGAACTTCCGCGACGTAGCGCTCGCCACGGGAAGCCCCTTGCCCGCCCGACGAGCTGTTCGACTCGAACTTTTCTGGAACTTCGAAGGCTTCTTCTTCCTCCTCATCGGTTCGCGGCGGTAGCTTGTACTTTTTTTGCTTCGACTCGGAAGTGGAAGGTGGTGATTCCGACCCTCCAGGGCGGAACGGGTTGAATGTTCCGCCACCTTCGTCGCGCATGAAATCGTCAGACATCACTGTCCTCCGTTTCTCGGTAACCTACGAAGTCGAGTCTCGGTTCGGGGGTCAGCGTCCACTGGGGAAGAGGCGTCTCGACGTCGCTTCGCTGGAGCCGCGCACGGGTCACCGGAAACTGACGGCGAATGTGCTCGCTAGGGACACCGGGAGCGCGAACGTCCACCATCGAACCAGCTGGGATCGCTTC
>CAYTRQ010000602.1:0-3125 GCA_964440025.1 uncultured Polyangiaceae bacterium | reverse complement strand
GAGCTGAGCGGACGCATTCCCTTCACGTCGGACGACGCGATGACTTGTCAAATGCGGGGGGGACCCGTTTCGCTGGCGAGCTGGGGTGGTCAGGAAGGCGATGTTGGTCTGACGGGAGTGGCCGGTACATTGATGAGCGTTGAAGGAGAGGTGAAATTGTCTCCAGACACGCGGTATCTTACGGCCGAGGGGGCCGTCTCCCTGGAGAACCTCTCGCTTCAGATCGATCAGTTGGCCGATGCTGTGGTCAACGTGCCCCGGCTGACCGTCCGCGGGAAGGCTCGCGCGGCGGTCGACGGTTCCGAATACTCCCTGGAAGACGCGGAGCTCAGCCTCAATCAGGCTCGGTTCGACGGCGAGTTCCACATCGCTCGTAAGCAGGAGGATGTTCTTCTCGAGGCGAGCCTTCATGCTCCGTTGGTGAGTTGTCAGGAGCTCGCCGACTCGGCGCCTCGGGCACTGCTTGGTCCCGTGGCGGACCTCAAATGGAGTGGCACGTTCTCCCTGGCGGCAGGAGTCGAGGCCAACTCCGGGGAACTTTCCAAGATGAAGGTGAAATGGGACTTCGACAACGACTGCCGAGTGACGGAGGTCCCTCTCGAGCTGGATCCAGAACAATTCCGCGGCCTTTTCTCACGGGAGGTCCTGGGAGCTGGAGGGATCCCGATGAGGGTCGAGTTCGGGCCCCATTCTGCCAATTGGACTCCTCTCGAAGACATCACCCCCTATATGGAGGCAGCGCTTCTCGTGACGGAAGATGGGCGCTTCTTTCGGCATGATGGGTTTGATGACCGAGCGATCGAGTCGGCCATTCGTGACAACACTCGAGCAGGTCGCTTCGTGCGAGGTGCCAGCACGATCAGCATGCAGCTAGCTAAAAACCTCTATTTGTCCCGAGAAAAGACTCTCTCGAGAAAACTGCAGGAGGCGGCGCTCACGATGTTGCTCGAGCAGAATTTCGACAAGAGGGAGCTCCTCGAGCTCTATCTCAACGTGATCGAGTTCGCTCCTGGTGTGTATGGGATCGGGCCGGCAGCGGCGCATTATTTCGATTCGGAGCCGAGCGAGTTGAGCATCGCTCAAGCTTTCTTTTTGGCTTCGATTCTCCCGGCGCCCAGCGCCTCGTACTTTGAACAAGACGGCAAGCTTACCGAAGCGCGGAAGGACTACGTCGACTACCTGCTCCGGATTTCCCATGAGCGGGGGCGACTCAGTGAGGAGGAGCTCGAGCGCGCGCAGGCCCAGGAGCTCCGGTTTGGTGTTCCGGCAGAGCCTCAGCGGGAGGAGCCCGAGGACCGGGGAGTGCATGCCGTTCCGTCCGAGGCAGGAGAGCCTTTCCATTTCCCCCAAGACATCGAGCCGGGCCGGGCCCTATCGGACAAGCCCTGGAAAGCTTCGCCAGCTCCTTCGGAGCCCCCACCGTGACGGGCGCTGTCGACCCCGGTCAAGATGGCTCGCCTTCCAGGGCAGAGGGGGAGCTCGATCCGAGCCGCATGGGGGAGTCCGTTTCTCGACAGGGAGTTGCGGCTCCGAGCGCATCGAGCCGTGAGGCGGAGGATGACTACTATATGGCATTGGCTCTCCTCGAAGCGGATCGGGCTGCCGCGGGAGGAGATGTCCCGGTGGGAGCAATCATCGCCATCAACGATGGCGAGACGATCGTTCGGGGAAGGAACCGTCGAGAGGTGGACGCCGATCCAACTGGCCACGCAGAGATCGATGCTCTCCGGCGCGCCGCTCGAGCAGTCGGCCATTGGCGTATCGGGGGGACTCTTTACGTGACGTTGGAGCCGTGCGCCATGTGTGCGGGAGCGCTTGTCAATGCTCGTGTGAGTCGTGTTGTCTACGGAGCTTCCGATCCCAAGGCTGGGGCGATTGATAGTCTGTTTGGCATTGGACGGGATGAACGCCTCAATCATCGATTTCGGGTGACCTCGGGTGTCCTTGCTGACCAAGCCATTGAACGACTTCAGGCGTTCTTCAAGCGTCTTCGGGCCGAGGGGCAGAAGTAGGATCAACGTTTCCAGGAAAGCTCTCGGGCACGCTTTTCGGAGCGCGCGAGCCAAGCCACCAGTCCTTGGGTGTTGAGCTCGAGATCGTTGGCGAGTACCCGATCGATCGTCGCAGCCGCGTCTGCGATGCCATGCGCCCTGGCACGGGCTACCAGGTACTCACGAAGGTCGGAGCGGATGAGCTCGTCACGGTTGGCGGAGGACCCGTGCTGGCGTGCGATTGCCACAAAGCGCTCAATCTGTTCGCGCAGGGCAGAGCTCAAGCGTTGGGCGCCCGTTACGGGGCCGAAGTGCGTCAGATAGAGCCACTGGGGATCGAGCCCGACGATGCGTTCGATGGAGTCGAGCAATTGGTCCGGATCGAATTGTGACGGGGTTGTCGTGGGGACGATGAAGGGCCCCTTGTCGCTATCGAGCTCCCGATAGGACAATCCGAAGGTATCTCCGGTAAAAATCACGCTGGCTTCAGGATCGAACCACACTTGATGATGCAGCGCGTGGCCTGGCGTGTGCAAAATCTGCATCCTGCTGGGCCCGAGAAAAAGCTCCTGCCCATCATCCGTGTGGTGGACTCGCTCCCCAGGGATGGGGACCAGCTGACCGTAGAGCTCTTCGAACTTCTGCTGACCATAAACGGCCACGGTTGCGTTCTGAAGCCGCGTGGGATCGATCAGATGGGGTGCGCCGCGTGGATGGACTGCCACCTTGGCCCGCGGCAAGTGCTGGAGCAGTCGTCCTGCGCCACCAGCGTGATCGAGGTGCACATGGGTGAGGAACAGCCACTCGACCGCAGCCGTTTGAATGCCCAGCTCCTCCAATGCACGCAGAACGAGCGGCACGGAGGAGTTCGCCCCTGTATCGACAATGGCAACGCTTTCTCCTCTCTCGACGAGGTGCACCGACGCAAAGCCGGGACGCACGTAATTCGCGTCGACCGTTGTGATGCCATTCGCATGCCGAATCCATGGCGGGTGTCGGCCAGTCATGGTCCGAGCCTATAGGTATTTCAACGCCATGGGCCAGCCTTTCGCCCTTTGAAGCCCTCATGAAGGGAGGCAGTGGAGCGCTTGCGGCAGGCGATGCCGCCGCAGTCTGTTGCCCTCGTCGCTCGGT
>CAYTRQ010000601.1:0-3143 GCA_964440025.1 uncultured Polyangiaceae bacterium | reverse complement strand
TAGGAGATGGCTCCCGGCAGTCGATCCACCAAGCGCTGCACCAAGCTGGCGGGATCCACCGCCTTGGGGGAGCCTGAACGCCCGCGAATTCGGCGGTCAATCCAGTAGCGGGCTGCTTCCTCCGGCGTCATCCCCAAGACCGTTTTGTCAAAGCCCACACGCTCTGGCGTTTTGGTCCCTCGATTGAGTGGCAAGATCTTGTCACCGTTGGGGGCTTGGATGTCCTCGCCGAGATAGATCTGCTTGAGTTGGTAGCTAGAAAGCTTCTTGACCGAGCTGTCCTTGGCCACCACGACGGCAAGAGGCTCTTTCTCTGAACGGGCATCAGCACTCCTGCTGACTGAAAGGCCCGTGGACATGATGCCCATGCACACCAGGCCGGCTATGGTCGATGCGAATACTCTCCGTGTGGTCATGATCAGAAGCTCCACGCTGCTTGAGTTGCCAGTGCGTTCCAGTGGAAGTCGGAAAGAGGTCCGTCTTCAAGGAACCAAGAATAGGTGTATTGTGTCTTGAGCACGACTCGCGGATGGGGACGAACATTGAGGCCGCCCCACACGGCGGCCACCTGGCCGCCGTAGCCGGGATCGCCGTAGTCGTACGCAAAGAAGGGCGTGACGCTCCCGAGGAAATCAAAACGGTAGCCGCCCATAATGTAGGCCCCCCACCGACGGTGGTCGGGAATGAGAGCACCCGTGTAGGGATCCGCAGGACGCGCACCTTCCCGATACACGCGCTCATTGGCCAGAAGCTCACCCTGGAGGAGGACACCGCTCTTTTCGTACTTCAGGTCGCCACCATAGGAAAACTCGTCATATTGCTCGGTCACGGCAATCCCTCCAAAGTCATCTTGCGTTGCATCCGTATACGTTCCCCCGTAGGCCGAAATTCCTACATCGAGCTGGCCCAGCTTGGAGTCGAAGTTGGCGAACAGACGCCCACCCACGGCCTTGTTGGTGTCCAGGTCGTTGTACATGCTGATGGGCCCGCGCCCGTTGGACAACGTCACGTGGTAACCGTACTCCGCGCGGCCAAGATGGGTACTTCCGTGAACCTGAAGACCGGTCTGCCATTCCGGGAGGAATCGTTCCCCAATGACATAGGGACGGCGCGTGCCGATGATCACCGGCGAACCGTGATCGACGTTCCAAATGCCGTAGGGGGTGAGGAAGTGACCGGCTCGAATTTTCAACAGCGGATGGGGAGCATATTCGAGCCAGGCCCGTTCGATGACGATCCCGCCCACGGGCACCGTTCGGAAAAGATCCGTGTAGTCTGTACCGAGGTTTTCAACTGTTTCCTCCCCCGCAACGTTCGTCCCATGGGGGAGGTAGGTGAAGCGCACCTCGGCCAAGGAGCTCCAGTTGTCACCGAGCTTGCCGGCCATGTAGAGATTGAGCCGTCCCACGAAGAACTGGCCCCGATCGGTGTCATTGAACCCCTGCCAGTAGGTAAAGTCGCTGAAGCCATAGAGATCGAGACTGTACTTGTCCATCGCGCTTTGGTCGGCGCTTTCCTGCATCAGCACGGCTTCCATGGCCGCCGCCTCCTCGTCGAGGGCCGCTTGCTCCTCGTCGGTCAGCGCGTCCTCGCCATTTTCTTCCTGGCTGGCTGCTGCTTCAGAAGCTGCCTCCGGCCCGGCGTCTTCTTCGACGGCTTCGGTGTCAGCTGCCGCCGCCTCCGCCACCTCTTCGCTCTCTGCGTCTGCAGCCACTTCTGCGCCCGCGGCAGCGTCGGCGGTTTCAACGTCTGCCTCATTCGCTGGCTCGGCATCTCCGTCAGCCTCTGTGGCACCTTCGCCTTCTGATTCGGGGGCGGTCTCGTCCTGGGCTTCGGCGGGCTCTTCGGTGGGAACCGGTTGGGCCCCATCGTCTTCAGGCGCGGCCTCTTCCTCCTGCGCGAAGGCCGCAGGTGTCAGGGCCAGGACCATTGCCAGGCTAGTTCCCAGCAAAAATAGGCTACTTCGTCGGTTGCCCATTCGGAACGATATTGTCGGGGTCTTCATCAGAAACACATCCCTTCTTCGACGCAGACCGTGGGTTCTACCCCAAAAGCACTGAGGTCACAGCACTCATAACCAGAAAAGCAATCGTCTGCCTCGAGGCTGCAGTTTTCAACGAGGCAAACCAAATTGTAGGGATCGCAATGGGTCGCTTCATATTCGGCGCAATCCTCATGGGTCTCACAGCTCATACCCAGCCCCTGCGGAGGCCTTTGACAGAAGCTATCTCCGCCATTGCCGGCACCCCCCATACCTCCACCAGAGCTCGGAGTGCACGCGTATTCCCCTTCACATTCGTCGTCGGACTCACAACCGGTGCTCGTGCAGTACCCCCCGTCGGGCTGGCAGAAGTCGAAGGGTGCGGCGCACTCGTCGCTGGAGGAGCAATCTGCTCCAAGGCTCGCTTCCTCGCAGATATCATCGGCATTCTTGGCCATTCCCTCTGGACACTCACAGCCATTGCTCGTTGCGACCTCATCGTCGGCGCAAACGACGCAGACCCCCTCGACCTCCACTGCCTCTTCCGGACAGACACAGGAATTGCCCGCTTCGGAGAGCACTCTGTCTTCTCCGCAACGCTGACTGGAGTCATAGAGGCAAGCCTGCGCCAGTGACCCCGCTAACCCCAAGCAACCTAATCCGAGGAGACCTCGGACACTTAACCACGTGCTTTTCATGTCCGTCTAGCTAAGCACGAATTCCCCCTGGCTGTTAAGTTGCAAAAGGCATGTAAATAAGCAAATAGTGTCGTTTTATGGTCATTCAGAGTCCACTGTGAGCTAGCTCATACACCTTACCACCCGGCTTGGGCTGAAGTAGCCAGAGCACATCCCACAACCTCTCCCCTCATCAAGGGAGGCATCGAAGGGCACGCGGCAGCCCTTCTCTCCTGTTCTTGGCCTTCTTGTCCAGCTCTCGGGCGCTTTACCTTCGTCGAACACGAGATGATGTTCAATTGTGAGGCAATGAGGGTACTTGTGGTCCTTTGACTCACACGCAACGCGTGGACCGCTCTCGACCTGCGGTCCCATCGAAAAGATGTGTCCACCTCTACCCCGCCGAACCCTCCTGGACCGAAGTTTTTCAAGGACTAGTGCTGCGACCACATAAAAGTGGTCGGTAGGGAGACCACTTTTCTCTC
>CAYTRQ010000600.1:0-3143 GCA_964440025.1 uncultured Polyangiaceae bacterium | reverse complement strand
TTTCGAGAGAAAAGCGGTCTCCCTACCGACCACTTTTATGTGGTCGCAGCACTAGTCGGCGCGAAGGAGGTGAAGGCTGAAGTACTGGTGCGCATCCGTAAATGTTTCACCTTCCGTAAACCCTGCAGCGCTCGCCAATTCGCGAAAGCCATCAATGGTGTACTTGTAGCTGTTTTCGGTATGAATGCTCTCCCCTGGTGAGAACCGAATTTCCTGCCCCGCCACCGTCACCGACTGGTCACTCTTGCTCACGAGATGCATCTCAATCCGGCTCAGTTCTTCGCGATACACGGCGCGATGTTCAAAAGAGGTGACATCGAGCTCCGGAGCCAGTTCTTCCTGAATGCGGTTCAGCAAGTTCAGGTTGAAGGCCGCCGTCACCCCCTGAGCATCATCGTAGGCAGCAAGAAGAACCTCCGGGTCCTTGACCAGATCGACTCCAATAAAGAGGAAATCTCCGGGACGAAGCAACTCACGAAAATGATGCAGCAAGGATCGAGCCTCGCTCGATGAGAAATTACTAATCGTGGAACCTGGAAAAAAGATCACGCGACGTCCGCCCGCAGACTCGGTCAGTGAAGCAGGAAGGTGAATGCCCTTCGTAAAGTCGGCCACGACAGGTACGATATGCAGATCCCGATAGTCCTTCTGGAGCGACTCGACCGATTGCGCCACGGCGCTGTCGCTGATGTCAATCGGGACGAAGGTGCGCGGGCGCTCCAATGCGTCCAGCAGCAGCCGGATCTTCACCCCAGCTCCAGAGCCCGGCTCAAGAACGTCCGCCTCGGGACCGATCGCCTGTGCGACCGGCTGGCAGACTTCCTCCAGAAGAGAAATCTCCGTCCGCGTGACGTAGTATTCGGGTGTCTCGCAGATCTTTTCGAAGAGCTCCGAGCCACGAGCATTGTAGAGCCATTTGCAAGGAATGCTTTTTTGCTGGGCAGCCAGCCCCGTCGCCACATCCCTACGAAATCGCGCGGCATCGTCCAAAGCCTCCCCGTCCTGTCCGGTCGTGGCTCTTCGCTCTCGGTCCAGTTCTTGACGCATGGAACTCGCTGTACGCACGCCCTCGTGCTGCAATTTCACGGACGCCCTCCCCGCGCCAAACGCACTCCAGAAAACTGCCAACGCGCGGTCCCCGGAAAGAAGTTTCTATAGGTGCGCCGAAGATGCCCGGGAGGAGTCACGCAAGAACCCCCTCGCAAAACCATTTGATTGTACATGAACTTGCCGTTGTACTCCCCCAGAGCCCCCGCTGCCGGCTCGTATCCTGGATAGGGCGTGTAGGGACTCTGCGTCCATTGCCAGATCTGTCCGAAGAGGGACGAGAGTTGAACCACCTCCGGATCCGTCATCGCTGACTCCCCGCAGCCTCGCGGCCTGGGTTTTGGATGGAGCCATTTCTCATCCGGTCCGACCTCGGCACACACCTGTCCCGCAGCCTCTGCAGTTTCCGCCGCGACTTCCCATTCCGCTTCCGTCGGCAATCTCCGGCCCTGGAATCGAGCGATCGCATCCGCTTCAAAGTAGCTCAGATGAACGGCCGGCGCCGCCGGCATCACCGGCTTTTCTCCGTGGAGTGTGAACTCCACCCACTGTCCCTCCGAGGTTTTCCGGTAGTAAAGAGGGTGCGAAATGGCATTTTCCTCGATCCACGACCAGGCCTCGGAAAGCCAAAGCAGGGGGTCTTGGTATCCCCCTGCTTCGATGAATTCGATGACCTCGGCATTCGTCACGGGATGTTTGGCCAGCTCGAAGTCCCCAAGAAGAACTCGGTGGCGAGGCCCTTCATTGTCATAGTGAAAGCGGCCATCGTTTGGATGACCCACTTGATAGATCCCCCCCGGGTATTTGACGAAGCTCGTCCGGCTCGGGCCGGCGCCATCGACCCCCGTCGTCCGATCTCCTGGGCCCGAGGCAGGACCGGACATCGAACGGTACGCGGGCAATATTGGATTCTGAAAGAGCGCGTGTTTGATATCCGTCAGGAGAAGCTCCTGATGCTGTTGTTCGTGATGCAAACCAAGGATCACAACCTCCGCCATCTGCTCGGTGAGGCGCGACTCGATCAAAGACAGAAGAGCTTCATCGACGGAGTTGCGATAGGCGCCCACCTCGGCAACTCCGGGACGGCTGATCAACCCTCGCCGGCTGCGCGGGTACTGCTCCCCCACCGAATTATAGTAGCTATTGAAGAGATAGTCGTAGGCCGCACAATAGGGTTGGTACGCCCGATCCTGCTCGCTCAAGACAAACCGCTCGAAGAACCACGTCGTATGCGCGAGATGCCACTTGGTCGGACTCGCGTCCGGCATGGATTGCACCATCTGATCTTCCGGACTGAGATCTGCCGCAAGCTGCACCGAGCGCTGGCGAATCGCCTGATATTTTTCTCTCAGCGCCTTTTCGCCAAACCGAGCGGCGGCTTCCTGCCGCAACCGTTGCCCCGTCATTGCGCGTATCGAAGCACCTCTTTCTCTTGCGCGAAACCCCCTGCAAGGCCTTTCAATCGAGGGTGTCAGCCTTTTGCCCGAACCCAAGATGAAAGGCCTCTGGGCAAGGCGCGCCTCGCGGCTTTCACCCCTTGCGAAAATGACCGACCCAGGCGCAAAAAAGACAGCGCTCCTCGCGAAAAGAATTGTCATCATGAGCTTCGAACTTCTTCCAGGATGGGTCATCCCCGATGCGGACTTGGAGTTTCGCGCCGTGGCGAGTGGCGGCCCCGGAGGTCAAAACGTGAACAAAGTTTCTACGAAGATTCAGCTCCGTTTCGCCCTCGATCGCTCCCGCGCCCTCAGCCCCGCACAAAAGGCTCGCGTTCGTCGGGCCTACCCAAGCCACATCACTCAGGCAGGAGAGCTACTCATCTCCAACGACGAGACGCGCTCTCAGGAGACGAATAAAAGACGAGCTCTGAACCGCCTCCGCTCCATGCTACTCGCCGTACGCCGTCCTCCCAAGGCGCGCATCGAGACCCGTCCGACCCGAGCCGCTCGACAAAGACGCCTTGCGGACAAACAGGCTCGCGGACAGCTCAAACAAAGCCGACGGCGAATCAAAAATGATGGCGGCGACTAGACTCGTTCGCGTCCACAAAGGACGCGGACCAAACAAGCAAGGAGGTGCTGTCCGTCACAATGCAG
>CAYTRQ010000599.1:0-3144 GCA_964440025.1 uncultured Polyangiaceae bacterium | reverse complement strand
CCTTGGGCATGCCGCCGCGCAGCGTGAAGACGCCAAGCGGCTCTTCGCCGCTTCGGGTCAGCGAGCGAAGGCGCTCTGCAACCTCGACGACGATTCCATCAGTGCTCACCAACAGTGCGCCCAAGAGCTTGCGACCGCGCTCTGCTACCTGATCGACAACAATTCGTCGATCGACAACCATCGCGATGCGTCGGGGGCACCAGCGCTCCTCTAGCGGCATTTTGGCATCCAGCGCGAGGGCGAAGAGAGCAATATCGATGCATGTTGTTTTGCCCGCGCCGGTGGGCAGGTCGAGCACGTGTGGCCATGCCTTGTCCGCGACGATCCGCTCAAGCAGCCGCTGTTGCCACGCGAAGGGCTCCTTGTCGCCGTGGACAGCCGCGTGGAATGCGCCGAAGTCAGAAGTGGAGAGCGTCATTGGTCCTCCACCGGTAGGCAGAGTCCGAGCCCGAAGTAGCGTCCGGCGCCGACGAGAAGCGGACCACGCACAGGCTCTGCGAAGCAAATATCGGCGTGGACGCGCACGCGCGGTGTGCGGCCGGGCTGCCCAGGCCAAGGCAAGAAGTGACGGGTGTGCTGCGCGCCCGGAAGCAGCGGAGCGAGCGAAACCTCGACCGACGAGGGGCGGACCCCGACGACGCGAAGGCATGCATCGCTGATGCACTGCTGAGCCTCCAGCGCAGCCTTGTGGGCGGCGCGTTCATGATTGCTGCGTAGGTTACCAGGGTTCCTGTCGAGCGCGATCGGCGTGGCTGTGATGAACCGCGCGGAGGACCGTGACCACCGCATCGGGTCGAGAGCGGCCTTCGCCGACACGTCGACGCGTCGGACGCGGATTGGCGGCAACGTACCGCCCGCGAGCGTCAGGGTGCCGCGCACATCAGCTCGCTCTTTCTCCAACTTCGCCACTAAGCGAAGCAGTAGCTGACGATCGTGAGCTGGCAGGTCCTGGGGCAATACCAACGCGCAACCCATGAGCCCGCCATCCGCATGTTCGTGCCCAACGAAGGGCAGGGGAACGAACGCGACGTGAGGCTGTTCCGTGGGGCCGTTCTCCGCATGGCCCGAAAGCGTCGCTGGGAGATCCTGGCTGCCGTGCACCTCGATCAGAGCGCTGCGCAGCGCCCGGGCAAGATCGGTCGTTCGTGAGGCGAGCGGTCGCGATCCGCCAACTCGCTCGAACAGGACCCAGTCGGTCGAGGAGAACACGCTCCGCGCACGCGGAGAAGGCATCGCCTTCCTAGACGCTGGACAATACCGTTGCGGGCGAGCTGCGAGCACTCGGCTCTGTACGCCCTGATGGTGCTCGAAGGCTTTTTGGAGGCGGTCGAGCTGTCCGGGCCCCACCACGCGCAGGACGAGAGCACCTTCGTCGCTGGGAACGAGCGTTGGCGTGATGTCGTCATCGATGAGAGTGCACCGCACCAGCGACGACGAGTGACCCAGGCGAGTCACACGCGCGCAGAGGCGCTCCAGCGCGGCTTGATGAGATGATGGGTCGGCGGTCGGCCACAGAAACGCGAAGGTTGGCGTCTCCGGTAGCACGACAGGAAACGTCCGAACTTGGCGCGTGCGTCGCTCAGGCATCAGTGCAATCGCCGCTGCGACATCCGTGGCGGGCGGGCCTTTGGCGAGCGCCTCATTCTTCTTGGTCAGGTTTGCCTTCGCGCTTGCGAGCGTCTTCTCCGCCTTTGCGACCTTGTCGCTGTTGGGCGGGGTTGTGGACTTCTCCGCGTCGAGCTTCGCTTCGGCTCTTCTGACTTTCTGGGTCGCCTCGGCGATTGTGCGCTGGGCAATTGTCTCGAAGGATTCGGTGTTCTCCCCTAGCGTAATGTCATTCACCGGCACGTAGACGTCCTGCACCTGACGTCTACCAACGTTTGATTCTGGATCGACCCTCAGCGATGGTGCTTCCTGCTGCTCCAGCCACAGCAGCGCGTCTCTCTCAGCTGGGTCGACGACGTCATGATCGTGCAGCGCGGCGACCAGTGCCGAAAAGAGGCGCGCAGGATGCGGCGGCCACTCAGCACGCCCTCGGTCATTGTGCGCGGTCGCCGTGTATCGACCGGTCAGGAGTTCGACCTCGACGGTGAGCATCACTCGTCTCCGACATCGGATCCTGCAGCTGCGAGCTCACGACTCCTCTTGACGAGTTCGACGAGCTTCGGCGATGGCACGAGCTCAACCAGCACCGCTCCGTTCTCAAGCACCGCTCCGTTCTCAGCCGGCTTGAACTTGACTGCATCGGGCAGTGCCTGCACGGCTTCGTTGAACAAGGCGATAGCCCCATCGAGATCCAACTCCAACGGTGTCGTCTTGCCATCGCGACCAACGGTCTCCAACCTCAGCGCGAGCGTCTGCTCCTTCCCGTCTTTCTCAATGACGCGTGGTACCAACAGGCACCGCGAGCGGAGATCGTGCCCGCGACTTTCCGACGCGAGCACGGCAAGGAGCCCGAGCGCGGTCAGCACCGTTCGAGCCTCGATCGCACCTGCCGCGAAGCTGAGACGACGCAGCGCCGCAAGCGAGAGTACGATGGTGTGCTTGGCTTCGTCGATAGTCACGCCACCCCCAAGATCGTCGATCGTTGGCGGGATATTGCTATGATTTGCAGTCGTTAGCTTACCATCACCCTGCTTCCATTCCCCGTCCTCCAACTTAGCCCCCCACTTCAGCGCGACGTTCGGTTCGCTTCCAACCTTCTCACGCTGAGCCTCTGTTTCGTTCGCGGTCCAAGTGAGCGGTTCGCCGGGCGTTGGGGCCTTTCGATAGAGAATGGCCGCTGCGTTCACCATTTGAGCCGGATCGATCCGGCTCTCGGTCTTGCTACCGGGCGCTGCGTTGATGCCAACGATCTCCGAGACAAGCGCGCGCTGAAATTTGGCGCCGAGGCCGCCCTTCGGCCCGGTGCTATCCCACAGACCAAACACGAGCCCCGTCGGGCAGACCTTGAACAGAGCCGTCGCGTTCTTCGGGCTGGCGTCAGTGAACGACCTGCCGATGTCTGAGAGGCGGAACAGCTGACCGTCGAGCAGGCTGTCGCGCAACAGGGCGTCAGCGATGCGGTGAGGTGCGGTGAGCGAAGTGACGCGGCCGACGTCAGGTGCGACCGACGAGAAGTCGACGCTGACGACGGGGAGCGCG
>CAYTRQ010000598.1:0-3144 GCA_964440025.1 uncultured Polyangiaceae bacterium | reverse complement strand
TTTCCAGAGAAAAGTGGTCTCCCTACCGACCACTTTTATGTGGTCGCAGCACTAGTGGATCGGCCTAAGAGCGGAGAGAAACTCCTGGGGGCCAACGAAGTCCGTGAAACGCCTGGCTTCCCGCCCTTCGGAGTCGAAGACGACGACCGTCGGCAAGCCCCTGACCTTGAGCTGTTTCATCGACTGCTGCACTTGCGGATCTTCGTCGTCCGTAGCGTCGACCTTGACGGCTAGAAAGCGCCCCGCTTCTCGACTGACTGCCGGATCGGCGAAAGTAATCTTATCGAGCTCTTTGCATGCCCCGCACCAGGCTGCGGTGAAGTCGACCAACAGGGGCCGGCTCTCGGCTCTTGCCGTTGCTTGGGCTTGGCTGAGCGCAAGATGCTTCCACTCCAGCGAGCGGACAGGGGTAGTGAGCGCGATGACAATCACGAAGCTTGCCAAAGTCACGGAGGATGCGCCGACGCTTTTGAGAGCTTTTTCTTCAAGCAGGGGTGAACTGAAATCTCGATGGACCGCCCCGAGCAGAATCCCTATCACGATCACGCTAGCACAAACGCCGTAGAGGACAGGACTGGGTCGGATCCATTCGGTCAGGTCCGGAAAGGCCATATCCAAGTAGTAGAGCCCCACGACGGCGAGAACGATCGCAAGAACGCTCTTGACGTGCAGCATCCAGCGACCGCTTTTGGGCAAGTGAACGGCAAACGTTCCCACGAGAAAAAAGGGAAATCCGAGACCAAGAGAGAACGCCGTCATCGCTGCCGCGCCGGCCGCCGCGCTCTGACTCTGAGCGATCCACGTGAGGATCCCCGTGAGCACTGGTCCCGTGCACGGTGCTGCGATGAGTCCGCACACGAGTCCCAAGGCGAAGGCACCACGAGCACCGATCCCGCCAACTTTCGCGAGCCGGTTGGTGAGCGAGCTAGGCAAGGCGACCTCGAAAGCACCAAACATGCTGGCGGCCATGAGCAGGAATAGAATAGCGATACCGCTGAGCACCCAGCGATTTTGGAGCGCGGCTCCAAACAGGGAGCCGGTGAGGCCGGCGGTGACCCCCAGGGGTACGAACATCGTGATGATGCCCAGCACGAATGCGCTGCTGAGACCGAGACTCTGCAGCCGGCTTCTCGATTCACGAGCGCCAAATACGCTCACGGTGATGGCGACCATCGGGTAGACACACGGAGTCAGGCTCACCAGAAGCCCTCCGAGTAGGGCAGCTCCCGCAGCGTAGAGAGGACCTTCATCCACGGCCAGGAGGAAGCTGTTGCCGTCAGCGGCGTGGGCGGGCGAGGAAAGAAGCAAAAGCGCGAGGAAAATGGCGATGCGGGGAAGCATGGCTTGAGTAAGAATACGCGACGTCTGACGATTGGGTTCCATCGGTTCAGCGAACGAGGCAGCGGAAAGCGAGCATTGTCGGTGACTGTTGTCTGTCAGGTGTCAGGAGCGCGGTGAGGAAATGCGTTCGAGAAGCGCCTCGGCGTGAGCGACCTCTCCAGAAAGGGCGAGGAGCTTGGCGCGGGGAGCATCGGTCATCTTGGCCAGGAAGCGGGTCAGGTAGTTCCGACAGGCTTCGTCATCGCCTAACTCTGCGCAAATTTCACCAAGGATCCAGAGGCGGTAGCCGTTCTGAGGGGCTTCGTCCGATTCGAGGTGCTGGCGAAGCTCCAGCATTCGGTAATGCGGTGGCTCTCCGGCAACCAGCTGGGCCAGGGCGAGCTGGGCCTGATAGAAGGGCCGATCGCCTGTGGCGATACGGACAGCCCGATCGAAGGCAGCGATTGCCTCGTCCATTTTGCCTGCAAAGCGGAGCAGGGCTCCCAAGGTGGCCAGGTGAAATGGCTGGCGTGACGCGGGACCAACTCGCGCCGCGATGCGGAGGTGCCCCGCGGCAGCTTCGATTTCGCCAAGGCCCAGGGCAGCGCGCGCTGCATCCTGCCTGGCGACGTCTCCGAGAGTTTCGAGCTCGATCATTTCGTTGGCCGTCTCCAAGGCCAAAAAGAATTCTTCCCGCTCCATTTGTGCCAAATAGAGCTGCCTCAGGAGAAGCGCTTCAAGCTCTCGATCTTCTTCCTCGTGCCGGAGGCGCGCCAGTCCGCCGCTGGCGAACGCCTCGCGTTCCTCGGTCGATCGAGCGTGCAGCGCTTTGAGGAGTAGCCCAGCGGCTGATTCGGCCTCTGTCGCAACGGTTCCTCCTTTGCGAACGGCAATGATGCTCTGCTGCCGCTCGTTGCTCCCCCCGACTTCGGGGGGCTCCGGCGATCCCGAATTTGCCACGTGATCAGCGTAGCAAGTGGGTCAGAGGGGTCCAGAAAACGTCCATGCTTGTGCCGATGCGGTGTGTCAGCGAAAGTCCGGCCAGGTGACCCCTGTGCAGCTTCTATCTCGACGAGCCCCTCATTTTCTCCTCGCCATGGCCCTGTGTGTTGCCTTGGGTGCTTGCGGTCGGCCCGCCACCGAAGAGGAATGCCGTCAAATTTTGAGACAGGCCGCTCGGTTGGAACTCGAAGAGCG
The DNA here is from genome assembly GCA_964440025.1 of uncultured Polyangiaceae bacterium. Lineage (GTDB taxonomy): Bacteria > Myxococcota_A > Polyangia > Polyangiales > Polyangiaceae > NIC37A-2. The sequence goes on along the minus strand of CAYTRQ010000598.1, from coordinate 627 downwards.
CCTCTCCCAGAGTGAAAATCTCGTCAAGACAGAGATTCAGGAGATCGAGAAGAGCCTCAGGCCGCAAATGATGGAAAAGTGTGTGGGAAAGCGGATTACGGAGTCGGCTCTCGAGTGCGTGCGCAATGCCGAGAGCTCGGAGATCCTTTTCGACGAATGCCTCCAGTGAAAAAGCGGTTCTCTCTTCTCGGTCTCGAGCACATCTCACCATGTCGAACGGCTCCTCCTCCGTTCGCCTCACCCCGCCGTGGGAGAGCGGCAGCGGAGCCGGTTTCAGCGCTCTGTATCTTCTTTTTCGCGCTAGGTGCCCTGAGCTGTAGTCGGCCGCTATCTCAGCAAGAGTGCCTGACGCTCCTCGAGCACTACACAGACAAGCAAATTGATCAGGCCCACCCCTCGACCCGGCCCGGTGCGAGAGCTCGTTTGATCATGGAGGCACGTGAGAAAGCGATGACCGACCCGGTTTTCGCCTCCTGTAGCGAGGAGGTCAGTCGTGCCCAATTCGAGTGCGCGATGGCGGCAGGAACCGCAGACGCGATCGAACGATGTCTCCTTTGACAGAACTGCGGGGGCGACTAGTGCTGCGACCACATAAAAGTGGTCGGTAGGGAGACCACTTTTCTCTCG
>CAYTRQ010000597.1:0-3186 GCA_964440025.1 uncultured Polyangiaceae bacterium | reverse complement strand
CAGAGAAAAGTGGTCTCCCTACCGACCACTTTTATGTGGTCGCAGCACTAGCTCTCGCTTTCAGACGGCCCACGGCCGAGGAGGAGCGAAGGCATTTTGAGAGGTCACGATGTTCGAAATCGAAGAAGTCGTTCGTCGGTGGCTTCGCGGCCAAGGGGTGAAACCACAAGTGTGGCGCGCCTTCAACAAGAGAAAGAGCTTCTGCGCGACACCGTCCTCGGGACGGGGGTGGTCGACGGAATGGAGACGTCCTACGCGAGGCTCGAGACGCCACTCCCCCGAAGGCGAGCGTCGACCGAGCCCCGCCACCCTGTTCGATGTGCCGAAGTTAGAGGTCGGGGTTGTTCTTTGTCAGCGTCTCGAGCTGCTCCTTGGGGATGTCGACTCCATAGTGAGTGAAGTATCTCAATTGTGTGAGCCCCAGGAGCGGCGTGATGTCCGTGATTTTCGTTTCACTGATGTCGAGGGTTTTGAGATTCTTTAGCTTGGACAGCGGAGAGAGATCCTTGACGGGCGTCCCCCTGATGTCGAGCTCGTCGAGCTTCTCCAACGTTGCGAGTGGCGCGAGATCATCGACCTTCGTGTTCGCAACGTGCACGATTTGCAAGTTGCTCGATTCGGTCAAGGGGCCCAGATCCTTCACCTGAGACTCGTTCGCATCGAGCACGACGAGGGCCTTTGCTCCGCGGAGTGGTTCGAGGCTTGCAACCGGTGTCTCTGTGATGTCGACGCTTCTGAGCCGCCCCTTGCCTTTGAGGGGTGACAGATCGGAAACTCGACTACCTCGAACATCAACTGTGACTAGGCCCTGCGCCTCGGCTAACGGAGAAAGATCCGTGATCGGCGCTTGGGAAAAATCGACATTCGTGAGCGCCTTGGCGCCCTTCAGCGGGGCCAGATCGCGCACGTCGGAATCAGAAAAATCCGCAACCTGAAGAGTCCCAATCGCCCCACGAAGAGGAGCCAAATCGCTCACCTCGGACTCTCGAATGTGGACCTTAGCGAGGCTCTTCAAGCATCCCAACGGCTCGAGATCCTTCGGCGGGTTGATTGTGTCATCGGAGGACGGACGACAGACAACCTGAGTGGCGCTCAGATCCAACGTTGCTCCGCAGAACTCCAGCGACCCACTGCAGTCCATCTTCGGATCTGATGAACGGCCTTGTTCGCTTGGAGAATCCGAGCCGGCAGGTGCGACGTTCGCCTCATCCTTGTCACAGCCAGTCGCCAACACGAGCGCGATTCCGATGCCGATTAGAAGTCTTCTCATCGTCGCCAACGCTATCATCATTCCGCGAGAGGTGAAGGGCTGCCGCTTGAATCCGACGGACTCTGGGGAGCGCCACGACGCCTGCATGCAGCGGCGACACGTCTAAAAACCGCCGGCCGGCCCTCGAAGCCGCTCTCCGCCATTCGACTCGTCGTCGATGTGGCCAGTGGGCTACCGCAGGCTCATTCACTGTCGCTGTGGGCATGGCTGAAGGTGACTACCGTGACCTTCTTGTTCACGGCAGTGCAACCGGCTCTGAGCGGCTGGTTGGAAGGCATGCTTGTTAGCAACCTCACATGGGGGCGGGACAGCGTCTGCTCACCGAGTGAAGTTACGGGGCGTGACGAGTTTCGGTCGGCGCTGCTCGGAGAGCCGCGAATGGGTGGTAGGTTCCGCGTCATCATGAAATGGGAAAACCAATGACAAAAGCGAACTTCACCCTCCTGGATGGCGGCATGGGGCAGGCTCTCCTGGCACGTTGGAACCGGCCGCCCACACCGCTGTGGTCGGTCGACGTGCTTCACGAGCGCCCCGATTTGGTGACGGCGACGCCACCGTGGCCGAATTGACGGCCCGCACCGATCTCGATCCCAAAGCGTACTCCGACTGGATCGATGCGTGGTGGGCTCGGGGAGCGAACTCTTGGGCGGGTGCTGCGAGGTCGGTCCAGCTCACATTGCCGAGATCGAAAAGCGCCGCACGCAGGACAAATGAAACGGGTTGAATGGCCCAGGGCAGGGCTCGCGAGAGCCGGATGAAAATGCCCCCATGTGGGGGCCGGTCGGCGCGTCGACTGGTATTCACCTCGCCCCTGGCAGGCCAAGCGACAGAGGAGACGTTCGACCATCGGGCGCTTCGTAAATCTCGCATTGGCGTTGGGGGACCGACCCGGGAATCTGCCAGTACCAATCCAATGGCGTTCACCTGGTTGGAATGCAGAAAGCCCAGTGACTGATGTCCGACATGCCAGCTTTTTCCATCCACGGAAGAGGAATGGCGTCTCGAGTCCATCTGGATGTTAGTTGATTTCAAGGCTTGTGCGAGCGGCTGCTATCGTCGAGGGTACGGCGCGCACTTGGACAAGCGAGGAGATGGTCAACTCGAGATACACAAGACAAATAGCTATCTGAAGAAGCTGAGCAAGGCTGCGGCAGCCGAGCCGGATGGTCTCCCCGAGCCAGCCTTCCGGATCTACAGGACTCCGACGGGAGCGGATGACGGCAGTGCTGAACCAATGACGTTCATCGAAATGTTGTACGGGCAGGTTCAAATGATGCTCGTCCATCCGGACACGATTCTCTACGACCATAATCGAAACGAGATAAGTTTGGGTGAGGCGAAGTACGCCGGTAGAAACACCATTGATCCAGCAAGAGTTGGCTCAGTCGCCTTCACCTCGGGGGGAGGCAACACCACTGCCCACGCCATGGATCAGGCTGACTTTGGCCGGTTTTTGGTACGCACCAGCATAGCTCTTGCCAAAAACGGCTTGCGGGGCAAGGCGTCCTACTATGTCGCTTTGGCCCGTGCGGTGTTCGAGACGTTTCGAATCCGCCACAATGAAGGCGGAGTACGCAACAACAAGCGGGGCCACCGGTGTCTGGATTGGGACGGAGACGGCAACGCAGAAAACTACTGCTACTGGTTTCATTCGAAGGCGGCCAGCGATCGAACTGTCCCGAGCACTGTCCTCAATCAACACCTGCATGCGGTGCGTGACGCGCTGCGTAGCTACCATGATCTGGCGACCTGGCGGGACTATGGCATTGGTCCGTGTTCACAGCTCTCATCGGGTTCGGGTCAGTGCAAGCAGGACTTCCAGCAAGATGGTATATGCCCCTTCGAGGTGATCGGACTGCCAAACGAACTAGTGCCTCGGCAACTCACGTTTCGAGCGGTTTCGAAGCCCTCCCAGA
>CAYTRQ010000596.1:0-3187 GCA_964440025.1 uncultured Polyangiaceae bacterium | reverse complement strand
ACTTCTGGGAGTGCTTCGAAACCGCTCGAAACGTGAGTTGCCGAGGCACTAGAACATCAGCACATCATCCCGAAGGGGCTCCCGAGATACATTCCAAAAAGAAACACATCGAACCAAGCGCAAGCTCGAGAAGCCAGCACTGCCCACTACGTCCCGCGACCATCGAACAGCTCCCATCAAACCAAGCGCAAGCTCGAGAAGCCAGCACTGCCCACTACGTCCCGCGACGACCATTGAATAGCTCCAAATGGAGCCGCCCCGAGACCCGCACCCGGTGCGCCAGAGCCCACTCGGCAACCTGAGGAAAACGCTCTGCCAAAGCTTCCTTGGTGCGCGCTTCGGGCATCAAAAGCACCCTCTGCCGGGGCACCTCGAAGAGTGAAACGAGTTTCATCGCCTCACTCACGTCTTCCGCCCCCGTGACAACGAACTTGAAGTAAGCGTGCTCGCGCCGTGCGAACCATTCGAGAACGTCACGGCGCAAGCGTCTGACCTCAGACTCACCACTCCCAGAAAGCTTGGGAGAAACGTTCCATTGGTCCACCCACGGCTCCAACGCGGAACTGGGACGGATGGTCCCATTTGTTTCCACCTCGACCAACGGCCGGGTCCCTCCGGCTCCCAGCAAAGAGAGAAAGGAAACCAACTGCTTTTGCTGAACCAGCGGCTCGCCCCCCGTCACGATCAGACGACCTGGGCATTGGGTCGACACCCAGCTGCAGAGCTCGTCGAGCGAGCGCTCCGTCACTTCCCGCGAGAAATCGTAGGTGTCGAAATCCCAGCTGTAAGCCGTGTCGCAGAAATCACACGCCAGGTTGCAACGGGCCAGGCGCAGGAAAGCAGCCGCAGCCCCCGCGCTAACTCCTTCCCCCTGCAGGGAGATGAATGTCTCGCTGACGAAAAGCGACGATCCGGCCATACTGGCCATGCTAGAACGCATCTCTTCCCCTCGAAAGGTCCGCCTCCGCCTCCCGAAGGCTCGGCGAAGGGTGGAGCCTCGAGAGATCTCGCTCGGCCCCCTGCTTGCCGGCACGATTGCTGGTAGACGGAAACCCATGAGCCAAGACCGACGTGGGGGAGTCGACCCCCGAACGATTCGACCCGTGGAGGTCGTTTGTGGATTTCATACCATGGCGGAGGGAAGCGCCCTCTATCGCTCGGGGAAAACCGTGGTTCTGTGCACCGCCTCGATCGACGACTCGGTCCCCCGCTGGCTAGAAGGTCAAGGGCGTGGCTGGGTCACGGCCGAATATCAGATGCATCCCCGTTCTAACCCAGTGAAGCGGGAGCGGCGCGACGGAAGAGAACGCTCCCTGAGCGGACGAACCCGGGAAATCGAGCGCCTCGTGGGCCGATCCTTGCGAGCCGCCGTGGATCTGGACCAGCTCGGCGAACGTTCGATTCATGTCGATTGTGATGTCTTGGAGGCAGACGGCGGAACTCGGACGGCCTCCATTACGGGCGGCTTCATTGCGCTGTGCCTCGCTCTCGACCGCTTGAAGAGGCGCGGCGCACTCACCCACCCCGTGCTCTGTGACCAGGTGGCTGCCGTCAGCGTCGGGCACGTGGACAACGCCCTCGCGCTCGATCTCTGCTACTCAGAGGATAGCAACGCACGGGTGGACTTGAATTTGGTCGCCACTGCAAAAGCCCATATCGTCGAAGTTCAAGGAACCGCCGAGGGACGCGCCGTGCCCCGAAAGGACATCGATGAAATGCTGGACCTCGGGCTCTCCGGAATCGAGCAACTTGCTCAGCGGCAACGCGCCGCACTCCTCGAACAGGACGTTCAGCTCGACGGCCTCCTGATTCGGTGAGAGGGGCCTCCCTTTCGATGGCGTCCAGCTCAATGAAGGCCCACCATCCTTTTCGCAGCTTTCTCCGATGAACACGCCAGGCCAATCGAATCAACAGATGCAACAGCCTCCTTTCGCCGCCCCCGCACCGACCGACCACGGCGGCCGGATCGAGCTTCGCCTCGAGACGACGGAACAAACCGTTTGCTATGGGGCGCGCTGGTACCTGGCCGGGGACGGGAAGGACAGCGAGCCCCTTACCGGCCGGGTCCGCTACTCCGTCGAGGACGGCCAGATTTCCTTCGATTTCGACGGTCCGGAGCCCCCTACTTGGCTTGTCGACTTCACCCGTGCACTCCTCAGAACCACCGCACGCACGGCCAAAACTTCCCGCTGGCCGCGCCGCATCACGCGTTGGCGCGCTCCCCCAGAAAGTCCACGGTAGTTTCATCCACAGGCGACTTTCTGGACGTAGCATCATCCGCCAACGCATTCGGCCAACAATTCCCCGTCCACGGCGCATCACAAGATGACACGCTTCCCGGAACTGCCACGATGACTCTTTCACAAACAGATTCCTTCATCGGCATCATCACGGACTTCGGCCACAAGGATCCTTACGTCGGGATCATGAAGGGCGTTCTGCTCTCCGTGTCTGCCACCGTACGTCCGGTCGATCTCACTCATGAGATTCCACCGGGAGACATCTCCGCGGCGGCGTTTTGGCTCGAGCGCTCTCGGGACGCCTTTCCCCAGGGAACGACATTTTTGGCGGTTGTAGACCCAACCGTGGGGACGAAGCGTCGTGCCCTCGCAGCCCGGGTATTCGGTCAAACGTTCGTTGCGCCCGACAATGGCCTGCTCGAAGACGTTTTTGCTGCCGCCCAGGAGCAGGAGGCCCCGATCGATGTGTTCGCGATCGATCCGCACCGTTTGGATCCCAGACCCATGCCGCCGCGAGGGCACACCTTTCACGGCCGCGATCTTTTTGCTCCTGCAGCAGCCCACCTTGCCAGGGGCGCTCACGCCCAAGACCTCGGCTCTCGCCTTTCTCTTTCTCAGTGCATCAGAAAACGGTGGGAGCTCCCCTTCGAGCATTCACTCATGGTGGCGGGAGAGCCAGCCACGGTACGAGTCGTCGACCACTTTGGTAATGTTTTGACCGACTTTTTCTGGGACACGGATGAAGATCCGAAGGTGTTGCTCGGGGGAACCCGTCTCCCTTGGGTCCGCACCTATGAGGAGGCTCCCGATGAACGGCTCGTGGCTCTCCGCGGTTCATTCAACACCGTAGAACTGGCGATGAAACGGGAAAGCGCTTGGAACTACTTGTCTTCCACCTAGTGCTGCGACCACATAAAAGTGGTCGGTAGGGAGACCACTTTTCTCTC
>CAYTRQ010000595.1:0-3187 GCA_964440025.1 uncultured Polyangiaceae bacterium | reverse complement strand
TCTGCGACGCACGAATGAAGTGGATGGAGGTTTGCAACGAAGCGCGCAACATCAATGGAACACATGGACCACTGGTTCCGACCGAGGCGGGAAAAGGAGGCTGGCCTTAGCCCCGCCTTAGCCCGGTGTGTCCCAGTCCGCGAAGGGTTTGCCGGCTTCGCGCGAGAGAATGTCGATGGCGGCGGCGGCACCGTCGCCCGCGCTGATGACCGCTTGGCTGCGGCCCGGGCGGACGAAAGGAAGCTTCGGGACTCATCACCCGAGGTCCACAGGCCTCACTTCATGCGGTAGATGGCGTCGAGCTGGTCGGGGCCCGAGATCCCGACTTCGAGATCCTTCACCAAGCCGCTGTCGAGAGCGTAGATCCAACCGTGCACCGACACTTCCTGACCCCGCTTCCAGGCGTCCTGCAGGATGGTCGTCTGGCAAACGTTGCGAACCTGGGCGGCTACGTTGAGTTCGCACATGCGATTGACCGCGTCCGCCCCACTGAGTGCGCTCATCTCCTTTTCGTGACGGGCGTACACGTCCTTGATCTGACGCAGCCAATTGTCGATGAGACCGAGCGATTGGTTCCCGAGAGCTCCAGCGACGCCCCCACAGCCGTAGTGGCCACAGACGATCACGTGCTGCACCTTCAGCACCTCCACTGCGTACTGCATCACCGAAAGGCAACTGAAGTCGGTGTTGGAGACGACATTCGCGATGTTGCGGTGAACGAACACTTCACCCGGTTGGAGTCCTACGACCTGCGCGGCGGGGACACGGCTATCGGAGCATCCGATCCACAGGTAGGGGGGGGGGATTGCCCTTTGGCGAGTTCCTCGAAGAACTTCGGCTCCTTCGAGACGACCGAATCTGCCCAGCGCTTGTTGTTGTCGAATAGTTCTTTGATATCAGCCACGACGACATCGTAGCCACCTTTCCGCGAGCATTGAAGCCCCAGCAGTCTTCCCGCCTGATGAGGCCAGGAGCACGCCCCATCGACGCTTGGCGCACACGATTACGGCCCGCAACGGCACTGGCGCTGTCTACATTGCCCGCCGTCGTTCGTTCGCGAGACAGGCGGCACCGGGTACGAGGCAACAGCCGTTGACCTCACATTCCACGGGTGAGTGCCATGGCCACGAGCAGGGCGCGTCCGTGCACGAAAATGGCCTCGAGCAGGGGCAGCTCGAACAGCTGGTCGTCGAGTTCGAGAGTGATCGTGGCCCGGCTGTCTCGTTGTCGCAGCTCGAGGTTCGAAACCCCTGCGCGGAACCGCTCGAGCACACGACGCTCGCGGAGCTCCTCGACCGAGATGCCGAGAGACCTCGCGTACATGGCCTCGTCCTCGGCGCTGAGCGCATCCAAATGGATAGCGAGCTGCTTGGCCATTTCTTCAATCCTGCTCGTCAGCTTCCTTGCCGCGACGGGACTGCCCATGTCGAGACCCACCGAAAGCTGCACTCGTTCGGGCGCGAGCCTCATGGTCGCCCGCAAGTCGGTGGGCTCGCCGCGGACCTCGGGCATGAACGCCGAGAAGACCGTAGTCGCCCCGAGCGGCGGCGGCGGAGCGAGCGACAGTCTTGCTCCCTCCGCCGATGGCGAGGACGAAGCCGAGCCGCGGGCCTCTGCTGCAGAAAGCGCCGCCTCTGGCTCTTGTCCCAAAACCAAGAAGGGTCCGTCCCGGACGACACGAACGCCGCTTGCATCGATGAGCGGGCGTCCGCCGTAGCGATCCGGATCGCTCGTGAAGGTGGGCCCGCCCGGGACTGTCCGCAAGCACTCTTCGAGAGCGGCTTGCGAAGTGCCCATCTGCATCACGGCCAGCATTTCCTCGGCGTCCTCTTTCTCCGACCACTCCTTGCCGGGGACAATCAGCAGCTGCTCGACTTGGCGCAGGTGGTCTTGGATGCAGCTGGGCGCCCGCTGCTCCTCCGAGATCTGCCCGAGCTCGGCGAGGCCGCGGCGAGCCAGGGGAGCCAAGGCGCTGCGTTTCATCTGGGCCACATCGACCCAAGCGTAGCTGGATTCGCGTGACCGGTAGTCCCAGATGGAGTTGCGAGTAGGAGATACCCCGGTGTCGACGTCGCCGGGCTCGACCGGAACGGAGGCTTTGCCGCACCCGATGCTGACAAGCACAGCCATCAGTACAAACGCCAGGCGCCAGCCTCCTTCGTCAGCATGGCTCCGCCAGCACGCCATCTCCTCGGTCGCCAATCCGATTGTCAGGCGCTTGTGCACGGAGGTGGAGGATTCTCGGGCTCGTTGGTCGTTCACGCGCGAAGCAGCCTAGCACCGAAACTGGCAAGGAGAGCCAAGGTGAGCGTCGACACGATCAACCGCGCGCGGCGATTCGACCCCACGACGAACCGCGCAGAAGATCTTTTGAAAAAAACTCTAGAGCCACTGCGACGAGAGGGGAAGAAGTCTCGTTCGGTAGGTGAGCCCTGATTGCGGCTCGAGCCATTTAGACACGAACGGAGATGAAAACACCATGTCAAACCTCATGAAAGCGGCCGTAGCTGCGCTCTGCACCCTGCCTCTCACAGCTTGCCTCGCATCCGTGGAGGATGAAGAAGCGGCCGAGGAACTCGGCAGCAAGAGTTCGTGCGACGAGACCAACGGGACTTCCACCGACGCAGGCATCGAAGCCTTCCGCGACTGGCTCGTCACCACCGTTCTATCTCCTGGAGCCAAGGTGGCGGAATTCGGAGATCCTCTGGTGCTCGCTATGTTTCACCATCGCTCGGAATGGCGATCGCTTCGTTTTCGACGGCGGCCGTTGTTGCCACTCGACGAGTGACAGGGCTCCGTATTCGGATAACCACCGATGCCATTTACGTGCGGCCCCACGGGTTGCTCGGCGGTGTTGTGACTTTCCAGAAGTCGAAACTTCGAATGGTCAGCTGGTGGGGGGCCGACTCTATCAAGGTGGATCAAAAACCGGAGGCGCCGCGCCTTCACTTCGTGGAAAAGGATGGCGCAGGCTGTCGCCACCGACGTTTGAGGGTCCCACTTCCACCGATTTCACCGGTACCCAGGATCCCACTCGGTGGTCTAGAGACGCAGTGGCGCCCTGCGCCACTGACGTGAGACGGGCGTAGCCCGGCGAGCGGGCACCGTGATGGGGACCTCCACGGCTAAGGGCAATGCCGATCGGTTAGCGCTGTAAGCGATCGAATTCATTTGCTTTTTTGCCGAG
>CAYTRQ010000594.1:0-3193 GCA_964440025.1 uncultured Polyangiaceae bacterium | reverse complement strand
ACTTAGGAAGGTACTTGTCCCCCGAGCCCTTGGGTCTCATGGGGGGACTGAGTCCTTTCGGGTACGCGGCCAACGATCCGATTCATTTGGTGGATCCGGATGGGCTCGAGGCGGTCCTGTGCACGGTGACCGGTACCGCTGGCAGCTTCACGTCCGGAAGTCACACCAGTAAGACACAAAACCGAGGAAGACTTCATCCAGTTGGGGAGAGAGCCATGGCGGAAGACGTGAATGGCGTCTATCCGGCGGGTAAATCCGCTCCGTCCAACTGCGCCGAACCCTATGCCCTTTCGCAGTATCTTTATGAAGCAGGAGTGGGCGATGACGGTGAGGGCGCGGCAGAAGCTCTAGCGGGCATCACCGACATTACTGCCGAACACGAGGAATCAGGCGTGAAGCGAGCTCCGTGTCCCAATTGCTCTCAGCTTCTCGCGAGGCTTCAGGATACCTACCGCGAGCCCAAGAGCTCGACGATTTCTGCCGGCTTCACCAATGCAGCTGGAACAGGTGCCACGACCAATTTTGAACAAGTGAGCGCAAAATACCGGCGCACTCAAGCCAACCAACGTTCGAGCGTTCGAATATTCGATAACTATCCCCACTAGCGGGCGCAATTCTATGGAAGTCTTCACCAAAAATGGGACGACGGACAGCGTAACGCTCGATCTCACACGAGATGGGAGGCTTTACGAACTGGAGGGCATGAGGCGCAATGTTCGGGATTTCGAGCACTATCTTCTGGCTCTCGAGCCTTACGAGCAGCGCGTCGCTGAACTGGTTGCGGATGGCTACTCTCTCCAGTCGCCGAAGGAAGAGCATCGCGAGGAAACACTTGTTTCCGATCCTGGCACTGAGGAACCCGCAGTCCACCGCACACTAGAGCGCTTGAGAAAACTACAAGCGTCGCCTCCCGCCAAAGCCCTTGCTTCCCTCATTGAAAGCGGCATGCGATTGGAAGCCTCGACGCGGTTTACCCAAGAAAGTCTGAAGGCGGAGTTTCGTAGCCGCCTGCAGAGCGTGTCGCCAATTCTGTTTCCGTCGGCGCCACGCTTCGAGAACTGGTGGGCCCTGCATTGGCGCAGGGGCTTGATTGATGCGGCGATTGGGTGCGCCAACGACGATGACGTGCCCGAGGAGGTCACTCTAGCGATTGAAGATGATCGGCGGCACCTCGAGATCGCTTGGCCACATGTCGTCCGCGCGCTTTTGAGACACCCTTGTGCGGCATTCATGCGATTTTTGGACCTGGAGCTCGCGTACCCCTCCGCCCTCAACGCATTCTCTCTCTCCAAGGCACCGCCAACGTTGGTGGAACTGCGCGTGCCCACGCAGGCCACGCAGGTGGACGTCATTGCTTCGGCCCTGCCGGGGCTTGAGCTTCTGGTGATGGATTCGAAGGCTTTGAACAGCTTTCATACTGTCTCCTGGCCTAACCTGCGTGTACTCGAACTCACATTGAGCGATGGGCGCGATGAACCGCTTGCGATGGACATTCACCGGGCGGCTCCCAACGTCCGTATCCTCAGGATCCAATGCTCTCGGCATACACGACACGTCTTGGCGGAACTGGCGCGAACCAATGTTCTAGATGAGCTGGACGTTCTCGCAATTGACGACCCCGACGACAACGCCGTGGACGTAGCGGCAAGCTTGGCCGAGCACGAGCAGGCCTTGTCGCAAATTCCGCACCTAGTCCTGAGCGCATATTTGTTGCCCCCCCTTCGGAATCCGCTCGGGGCGCTTGATGCAGTATCCCGCTGGGAGAACGTGGTATGGAGCTAGCCAATCATTTTGAAGTCCGTGCGGAGTTTCGTAGGAATGGCGCGTCTATCTGGGTCGCCCTCGACGGATTCGAGGTCGTGGAATTCGGGCCCACTGGTCGACACTGCATCAGTAACACCGCTAGCTTTTCCGAAGCCATCATTGCCTTCGAGAGACGCTGTGACGATCTTGCGAGAGAAGAGTTCGTGCGCGTCGCCCCCAACCTCCCGGCCCCCATCGACCCAAGACTTGAAGCGCAACCGCACGCAATCGAGCCGCACGAGTCACACCTCGAATCGCTCAGGTCCGAGAACAACCCTTTAGCCGAACGGTTTGCCGCCGAACTCGAGGCAGCTCGTCTCGGACAGCGTGTTCCTACGCAAGAGATGAAGAAGTACGAAGCAGCCTGCCTAGGTATGCTGAGTCAGCTCGGTCAGGAAGTCTTGAGGACAGAGACGCGCGCCGGTTTTTTTCGCGCAGCCGAAATTGGTCACTATTCATTTTCGCAAACTCCAGAGCTTCTGCGCTTTGCGCTCCGCGAGTTTCTGGTGCGGCCCTATGCCCAGCTTGTCGAATCCGTCACTTTAGTTGATGGAGGCGAAGATCTTCTGGAAGTCTTGGGCGAAACGCCGCTGCCCTCCACCCTCACACGGTGGAGGATCCTATCGAGCCAGATACAAAATCTTCGTCTGCTAGCAGGGGTGTCTCCGCGACCGACGCACCTTTTGGCGGCGGCGGAATCCTCCCCATTCGTGGTGGAGCATCTCTGGCCCTCTCTCACCGATCTTAGGCTCCACCTCGACGAACGACAGGATTTGGACCTTTCCACTCTCGGGTCAAGCGCGCCCAGGCTTCGGCGCCTGCACTTGAGCGGCATACGGGACGAGACGGTGATAGCGCGCTTGGGCAACTACCCATGGGTTGCGCAACTCCATGAACTCAGATTCATCTCCGAGTATCTGACCTTGAGCAACGCGTTTCTGGAGGACCGGTGGGTGCGCCTTGTCTGCGACTTCGCGGACAAGCGGTGGAAAAGCATTCCGCATCTGGCGGTCGAGAGCGCCTCAGCGACCGATACCACTCGCAAAAACCTCCTCTGTCTTCCGAAGCGAAGCCCGTCCAATCGTATGGCTGGGTGGGTTTGATTGTTGTGTTCTTAAGTCGTTGGGGAAGTCAAGAATGCTCATGCGATTCTTGCCGTCGCTCAATACGCCTTCCGTTCCCATCCTGCCGGACGCGGGGCAGCGCGATCTGCACTTCAGGCGTGGCCTGTGCGGAGCAACTGGCAGTTGGAAAGAAAGGAATCATTCTTTCCAGCTTGGGTTGAGAGTGGTCAATTACCAGCAGAATCGGTTCCCACGGGCTGATGTCCAGCGCCTAGCTAGATCCCGTCTCGAAATGGCTAACGCCGCGAAAACAAGGGGGAAATCGG
>CAYTRQ010000593.1:0-3194 GCA_964440025.1 uncultured Polyangiaceae bacterium | reverse complement strand
TTGGATTTCGGATGCACGGGAATGGTATCGAGGTGGGGCCCAGCTGATAGCACTCCCGGCGACCCGCGGCACGCCTTACTTTGAGGATGTCGACTTCGAGGGTGTCGGCTCCCCGGTCCGATTGGCGACCCTCCGGTCCGACTACTTGACGATGAACGCTCCACAGGGGAAGGAGATGTCGAGCGAAGCTTCTCCGGCTTTCGTTGCTTCGCAGGCCTCTCCGACCAACTCGATCTGGGTGGACGAGTTCACAACCCAGCCGTCGGGGCCATCGAGTTCGAGCTCCATTCCGTCCAGCGTCACGGTTCCGGTGTCTTCCTTGCCTGGCGCGATCGAGCCGTTCAAGTCGATGGCGCAAGATTGGACGTCGCTCGTGATGATGGAAAAGGCGTCGATCAGCCCGCCGGGATCGGTTCCATCGAAGATCTCGCCGCCGCCAGCGGTGGCGACCTCGCTCAGATGTTCATGGAGAGACGTCTGACTGGGAGAGCTGACGTCAACCACGTGCACGACGATGCCGAGCTCTTCGTAGATGCGGGCGGCTTCTGCGACGACGGCTTCCTGTTCGGCGTCTCTGGCGTCTGGCCCACAGTCCGAGGAGGTGTCGTCATCCCAATTAGCGCAGGTACAGTTGTCGGGAGCTCCATCCGTTGCCAAGACGATGACTTGCGGACCATCGAGCATTTGTGCGGCAAGAGCCTCGGCCGTCTCCGTCAACGATTCCCGAGTGGGAGTATCGTTTTTGATATCGCTACACTGGAATTCCTCCAGCATGTTTTCTCGCGTTTCCAGACCTATGTCGACCGTGGTCAAAATTGGACACGTCTCCCCTCCTCCGTTGGAGGTGTACAGACTCATTCCAAAACGAATGCGATCTTCGAGCGGACCGACCACGCCCGTATCGGGATGAAGCAGGACGTTGCGAACGACGTTCCAACGATAATCGTAGTCGTCACCACAGTCCCAAGCCTCATAGGTCCCGGTCGCGATGGCATCGTCCACCGTTTCCCCGAATCCACTCCCGGAGTTCATCGATCCCGACTGATCGATAAGTAGCACTACGTTAGGTATTTGAGGTTCGAAGTCCACCTGCACGTCGATGCAGACGTCGTTGCCTTCGCCTCCCATGCCGCCAAGTCCTCCTTGGCCGATCACCACATCGCCGTGGGGGTCACCCTCGGAGCATTGGCCATGAGCCGTGCAACTCCGCCCTCCGCAATCGGAGGATTCTTCCTCTCCAGCGATACATTCTGCCTGACAGGTCAGTGTTCCGTCGTCACAATACAACCCTGTGGGGCAATCTTCCGTCCTCGAGCAGCTCGTTCCACACAGAGATTCGTCTTCGATGGCGCAGGTGCCACCCGAGTTCGATCCGCCAAAGGATCCGTCGACAACCCCGTCCAGTCCCGGTGAAGACTCACAACCCGTGGGAGTGACGGCCAGGAGGGGCACAACGAGGCCAACGACAAGTGGAAGCGGTAATCTCAAGGGAAAGCAACGTCGGTACATTCTCGGGAGGGTAGCATGACGAGCTCGTTTTTGCTGTTTCGGCACCTCAGGCAATATTTTGCCTTGAACAATCATTAACCACGGTTAACATTGTCTCCGTGCCGACGCTGGACAGATCCCAACCTTCTTCGGTCTATCGAGGCAAGCGGGCGCGGGCCCTCGCGTGCATCGAGGTTCTGGGAAGACTTGCTGGGCTCTTCGAACAACGAAAGAGACAACTGGCGGCGCATGTAGGTCTTTCGGTGCAACAGTGGCAGATGCTCGAAGTCGTCCAGCTCGAGCACTTCATGCCGAGCCTATTTGCTCAGGAACAAGACCGCAGTCCGGCGGCCGTCAGTAAAGTATTGCGCCAGTTGACGGACAAGGGACTGATTGCCGCCTCGGTGTCGGAGCTCGACGCGCGGCAACGTAACTATGTGGTGACTCATCAAGGGGAGGCCATCCTTCGGTCACTCCGAAAGCACCGCGAAGTTGCGATTGAGAAGGTATGGCTCGAACTGAGCCAGGAAGAACTCGGTCAGTTCGAGGTCTTGGGTAATAAGGTGG
Organism: uncultured Polyangiaceae bacterium; assembly: GCA_964440025.1. Taxonomy (GTDB): domain Bacteria; phylum Myxococcota_A; class Polyangia; order Polyangiales; family Polyangiaceae; genus NIC37A-2. The sequence goes on along the minus strand of CAYTRQ010000593.1, from coordinate 1,139 downwards.
CGGAGCGACTTGAGGCCGTCGCTCACCAGGAGAAAGCAAGCGACAAGGAGTAATCATGGGCAAGACGCTCTACGAAAAAGTCTTCGATCGTCACGCGGTGCGCAAACTGCCGTCGGGTCAGTATCAACTCCTCATGGGGTTGCACCTCATTCATGAGGTCACCTCTCCTCAGGCTTTCTCGATGCTGGAGGAGCGTGGGCTATCGGTGATGTTTCCGGAGCGGACCTTTGCCACGGTCGACCACATCATTCCCACCCAGAGCCAACTCCGCCCTTATCGGGACGACCTGGCAGAACGGATGATGGTTGCGCTCGAAAACAACACCAAAAAGCATAATATTCGGTTTTTTGCTCCCGACCGTGCCGAACAAGGCATCGTGCATGTGATTGGCCCCGAGCGGGGACTGACCCAACCAGGCATGACGATCTGCTGTGGGGACTCACACACTTCCACGCATGGGGCCTTTGGAGCGCTGGCCTTTGGAATAGGAACGAGCCAGGTCCGTGACGTATTGGCGACCCAAACGCTCGCCATGGACAAGCTGAAGGTGCGCCGGATCGAGATCAACGGCAAGCTCCGGCCCGGTGTCTATGCCAAAGACGTGACCCTCTACGTCATCCAGAAGCTGGGAGTCAAAGGTGGTGTGGGGTATGCCTACGAGTACGCAGGGGATGTGCTCGACGCCATGTCGATGGAAGAGCGAATGACCGTGTGCAACATGGCCATCGAAGGCGGCGCGCGCTGCGGCTACGTCCAGCCGGATGAAACGACCTTTGCCTATCTCAAAGGGCGTGAGTTTGCCCCTCAGGGACAAGCTTGGGAGCGAGCCGTGGCGGACTGGAAGTCGCTCCGCAGTGACCCGGATGCCGAATATGATGATGTGGTTCGGTTCGACGCGGCTGACATCGAGCCGGTGGTGACATGGGGGATCACCCCGGGGCAGTCGACTGCGGTGACGGGCGCCGTGCCGGAGGTCGACCAATTCTCTGATGATGAGCGTGGGACCGTGGAAGAGGCCTATCGCTATATGTCTCTGTCTCCCGGTGAGCCCATCCAGGGGACGAAAATCGATGTTGCATTCATTGGCTCCTGCACCAACGGCCGTTTGAGCGACATTGCCGAGGTGGCTCGACTCGTCT
>CAYTRQ010000592.1:0-3204 GCA_964440025.1 uncultured Polyangiaceae bacterium | reverse complement strand
ACGCGGCGCGGCCTTGCCGACCCACGCGGCGCGGGCTCGCCGACAGCCGCCACCGGCGTCAGGTTGTCCGCCGCCGGCGCCAGGTCGCCCACGCGGCGCGGCCTTGCCGACCCACGCGGCGCGGGCTCGCCGACAGCCGCCACCGCTCGCTCTCGCCCGGGGAGCCAGTGGAGGTCAGCTCGTGGTTCGCTGCGCCGTCCCCCTTTTTTGCCTTTTTGGGTGGTTTTGGGAGCTCCTCGGAGCTGAGTGGGGACGTTGAGTCAAGCACTCCTGGAACGGGATTTTTGGTTCAGATTCGAGTAAGCTTCCCCGTTGTCCGAGTCACCTGCCCTCATTGCCAGGAGCACCCTGGCCCGAACGCCGCTTCCGGAGTTCCTCGTGCGCGCCCTCGACGATCGCTTGGAGGGAACTCTGGTGCTGGAAACCCCTGACGGTCGCAAGCATGCCGTTTTGTTTTTGAATGGCGCGCCTACCAAGGGAAAGATGGCGACCCCCCTCGTTCGTTTTGCCGAGGTCGTCGTCGAGCTCGATCTCGTGCCACGCAGTGTAGCGACGTCGACAGAGAAACGCGCGACGGCTCAGGAGAAGCCCCACGAGATGGTGCTGGTTGAAGAAGGCCATCTCGACCAAACAGGCCTCTACGTTGCTTTGCGTGAGCTGCTGAAAAGGCAGGTGCTCGCTCTCTGCGACCTGCCTTCTGAGACGGTTTTCGGGCTCTATCGAGCCAACTACCTGGCCAAGTGGGGGTTGTTGAGAGACTGGCGGGTCAAGCCACTTCCTTTGGTCTGGAGAGCTCTGGTCGATCATCTGCCTGAGGAAAAACGACGGGTCGCATTCGAGGCGCTGGCCCATCGAAAGCTGCGAATGAGGTTCGAAGCGCCGGTCTCGCGCTACGGGATGCCGGGAAGTGAACAGGCGGTCATCGACATCCTGCGGGCGCGACCGCAGACGCTCGGGCAACTCGAGGAATCGGGGGTTGCCGAGAAGGATCGGATTCGCCAAGTGGTTGCCGCGCTGTTTTTCACCCGGCAGTTGGAAGGGAAAGCGGAGCAACGGGCACCTGTTGGTGCCAGCGAGCCACCTGAATCGCCGCACAGCATCGCTCCTCCGGGCAAAGACGCCGCTCGCCGCTCCGTCCGAGCGCCCCGTCCGCCGCGGACGAAAGAAGCGCCCGCCGCTCCCGAAGCTGCGCAGCGCCCCTCGTCTGGAGACGAGGAGCAGCACGAAGCTTTTCGGAAGGCCATTGTCAAATGGGAGGAGGAGCCGCCGGTGACCTTGTATGACGTGCTGGGGGTCCCGCAGGGCGCCGAACTCTCAGTGATCCAGCGCGCTTTCTTCCAGCTGGCGAAGCAATGGCATCCCGATCGGCTCCCCGAATCGTTGGCTTCTTTTCGACCGATTGTGACGCGTGCCTTTGCAAAAATGGGGGAAGCTCATCAAGTCCTGAGCGATCCAGAGCGCCGCGCGAAATACGACGCCAAGCTCTCTGAAGCTCCCGACGACGAACAGGCGAAGGTAGCTGAGATTCTCGGTGCTGCGAGCGCCTATCAGCGCGCGGAGGTGTTTCTCAAAAAGAAAGACCATGCGCAGGCTTTGCGAGAAGCGAAGTTGGCCTACGAAGGAGATCCGGGACAGGCAGACTACGCTGGTCTTTATGCCTGGCTGTTCGCGCACGAAGGCGGAGCGGTTTCAGAAGCTTTGGATGTCATTCATCGAGCACTGCAAGAGGAACCCAACAACGTCCGTGCGCTTTGGCACCGAGGCCAACTCTATAAGAAGGCCGGAAAGGAAACGGCGGCGGTGCGTGACTTCAAGAAGATCCTCGAGCTGAAGCCGCAGCATGTGGAAGCGGCGCGGGAGCTGAGGGTTTATGAGATGCGTCGGAGAACCGGAACCAAAACCGGAACTAAGACTGGAACTAAAGAAGAAGGCGGGCTTCTGGGGCGGTTTCGAAAGAAGGGCTGAAAGGCCATTGATTTCGTGTAGTGTCCTTGCCCCATGCGCATTCTCAGCGGAGTCCAATCCTCGGGCCGACTGCACCTCGGGAACTACTTTGGAGCTATCCGGCAGTTCGTCTCGTTGCAGGAAGAAGGAGAGGCATTCTATTTTATCGCCAACCTCCATGCATTGACCACGGTCTCGGATCCCGAGCTTTTACGCGAGTACACTTGGGATGCGGCTCTGACATATCTAGCGTTTGGACTCGATCCTGAGAGGGCCGTCTTGTTCAGGCAGTCCGACGTTCCGGAGCATTCAGAGCTATTTTGGATCTTGGGGAGCCTCGTTCCTTTGAGCCACCTAGAAAGGGCTCATAGCTATAAGGACAAGTTGGCTAAGGGGGTCCGCCCCGATTTCGGATTGCTCGCCTATCCGGTGCTCATGGCAGCCGACATTCTTCTCTATGCGGCCGACGTGGTGCCAGTGGGGAAGGACCAAAAGCAACATCTGGAGCTGACACGGGATTGGGCCATCAAGTTCAATCAGACTTACGTGAGCGGCTATGATCCGGCTGACCCCAATGGCGAAAGAAATGGGCGTCCTGGGATCCTGCGGATCCCCGAGGCCCGAATTCAGGAGTCCACCGCCACCGTTTTGGGAACCGATGGGTTCAAAATGAGCAAAAGCTACAAAAACACGATCGATCTCTTTGCTCCCGATAGTGTCATTAAAAAGACGATCATGGGTATCAAGACAGATTCAACGCCTGTTGAAGATCCCAAGCCCACCGCGGGAACGGGGCTTTATGAACTCCTCCGCCTGCTCGCCAAGAAGGAGGACTTCGAACAGATCGATGCAAGCTTTCGACGCGGTGGTGAGGGGTACGGGGTGTACAAGAAGCAACTTTTGGAACTGTTTCACGCGGCATTTGGAGAAGCGCGTGCGCGGCGGGCCGAGTTGGAAAAGGACCTCGGCGAGGTCGAGCGAATTCTTCGACAAGGAGCTCGTCAGGCACGTGAGGTGGCGGCGGCTCAAATGCAGGCGGTCAAAAATGCGACAGGCTTGAGCCCCGCCTAGTTCGCATCCGAAAAGGATGCGAAACGAAACAAGCAACACCGAGTTCGACGGCAAAAAAAGGGCAAGAAGCGAAGTCGGCCGCCCTCGCCCCCGAAAGGGGCGGGCGACGAAGTGGCCAACTTGCGCCGCGAACACGCCTAGTGCCTCGGCAACTCACGTTTCGAGCGGTTTCGAAGCCCTCCCAGAAGT
>CAYTRQ010000591.1:0-3204 GCA_964440025.1 uncultured Polyangiaceae bacterium | reverse complement strand
CGACTCCATCTTGGAAATGTACAGGATGTCATTGTTGATGGTCATGAGAGCGCCGGCAGACGCGTAGACTGTCTCAGCGTAGAGACGGATTTTCCCTTCCAGCGGCATCTGCAAGATGAGCCGAATCATCCCAATGACGCCGTTCATGGGGGTTCGGATCTCGTGGCTCATATTGGCCAAAAATTCGCTCTTGAGACGCGATGCCTCGAGCGCTGCCTCCATGGCGTCATTGAGCTTCTGCATCGTGTCTTCGTTGGCCTGTTGCATTCCGTTGAACGCGACAGCGAGAGCTTCCACTTCGTCCCCGCTGTCGACCTGGACCCGCACTCCGTTCTCACCAGCTGCGATGCGGTCGGTTGCGTTTTTGAGGACCATGAGAGGTTTGACGATGCGGGTTGCTGCGCTGTTGACCCACACGAAGCCGATGAGGGTGCAGCACACAACACATAGTGCAATCATGCCGAGAAGAGTGTGGAGTGCCGCTTTCGACTCGGCCCTGGCCTGGCTCAATGCTGTCTGCAGTGGTTCAGTCGAAAAACCATAGCGAACCGTGCCAAGCAGCTCATTGTCCATATAGACGGGTCGGGCGACCTCGAAGATGCCTTGCGAAAACTTCTGGGTAGACGACTCTTGGGGCTGCCTGACGTTGGCCTCCTGCTTACTCAACCCCAGTTCGGTCCACTGCTCCAGTTGCTCCTTGGGGCTCGCGTTGTCACTGAGAGTCGTTGGTGATGCGTAGGCCCACGGTTTTCCCTCTGCGGAGACGAAAAGTCCGTATACGATCTCCGGATCTTCGGCGACAGCACGTTCTACAAGGGCCTTTACGTCGCTAAAGACGTTGTCTGCGACCAGTCCCCGCAGGGCGAGTGCATGATTGTCGACTAAGACGCGCGCCTTGCTTTCGATGCCTTTTCGGACGTGGTGTTCGATTTCCGAGACTCGAACCTCTTCTGTCCGCATATTGAGCCAGGAGACCAACCCGATGATGGACAGGGCAACAAGTGTCAAAACTCCGAGAACGATCTTCAGTAGTTTTCGTTTGAGTGTCGTTTGTGTTGGAGTTTGACTCACTGGTTTTCCCCTCTTGATTTTTTCCTCTTGCTAGCAGCTCACCTCTCTCGAATTTCGTTTGATTAGCGAACGGATCCTCGGACCGCGAAGCGCTGGCGGTGTGCAGTTTCTAGGGTGTGCGCGAGTTCTTTGCGGGCGTTTCTTTTGGAAATGACGCTGTCGGCGCGAGCGGCCGCGGCGAGCGTTTGCAGTTCTTCGATGGGCTGACTCGAGACAAGGACGATCGTCAGCCACTTGCCGCGTCCCGCTTGCCTCAGCAGGCGCGCCAGCTTGTCACCGTTGATGCTCGGCATCATGACATCCAAAACCACGGCCTCGATATTCTTCTCGAAGATAGTGCGTGTGGCTCCAATGGCGGAGGGGAGGTCATGGACTTCATGTCCCGAAGATCGGAGCGCTCCACAAAGCATTTCTCGTGCAATGTCATCATCGTCGATGACCAGCACGCGAAGCTGCGCGGCCGGCGTTATTTTGCCCATTGTTCATGCCTCCTGCTCAGCTTGATTGTTCGAAGTCGGTCTGCAGGGCCAAAATGGCGTGCTGGCTGAACCGGAGGCCCCCCTCCAGATGCTTGGCTTCGAAGTCTCTGGTTGACTAGTGATCTGTAGGACTCACTGATCCACATCAATCCCAGTCTAGGATAAGTATCTGTCAATGGCACAGGATACTTTGATATTGCCTGAAACTGAGTGGGAGCGTGAAGGATGACTCATCACCTTTGCCGAAGGCGGCGGATATCTTGTCTGGTGGCCGAACAAGTGAATGACTCTTTGATTTCGCTATGTTACGAGAAGGTGAGTGGGGATGTGCAATTTGTACAGGAACCCATGTCGTTCCTTGTGTGAAGGCAAGGAAGATTGCCGCCTTCTTCGAGAGCTACCCATGTGCATGGAGCGATGTAGTTCTGGTGGACACGGTTTGTTGATGTGCGTTTTTATGATGAAACAGCGCTGGCCGTGACGTATGTGGGTGGACGAATCGAGCGATCGGCCGAGTCATCCAGAGCGGATGGGCCAGCGAGCGCGCGAGTCGGTGGAGGCGGTCGAGCGGACGAAGGTCTGCCGCTCGACGGTTGCGCTTGGGCATTTACGGGAAGCAGTTGACGAGGCGCCGAGCCTCTCGAAGGTGTCGCAGGAGAGAACGGATTAGATGGTTGCGTTGGATGAGCGTTTTGCGCCGTCGCTCGGCCAGGGTGGTTTCTGGGAGCAATCTCAGCTGGACGAGTCGATGAGCGAGGACCAGAGCCCGTTTTGCCAAATCGGGGTTGCAGTCGATCAAGGACAGCTCGGAGGCATGGAGTTCGGCCAGCTTGGCGTATTGAGTGAGCCTTGCGGCGAGTCGGAGCTGAAGGGGTCCGTCGTTGCCAGTTTGGGTTGAGGCGAAGGGGGGCGAGTCGTTCTTGGGGGCGGCAGATTGCCGACGAATCGGTCGTTGCTGCTCTGTTCGCTTCCGTGATGAACGCCAGCGTAAGGGGAGAGCTCTTGCGGAATCAGTCTCTTGAGAAAGGGCACGCAGTTGTGCCAAGCGCGCATCGTTGTCGGGATGGTGACCGTCGCGGAGGATGAAACCAAGGGCGGCCTGCAGATCTTCGAGCGCGGCGTCGGCCTCGTCGAACAGAGCGTCGGCGTCTTCGAGGGTGGCTGGTGCGAGAGCCATGGACAGAAGTGTGACGTAGCGCGCGTGGACTTTATCGACGCTGTTGCAGAGCGTGCGGAGAGTGTGGGCGGTGTCGTGAAATACCGAAGGCGGGGGAGAAACCTTGCCTGGCCGAAGATCGTCTCGAGTTTCGTTTGCGAGCTTCTCGCAGCGTTCAGCCAAGGCGTCGGCGTTTTCGAGAAGGGGTTTGAGCGGGAGATGAGCTTGTTTCTCCGCGAGCGACTCCGTTTCATCTAGCCAGCGCTGAACGGCCTGCGGGTCAGCAAATGGTCTTGGATCGCTAGGCCGTTTGGGGCCTGGACGGTCGACTTCGCTGAGTCGCCTGTATCGTACTGTCGACTGCCGTTTTGGTGGAGGCTGGGAGCTCGGAGGTTCGCTCGGAGCGGAGGTGGGTGGTGGGGTGCTGGGCGAATATGACGATCGAAAACGCATGACGACTCATCGAGCGTTCAAGAACGTCGAACGCTCTGGAAATTA
>CAYTRQ010000590.1:0-3214 GCA_964440025.1 uncultured Polyangiaceae bacterium | reverse complement strand
CGAACCCTCACCTATCTCGATTCGGGTGCCATCGATTTGCGTGAACGTGCTCATCTTATTCTTGTCATGTACAGCAGTGTCATTCTGCTGGCGGTTGCCAAACACGAGAGTAACCCGCGGACAACTATTCGCCGGCTCACGTCCACGGAGAAAGTTCGTGCCGCTTTCGATCACATTTCCGAGGACGCGCGGGCGCTCGTGAGTCGTCAGAAGAGCGATGCCCTGGTGCCATCAAAGCGCGAACCGACGCACGAGTGGGACTACTCGTCGCAGCGGGTATCTCAACCCGAAGCCATTCGCCAGCTTGAGCACTTGGGCTTGCTTGCCGTCGCCGCAGACGACTTGGAAACCTACTCTCTGGTATTGCGGGCGCTACTTGATACTGCAGATGCTGCCTGCAGCTACGAACATCCCAAAGCGCCGCTGCCGGAGGCCGACTACCGGGTGAAGCAATTGTTGAGGAGCGTCACCCAGGAGCCGGTGGCCAACATCGTGCGCGCTGTTGTTGCCCACGACAGGACTGGCCGGTTCTCACTTGCCTCACTTCGGATCTTCCTTGCACTTCTGACGCGGCAGGCGCGCCGTGACGACGAGCTGCCCGCTCTCACCGGCCTGCTCCTAAGCACATCGTGGGACTGTGGGCGCCACCTAATGCAGCTAGACAAAGGGTACCTTGCGCTCGACTACGTGATTGTAGCCCGTCAGCTGATCGAGCGGCGCGCCCTCCATCTGACGTCGGCGGCGGAATCCGCGCAGAGTGTGTCACAGCAAGCTGAATCTAGGACTCAAGATGCGTCGACCCCGTCGACCGACGTAGAAGGTCTTCCTGTGGCCCCGTCCTTCGCCACCGACGAGAGACCTCGCGTGAACCCAATGGATGTGTTCGCCATTGCGGACCTGACACGGTTCATCAGAAATGCGGCAGCGTACGCGATTGAAAGAGGGGAGACCGACTTTCTCTACCGGTGCCTTGAAGCTCTCTACTTCACCGGATGCACGGCAGTTGAGCGGGAGCTGTATCATCTCGCCAAGGAATGCGCTCGCGGTCTGTGTCATCTAGGCCGCCTCTCACGCGCCAGGAAGCTGGAATGCCACTGGGACAAGTGTGCCCTCACACCCTTGGACCATGCGGCCGAAAAGATCGGAAGGATGGCAGGATGCGTGCAACTGCTCCCCGCGGAATCTCGTTCGAGGTGGCTATCACTATTCACGGAAATCTACGCTCGCCTGTTTGGAGTCTCATGTACATTGACGCTCGACGAGTCCACGTCCCCACCAACGATCTCCCTGAAAAGGAGCCGCGAAAATCCCCACAGGATATCCTTCGCCTCCGAGGAGGGAGCGAGAACCATCAACTTCTCTGATGAGCAGATGCTCAAGGATATTGATTGGTTGTGATGAGAACAGTCTGCGCTACGAGACCCCCGAGCGGAATCGTTGACTGAGCGTGCCCGCTAACACCCGCTTCTGCTGACGGCACACTGGACGGAGCGATGACCTCACAATGCACCCCCAGCTTCGTGAGCTGCCAGTACAGAGCGTATCCTGTCGGCCCGGCTTCGTAGCAGACGCGGAGGTTGTCGAGCTTGCCGAGCTTGCCGAGCAACCGCCGGACGGCTTCGGGACTGTTGGGGACCTTCCCCAGCGAACGGACCTCGCCGCGTCCCTCGGAAACTGCAGCGGAAATACTCTCCGCGTGTACATCCAATCCTACGTACTTGATAATTTTCTTCACGACCGGCTCCTGTTGTCTTGTGGTTCTGCGCCACTTGCCTAACAGCTCGAGCGTAACCCACGGATTCGGCAGCTCGAGTCGGTCGTGTCATTCTGACTAGGGGGACAGCGTGTTTTGGATAGCGGGATTTCTCACTGGCGTGGTCGCCAGCGTTGGTGCGGCCTTCTTCTTCCGGGCGATCGCTTTCGTCTCGTTCAGGAAGTGGCGCGGGACACTCATCAACTTGCTGAGCTCAGTTGGACTCTTGGTGCTTGCTCTTCTCCTGCTGGTCGGCATCGCCCTCGTTCTGGGCCCTGGTCGCCTTTCGCAGGAATCCGCACCGGTGGACCGAGCCCGCGTGCTCGCCGAGTCGCTTTCGGAAATGATCAATTGCGGCGCGTGGGTGCTTTTGTTCGGGCTACCCGCTGGGTTGGTCCACGCGGTCTTGCTCTTTCGCTCTCTCCAGCGCGCGGTTCCGTCTGGGGGGACCTCGCGAACCGGGAACTGAAGTCCGAACAAGGCGGCGGCGTTCGGTCGGTCATCTCTGTTGCCGGTTCGTGTCACCGATGTGCCCGGTCAAAGTGTCACCCATCTCGCAGCGGCCTCGGCGCTGTTGACTACCGTCCGACCAGCCCGGTTGGCGCTCGGGGGAGCAGTTTCAGAGGTTTGCGAAGGCTCGGGTGCTATTCGCAGACTCAACCCGCGGATCCGTCGTATCGTACCCACTGGATGATGTTGGCGACGCGGCCTGATCGGGCGAAAGGTGACCGTGGGGACGGGTCCCGAGGGGTTCAGGCTGATGACCCGGCGCTGCGGTACATCCGACGAGAGGAAGCAGCTGCATCCGCTCGAGCAAGGAGAAGGCGTTCACTTTCGATCGGCTGGAAGGTCTACGGAGCCGCGTATTTGAGCTGCTGGCTCTTGTTGCGTTGGACCGGCGGTTCGATCGTCGATTTGATGCCGTGGCTGCTGCTCGTGGGGTGCCTAGCGGGAACAGGAGCTCATGTCTTCGCGAGACGCTGAACTTCCCGAAGCCGACGCTTCGCCACATTCCGATGAACGGTCGGAACTCCTCCGAGTGGGAAGCATCGTCTTCGACTGCGCCGCCGGCGCCCACTACCTTCAGGTAGCAGTCGTCCGGAGCTGGGAGCTCTACCAGCATGAGCTCACCCTTCCTGGCGGGGACAGGTCCGCGGTGCCGCTGTACTTTGGGGCGGTCTGCATTTGCATCGCGTCGGTTGCATTCGTCATGGCGTGGCTGCAATGGCGGCGCCATCGGTTTCGATGGGTGCTGCAGCTGAGCATCGGACTGGTGCCGGTCCTGGGTCTTGTCAGCGCGTATGTCTATCCAATTCTGTTTCACTCAGGGTTCTTCAAAGAACTCTCACCGTAGAGCATTGCGGATTGGGGACTTTGTGGGCGACGAGTGACTCCCGATCTGCCCCCTAACATACACCCTGAGGTGTTCCGTCAAGAGGAAACGACGGCGGAGGAGAGGGT
>CAYTRQ010000589.1:0-3215 GCA_964440025.1 uncultured Polyangiaceae bacterium | reverse complement strand
CTAGCAGGCCCAATCCGTGAACGGCAACGGACACGCCCATACACCTCTGACACACCCAGCAATGGTGGAAGCTGACCTTCATGCCCAGATAGATACCCTGGAGGCGCTCGGCCTCACCATCTCACATCTATCACTTCAAACAAAAGGGCCGATCACCGAGCCGTTCCTCGAACTCCACGCCAAGACCCAGCAAGAAACGGACTTGCATCTCCAAGGGCGCCTCAACGTCGCTAACTCGAGCGCACGCGACATTCGCGGTTCAGTTCAGGGATTTTCCAGCCCTGTTTCCCTCTCTATCGATCGGATTGCCGCAAAAGATTCCCAATTTTCTATCGATGGTTTGCACCTCCACGGCGAAGGCACCCTGAATATGGATCTGTTGGTGTCAGAGGCTGGCAGCCAGATCGACGTTAGTGCCCAGGGTCTCGACGTGGCTCGTCTGATGAAAGCAGTGGGGTATGACAGGGCTCCCGTCAAGGGACAGCTCGACGCCAAGATAGACCTCGACTTAGCAGCTTACAGCCAAGGCGAGGCTTCCATCCATGTGCGAGACGGGAGCTATGGCACACTTCAGGGCATCCAACTCGACACCGAAATGAAAGTCAAAGGAAGAACCTTGAAAGGGGCCCTCTCGGGGACGCTCGCGGATCGATTGAGCCTCGCCTCAAGCTGGAACCTCGAAAGTGGCGCTCCTCTTGTCAATTCCAACGGCTATCCTGCCTCGACCGGTCAACTCGAACTCGAGCTCAGTGACGTTAAGCTCGAGTGGCTTTCACGGCTTCTTCCCGAATCTACGCAATCTATGGCCAGAGCTTCGGGCACCTTGGACGCCAAAATCAATGTGGAGAGAAGCGACCCAAACGAGTTTCCTCGCGTCACCGTGACGACCAAGACTCATGAACTCTCACTTGATACTTTTTCCTCATCAGAACCATTGCGTATTAGTGGGCTGGACGTCGATGCGCGGGGCGCTCTCAAACCACACCTCAACGAGGCTCAGCTTGCGCTCCGGCTGCTCGACTCCCACGGAGAACTGCTCACCACCAGTGGATCACTTTCGCTACCATTGGACGAGTGGAAACGAGAGCCACCTTCCATGGAGGAGCTAGGCAACGTCATTTCGACCGCTCCTCTCCAGGCCCTGCTCACGTTGACAGAACGCCAATTCACCGATCTCCCCTCATTGATGAGACCTCCCGGCCTCGAGGGACGCGTCGCGGCACGGCTCATGATACAGGGGACCTCCCACGATCCGCGGTTCGACCTTGCGCTTTCCGGAAAAAAAATCACAGGCGCACCGACGTCTCTCACCGAGGAAGTCTCGACCGTCGCCAATCTCCGGTTCCGACCGAAAACAAGGCGCATGGCGGGAACCTTGAAGATGCAACTCGGCCAAGCCCCTCTGGGAAGTGCCTCCTTGGATTTGACTCTACGGAAGAACCGCTGGCTGGCACTGCTGGCTGGTTCTGGAGGAAAAGAGAAACCGCTGTGGACCGGAGCGGTTCAGGTCTTTTTCGAGGGAGCCCCTTTGTCACTCCTCTCTCCGCTCGCAGAGCAAAACGTCGAGGGGCGTCTCCAGGGAGTGCTCACAATTGAGCGAAATGACGAGTTCCAACGACTTGACGCCGATCTGCGACTCCGTCGATTGATGCTGGGCAAGCGGTCGCTTGGATCTGGAACCTTGACAGCAACGACCAACGCGGAGCAACTGATTCTGAGAACTCATTTCAATGATGAATACGGTAGCCTCGACGCTACGGGCGAGATCGGGATCCTGACCACCCCCCTCCTCTTACGGCTCAATCGCAATCAGCCGGCCGTGGTGACCCTCGAATCCAACGACTACGATGCGGCCGTACTCACACCGCTGCTCTCGGAAGTCGTTTCCGAACTGAGCGGCACTCTCCGAGGCAGGCTGCATCTTGAATTCTCTCCGCAGCAAGAGCTAGCCCAAGAGTGGGAGACTCGATTTTCCGGATATATGACCATGACTGATGGGGTCATCACACCGACACAAATGGGATTGCGACTTACCGACGCCCATCTTGCTCTCAGGGCATCTCGGGAAGGACACTTCAACGTCGTGCGCATCCAAGGTTTCCGCGCCAAAGCTCGCTCAGAGATCCACAATATCCGCGGACGTGCCACCGCGTACTTCGAAGACTTCACTCTGAAACGGACCGATTTCGAGCTGTTCCCTGAAGCTTTCCCCATGGTGAGCAACCAAGAGAAAATGGCTGACATCAGCGGTCGAGTCCAAGGACAGCTCAACCGAAAGGAGACTCGGCTCGATCTCGATCTTTCCCTCGGTGGATTGTCTGTCACGCTTCCCACCAACTCCGATCGAAATCTCATTGATACTTCTGACAACCCTACGATTACCGTGCTTCAACTGCGGGAAGAGAAGAAAAGCCAGCCTCAGGACAAGGGCATCCCGTTCTTCATACAAGCAGACTTGGGACAAGGGGTACGCATCGAGAACCGATTGGTCAATCTCGAATTGCTGGGCACCCCAAAACTTCTGATCGAAGATGAAGCCAGCGTCAGCGGAGAGCTCAAGCTTAAAAGCGGTGGGCGCGTGCAAGTTCTCGGTAAGACGTTCGTGATCGATCAAGGTCGGATCATGTTCGAAGGTCACGACTCGACCAATCCGCACCTGGACATCACTGCAAGCTGGCGATCCTCCTCGGGAGTCACCGCAATCGCCGACATCACTGGCACGGCGCAAGATCCAAGCATTCGATGGAGCAGTGAGCCTGCTCTCCCCGGTGGGGAATCCGAGGTGATGGCCCTCGTACTCGGTGGTGGCGGAGGACAAGAGGGCAACGTCGGCGTTGCCTATCTCGCCGCCGCGGTCAATGAGGCAATCGGCGAAACCGGCCTCAAGAACGTCGAGATCTATGCCGGACGAGAAACCGAAGCGAGTGAAGGACAAGTCGCTCGCCTCTCGGAACGCGCCTGGAACAGCTACTCGGCGTCGGTACAGATTAGTGACGAGCTCTGGTTCGAGGGCTCGTACCGCCAAGAGTCGGCCGGCCCCGAAACCGATCCCCGCTCGGGGGTGAGCGGAACTCTCGACTGGCGTTTTGCTCCCAATTGGTCAGCGCGCAGCGAGGTCGGCACCCTGGGGTTCGGACTCGACCTCATGTGGCAGCACCGCTACTAGTGCTGCGACCACATAAAAGTGGTCGGTAGGGAGACCACTTTTCTCTCGA
>CAYTRQ010000588.1:0-3219 GCA_964440025.1 uncultured Polyangiaceae bacterium | reverse complement strand
TCGAGAGAAAAGTGGTCTCCCTACCGACCACTTTTATGTGGTCGCAGCACTAGTCGGGACTTCATCTCACGTTTGCGAGAATGGGGCAGGGGAGGCCTCGCCCAACTTTCTCATGATCTTCCGAATACCCAGCCCGGCAATTCGCTCCCCAACTTGAACGACTTTCTTCGCCCGCGAGAAGTCGTTTCCGGTAGGCAGTATTTCAGCGCCTACTACCAATACTGGCTCGACGACTACGTGGACATCGATATTGATAGCGACTTGAGATCCAAAAGTTGGGGGCCTGCGGATATCAGCGCAAAGAATAACGTCGGGTATCACTTTCACAATCTCGACCTATTTGCCGATATTCTGCAGCGCATCGAATCCAGCGAGCATTTGAATGCCGATCCAACCTTTGAGGCTGTCTACTATCGGCTGTTGTACGGACGCAGTGCAGGGGACACGCGGACCTGCCTGGAAGGGCCACGCGATCTCAGTGGAGTGCCCTTGTTTGAGATGGAAGTGTCAGCATGGGTGTCACAGGGATGGACCGAAATCACAGATCATGCCGAGCGATATCGCAATGGTGACAGGCGAGGCCGCGACTACTTCGACGGGGTCTATGCCAACTGCCTCCCGCGCGACAGTCTCGTCCCTTGAGTTCTCCTCTATGCCAGCAGTGCCCGCGCCTGGGCACTGCAATCCCCGCTTTTACAGTGATTTGCAATGACATGGATCAACAAGCGCGGCATCCGACGTGCTTGAACCACTCGAGGCAATCGTGAGGAGTGACCGCTTCAAGAGCAATGCCGATTGCATCGGTGAGGGCGTTTGGAAAAGGAGTGAGATGTCCCCTGGCTTGCCCGTGAGTGCCAACTTTGAAGAATCTCGAGCAGAGCCACAAAAGCACCCCTGGGAATTGGCGATGACCACGTCAGTAGACTGTGGTTGAGGAGTGCTCGCCTGCCGCCCCGGCGGACCTCATCGTAGCCGCTAAGTCCCGGCAACGGCGCAGCGAGTCGAGCCCGTACCTCGGAGTCCATTGGGACATCCGGCGAGAGCGATGGGCCGCGATCATTTGCAAGGGCATGCGTACAACACAAATCGCACAATTCGACGACCCCGAAGCCGCGGCCATCGCCTACGACCGAGTCGTTCTCGCGCTTTTCGGGAAGACGGCTGAAAGGAACTTCCCTAAGAGGCAACTCAAGCCAGCCAGCATCAAGGAGATGAGGAAATGGTCGCGAGACCTTTGGAAGATGTCAAAAAGCAGCATGTACCGGGGTGTGATGTTGACGAAGTCTGGTCACTGGTTGGCTCGAGCAAGTAAGGCTGGAGTCCAATACAACCTCGGAACCTATAGCTCCGAAATCGAGGCGGCCCGAGCTTACGATAAAGGTGCGAAGGAGCTGTGGGGTCGAAAAGCTGTTCTGAACTTCAAGTAACCTGTTTCTCAGGAAAACAGATCTTTTTGCTCCTCCGGAGACCATGGCCCCGGAGCAGCAGAACCGCTGGAGAAGTCAGCTGCAGCGAAAATCTGCCGAGCAAAGCCAGTGGAAGACCAGCTCCATCGAACACGATCGCGAGCACAATGTTTCGCAAGCGTGTCGTTCTGCGAACTTGACGTTTCGCAAGCACAATATTTCGCGAGCACGGCGCCCCACGCCGCGATCGCGAGCACAATGCTTTGCCAGCGGCGCCCCGCGACATTTCAGGAGCACAATGTTTCGCGAATGTGGCTCCCTACGACATGTCGTAAGCACAATGTTTCACGAATGCGGCGCCGCACGAGCACAATGTTTCGCAAGCGTGTCGTTCTGCGATGATGACGTTCCACAAATGAGACAGACCATGAGCGTCGTGTGTCACAAGCGTCCCATCTCCCAACGACCACCCGGAAATATTTTTCGCCTGATGCGCTATGCGTCCAGATACTTTCTGGAAACTTGCAAGAGGTACCTTGAAGCCATGACAGAAGCACGATCGCTACATGTACCTTCAGTGACTCCACGGCGAATCCTGACGGTGAATACAGTGGCCTTTGGGATCTGTTTTGCCATCTGGATGCTGTACGCTGCACTCATCAAACATCTCAGCAACTCGGGAACGTACGCGTTCACCTCCGCCGAGGAGGGCGTGCTGCTCGCCGTTCCCGTATTGACTGGAGCTGTGCTGCGGCTGCCTGTAGGCGTACTCACCGACAAGCTTGGGGGAAGACCGGTTTTCACCGGTGTTCTGGTGTGGACGGGATTGAGCGTCCTCAGCGTGTCGTTAGCGAATGGATTCTACGGATTTCTGGCGTGTGGGTTAGCTTTTGGTGTCGCAGGTGCATCTTTTGCTGCCGGGGTCGCCTATACGGCAGTCTGGTTCAAACCGGAAAGCCAAGGAACCGCCCTCGGAATTTTCGGGGCCGGTAACGCTGGAGCTGCCGTAACGCTCCTTCTCGCCCCCCCTGCCCTGGAGGCGATGACGGCAGGCGACCCGGAGGGGTGGCGTTGGCTCCCGGTACTCTACTCCGGTGTCACCCTGATCACTGCCGCTGCCTTCTGGGCTCTCACAGAGAATCGTACAGCCTCAGGCACAACGCTGGGTTTCTTGCAACGGCTTCGACCTCTCAAAAACATTCGAGTCTGGCGCTTTGGCCTCTACTACTTTCTCGTCTTCGGCGCCTTCGTAGGTCTCAGCGGCTGGCTCGTCAAATATTACGTGGACGTTTACCACGTTTCTCTGGCCACCGCCGGGATGCTGGCCAGCGGCTTTTCGCTCCCTTCGAGTATCGTCCGCATCTTCGGCGGCTGGCTGAGCGATCGGTTCGGAGCGCGCACCATTATGTATTGGGTATTGGGCTTTTGCTCTTCTGGCTTTGCCCTTCTCGCCCTTCCGCTCGGGATCGTTCCCTTTACCATCGGTGCTTTGCTCTTGGGTATCGCCATGGGAATTGGGATGGCTGCTGTCTACAAGCACATTCCCGCCTATTTTCCGCGGGAAGTTGGTGTGGTGGGTGGCATCGTGGGCGTCATGGGCGGCCTGGGCGGATTCGTTTGTCCCGTCATCTTCGGGTGGCTGCTCACCGTGACGACCAGCAAGGCCGCGCCCACTGGATGGTGGAACACCAGCTGGATCTTCCTGACCCTCCTGAGCCTAGGTTCCCTCCTTTGGATGCATCTGGTGGTAAGACAGCTCAAACGCCAACAAATGGTCTTCGAAAGCTGACCCAAGCTTACTAGTGCTGCGACC
>CAYTRQ010000587.1:0-3231 GCA_964440025.1 uncultured Polyangiaceae bacterium | reverse complement strand
TTTTCAAATGCCTTGACGAGCATATCTGCATTGCCATCGGCGCTTGCAACCTCGAAACCAGCTCGGACGAGTTGAACCGAATGAAAGCCCGTGCCGGTAGCCACGTCGAGCACGGAGGTTTTTCCACGACCGCGAAGGAGATCGATAAAGAACTCACCTTCGCTCGAGGCGCGCGCCTTCCAATCGATAAGCTCGTCCCACTTTTCGACGAACGTCTTCACGTATTCCTCTTGGTAGTGGTCCGTGGCGCGCTGGGAGGTGGGGGCCTCTCCGTAGTCTTGTCGCTGGGGTCGGGCCGAGAGAGGAGTTGCGTTGAAGTGTTGCGAATCAGTCATGACGCCTTTCTGTATGGGTAAAGAAGAACCTTTGAGGGTCTGCTTTGAGTAGAGGTCAGAAAGCGCGGCTCCTATCGAGGATTTTGTCGAAGGTTGCCGCGAGCCGGAAGAACGGCCGAGTATGCTTCGGTCCATTTCGGC
Organism: uncultured Polyangiaceae bacterium; assembly: GCA_964440025.1. Lineage (GTDB taxonomy): Bacteria > Myxococcota_A > Polyangia > Polyangiales > Polyangiaceae > NIC37A-2. The sequence continues at coordinate 2,755 of CAYTRQ010000587.1, read as the reverse complement.
ATCAGCAGTGCTCTGCGCTGCATCGCCAGGGTCAAAGCGTTGACGAGGATCGAACACTCCCGCCCGGGGATTGTGTCCGTCTGCCTCGCTGCCCGCGAGTCTCTCACCAGGAGGTGATGCTGGCTATGCTGTGCAAGTGTGCATAGCCCTTACCAGGGCACCTCAGGTTTGTCCAGCTGTTCTTCCTAAGCTCTTGAAATGGTTGAATTTTTCAACTAAAGAGCCGCGGTAAACGGCTCCTGCTAAATCATCCGATGCATTTCGGAAAAATTCAATCGGGGTGGGGTACCGCTATCCACAAAGGGAGGTGAGCGGTGCCCCAAAAAGACAGAACGTTATTTACGTTAGCGCACTCCTCGAAGGGGGGCAAGTCAGGCAAGGGGAAGTTCAGTTGGCTCGATGGGCTGTTCAAGGTTGGCTCATGAGCCGATGGTGGGCTCGCTGTGTTTTTCAGTCTCCTACTCCGATTGTGAGAAGTCTGAATCCGCGTTGCTGTCCTCTTCGTTGACCAGGCTGATGACACGAGAACCTGGCTGTGCCACGTCGCCACGGGTGAGGACCTGAGGAGCCTGTCCTTCACGCAGTTCGAGGAGAGGAATGATGGCCCCTGGGGGGCGTCGGTTGAGATACTCCGAGAAGGTAAATGCTTCGGTAATGGGAGTCGACTTGATTCGGGCGCCACGCGCCAGTCTATCCGTGAGCTCCTCATAGGAAATACCGCAAGCGAAGGACGCTCCTCTGAGATGGGTACCACCGGCTTCACCGGCCTGAGTCGCAAGCTGGAAGACCTGATCCTTGGAAAGCAATCTGCCAAAGTGGGCAGAAGCAAGAGTGTTGGCTTCGTCGTCGGGAGCCAAACCGATAAATTTGCCAATTGGGGCGAGATCAATCTTGTCGATAACGTGTTCTGAGAGGGCGCGACCGAAAATCGCATTGAGCCCTTCTTCTCTTGCCTTGCGGATATTTCGTCGCTCCGCGTCGATCAGAGTGACTGGCACCCCCCAGTCTTGCAGAACGAGAGCGAGCTCGCGGGCAAGTCGATTGGCCCCAAGGAACAAAATCCCAGTTGGTGTTTCCTGGTGCAAGGAAAGAAGTCGGGCTAGGGGAAGGCCACCGAGCCCATAGATCGTGACGCAGATCGTGATCACCGAAAAGACGACTGGCAAGAGGACTTCAGCGCCGTCGTAGCCGGCCTCGACGAGACGCAGTGAAAAGACCGACGAGATCGCTGCGGCGACAATTCCTCGGGGGGCCATGAAACTCAGGAAAGCGCGTTCTCTTATGTGCAGCTCGGTTCCAATGGTCGAAAGGAAGACTGCGATCGGACGGACGAACAGGATGAGCGTGACGAGAAAGAGCACTGTTTCAACAGGTAGATGTTGGAAATCCTGCAGGCTCATTCTTGCCGAAAGCAGTATGAATAGCGTGGAGATGAGAAGGTTTCGCGCGTGCTCGGTGAATTCGACTGTTCCTTCGATTTCCACCCGCCTCTGGGAGGCCAGAACGATGCCCATGACCGTGACTGCAAGCAGTCCTGATTCGTGCTGAAAATGGTTGGCTGAGATATAAATGATCAGGGCCAGCGGGAGGACGACGGCGTTCTCGAGAAACTTGGGAAGGTAGTTTCTGGCCCGTACAAATACGAAAAGAAGACCGCCGAGCATCCCGATCGCGGAGGAAAGAAGAGCAGTTTTCAGCACTCCCCAGATCACGAGTACGATAGCGTGTTGGACCTTCTCTGTTTCAATGGCTCGGAAGACGAGAACGGCCAATACAGCGCCGATTGCATCGTTGAAGATTCCCTCGAGTTTGAGGATGCTCCCAATGCCCCCTTTTGGTCTGATATGGCGTAGTAGTGGACCAATCACGGTGGGGCCGGTGACCACCAGGATGGCGCCCAGAAGGGTGCTCAGCCCTGGCGCTAGATCCAATAGAAAGTACGCCAACATGCTCGTGCACACCCAGGAGATCCCAAGCCCGATCGTGACCAGACGTTGGACCACCGTGAACACGCCTTTGAGTTCCGACCAACTTGCGGTGAGCCCCCCTTCGAAGAGGACGACAGCAGCGGAAAGAGAGACCAGCGGAAACGTCAAGTCGCCCAGAAGTTCATCGGGGTTGAGTAAGCCGGTGAGGGGACCTACGACAAAGCCCGAGACGAGGAGAACCAGAATGGATGGAATACCCAGACGCCACGCGAGCCACTGGGCGGCGGCGCCCAGTGCCGCGATGGCTACCAGACCATTGAGAATGTTTTCATTCATCTGAGCTTGGGTTTTTCGTTTTGGTCAGCCTTTTTCGTTTTGGTTAGCAAGGGGCTTGTTCGAAGGGGGCTTTCTTCCCTTCCATTGATTCAACTTTTCGACCTTTTCTGGAAGAGGGGCACGAGCCGGCCCTTGTCCATCGACGATCTCATGGCTGGTGAAATGCGCCAAAACCGGGGAATATCTGCCCGTGGATAACGATGCTGCCAACAATTCCAAGCAAGACTCGCTCTCGGCTGCAGAAGCAAAATCTGCAGCGCAGAGAATCGCTTTCGGCCCTCTTGTGTTTCAAGCAGTTGTCGCACTCAGGGAACTTGGGCTTTTGGACCTTTTGTGGAAGCGGCGGCACGGAGGTTGCAGTGTTGCGGAGGCTGCTCATTCTCTGAGCATAACGGAATATGCGGTAACAGTGTTGTTCGAGTCGGCGGATGCAGCCGGAGTTCTTCGTGAAGAGGACTCTCGTTACTCTCTTTCCTAGGTTGGTTACTATC
>CAYTRQ010000586.1:0-3231 GCA_964440025.1 uncultured Polyangiaceae bacterium | reverse complement strand
GGCGTCGATCATTTCAAGAGCGCGCCCAGCCTTTTCCACTTTCACTATTCCGATCGCTTTTTCGGATTGATCGCATGGCTCGGAATTATTCTCTCACTCTGTGCAGCAAGCGGACTGTCGGACAGCGGGCCAATTTGGCTTTCGATATTGGTCTGGTTCTTGGTCTGGGCCCTTTACATGTCCATCATGAATATTGGCGGCACATTCTACGGCTTTGGTTGGGAATCGAAGTTGCTCGATGCCGGGTTCTTGGCGATCTTCATGGGGCCTCACTGGATGCAAAAGCCAGTAGTCATCATCTATCTCATCCGTTGGCTTCTCTTTCGTATCGAGCTCGGCGCTGGGCTCATCAAGATGCGTGGAGATCGTTGCTGGCGCGACTTGACCTGCATGCGATATCATCACGAGACGCAGCCAATTCCCAATCCGCTCAGCTGGTACTTTCACAAGTCTTCTCTCAAACTGCACAAAATAGAGACGTTCGGAAACCACGTCGTCCAACTTGGCGTTGTCTGGTTCATTTTTTCCCCGCAGCCCATCGCGTCTGTCGCGGGCGCGCTTATCATCACTAGCCAGCTTTGGCTCGTCCAAAGCGGCAACTATTCGTGGCTCAACTTTCTTACAATCGTCGTTGCTCTCCCTACTTTAGGAGACAACGCATTGAACTCCATTTTTGGCCTAGCGCTGCCCAACTCCAAGGCAGTTCCTCCGTGGTTCGAGGTGATCACTTATGCCGTTGGCCTCCTCACCGTAGTTCTCAGCGTCCAACCCGTCCGCAACCTACTTTCGAAACGGCAACTGATGAACTACAGCTTCAACCCTCTACACATCTGCAACACATATGGCGCCTTCGGAAGCGTCACCCGTCAACGCAACGAGGTGATCATCGAGGGAACTCAAGATGCTACCCCATCAGAAGATGCCACCTGGCGCGAGTACGAGATGAAAGCCAAACCCGGCGACCCGAAACGTCGTCCTCGACAGATTGCCCCGTACCACCTGCGCTTGGATTGGCAGCTGTGGTTCATTCCACTGCGCCCGTTCGGTCACCCTCGTTGGTTCATTCATTTTCTTGAAAAGCTCCTAGAAAACGATCCTCAGACACTTGCCTTAATCGGCAAAAATCCGTTTCCTGATTCTCCTCCTCGATATCTTCGAGTCAGTCTCTATCGCTACCGGTTTAGCTCTTGGCAGGAACGAAAAGACAAGGGTGTATGGTGGATTCGTGAATACCTGAAAGAGTACATTCCCCCGGTATCACTCCAAGAGCTTCAGCGAGCTTCGGCACGTTCCGTTTTCCTTTGAGGAGTCAGTCAATCCTAGTGCTGCGACCACATAAAAGTGGTCGGTAGGGAGACCACTTTTCTCTCGAAATCATTCATCTTCCTCCGGTCGTCGCAGCACAAAAACCAGCAAAAAAGCCGAGGCAAAGACGTACCCGAGCGCGGTTTCGAAGCCGACCTCACCCACTTCTGGGAGCGCTTCGAAACCGCTCGAAACGTGAGTTGCCGAGGCACTAGAACGTATCTCGGGAGCTCCGAGATAGTCTGGTGAGATGCGCCGCCCGCAGACAACGAGCCGCATCGAATCGACCCATGGAAGGGACTCCGTCGAGGTTCGCCTCACCCGCCCACGGAGCGCGGCGGGGTCTTTTGAGGTGATGTGCCGGCTCAAACGCTAGCGGAGGTGATGTGCCGGCTCAAACGCTAGCGCCGGAACCTCCAAAGAGCCGTCCACTGCTCGCTCGTCAGCGACCGAGGCGAACGGCTACAGAAGCCTCTTCCACCGGCTTTTTCGATGAGGGCGGTTGCTTGCCGCAGCGCCCCGTACGGGAGCCCCTTCGGCGTGACGCACCTGCCTTCCAAGACACTCCAAGACCAGCCTCCTCAACTGTGGCCCTTGTCACTCCTTCATGCGAAAACTCGCGCATGGATCTCTCGGTGCTAGACGTATTGCCGGTGGGCAGCGGGGGCTCGGCTGAAAAGGCGCTTCTTGGGGCGGAACGGCTAGCTGAGCTCTCTGACCAACTGGGCTATCGCCGTCTTTGGTTTGCTGAGCACCACGGGATGGAAAACATCGCCAGCACCTCGCCCGAGTTGCTCATTCCTCACGTGGCCGCCCGAACCCGACGAATCCGCTTGGGAGCCGGCGGCGTGATGCTTCCCAATCACGCTCCCCTTCGCGTCGTTGAACAGTATCGAACCCTCGAAGTGCTTTGCCCTGGACGGATCGATCTAGGCATCGGACGGGCAGCGGGCGCAGATCCTCTTACGGCACATGCTTTGCGGAGCTCCCCAGGTGAAAAATTCGCCGAGCGCTTGAAAGAGCTCCTCTCCTTCGATGCGGGAAATTTCCCTAGCAATCATCCGTTTTCACAGATCTTCGTGGCTCCCTCTCAAATTCAACTTCCTCCAGTTTGGATGCTCGGTTCCAGCGGAGGTAGCGCTCGCCTAGCCGGAGAGCTCGGACTGGGCTACGCATTTGCGGGACATTTCAGCCCGGCCTCTCCACACGCGGCCATCGCTAGCTACCGGGCTCACTTCAAACCATCGCAACAATTTCAGAGCCCCAAGGTAATGCTCGCCGTCCATGCGCTCTGCGCCGAAACGCAAGAGGAAGCCCAGGAGCTGGCTTTGCCGGTTCTTTATGTTCTCGCTCACATTGAGCAAGGTCGTCCCGTAGCTGTTCCCACGCCGGATCAAGTACGACAGACTGGCTTCGTTCCAGAACGAGACGCGCTGGGCGCCATGGCTCGCCTCCTGATTGCGGGAACGCCGGAGACCGTCTACGGCCGTCTCAAGGCACTTGCGACAGACACCGGCGCTGATGAACTCATTGTCATGACTCTTACGCACGAACCACAATCTCGACTCCGGTCCTACCAACTGCTCGCCAAGGCTTTCAGGCTATAGGACTTCCTCAATGGCACGGACCATACCATTCACTCTTCGAAGCCCTCATGAAACGAGGCTTCAAAGCGTTTGCAGCAGCCCATTTCGGTCCTTGGCCTTCTTTTCTAGCTTTCGCGCGCTCTACTTCAGCAAAACGCACTATCACCGGGGTGAGAATGAGGAAAATCCTTCAAGCTTTGTGAATGCACGCGAGCTCATTTAATGTTCGCACGCGTGAAAGCACATTTCCAACAACTGGCCCCTCCCGGTGCACTATTTGAAGACAATATCTTGGTGGCTCCCTGCCACTCCGAAGCTGACCTTCTCGAGGCATTCCAAT
>CAYTRQ010000585.1:0-3233 GCA_964440025.1 uncultured Polyangiaceae bacterium | reverse complement strand
GAGAGAAAAGTGGTCTCCCTACCGACCACTTTTATGTGGTCGCAGCACTAGAACGCCGGCTCACCCCCGAAAGGGGGAAAGATTTTACGGAGGCGAACCAGAGTAGTTCTGCTCCTTCCGACTCGCTCCACCCTCCGTTGAGCAGGAGGGGACTGCCTGGAGTCGATTGGTTCGCGTTTGAAAGGGAGACGCCATGAGTTGGCGGGTCTGCGTTCGAACGGAGGGATTTCTCGAGTTGATGGGGCTATTTGGGCCAGGGAGGGGCTGTGGATGGACGGTGGACGAGCTGGGGAAGGCCGGTGGAGTCGGCGAACAGCAAGAAATGAGGCTTGCCTTGCCAGCTTGTTCCTTTGAGCATGGGGCAGGAGAACCTGATGACGTCTTGCAGCAAAGACGGCCCCCTCCGGATCGGAGATGTGTTTCTTGAGAAGTATCAGATTCTCAAGGTCGTGGGACGGGGAGCCTATGGTTGGGTGTATCGAGCGGAGAGCCTCTTTCTGTCTCGTGACGTTGCGATCAAAGTTATCGAACGTCCTCCTGGCCGTGCGAATGAAACTCTGTGTCGTGGGCAGCGGGAGGCCATTGTCTTGGGGAAGTTGAGCAAGCATCCCAACATCGTGGATGTTTTCGATGCAGGCATGAGCGATGACGGCCATCTGTACATCGTGATGGAGCTGCTCCGTGGCTATTCTCTGGAGCGAACGTTACGGCGGGATGGGGCGTTCAATATCGAGGAGGGGCTGGAGATCTTGCGAGATCTTTGTAGTGCGTTGGACTTCGCTCGGCTGGAAGGAGTGGTGCACCGAGATATCAAGCCCTCCAACATTTTCCTACAGGAGGATGGAACCCCCAAGATTCTCGACTTTGGGGTGGCCAAGCTCGCGGGATCCGAAGGGTTTCAAACGGCGCCCAACGTGGTGATGGGGACCAGCCTTTACGTCAGTCCTGAGCAGCTCCGTGGCCTGCCGGCGACCCACCGCAGCGATCTCTATGCATTGGGGATCGTGGCATTTCAGATTTTTTACGGCTCGCATCCGATCTTCTGTCAGGAAATAGATAGCGAGGAATTCTATGGTTTTGACGCCGAGTCCATCTGGAGATGGCATCTGTGGACCGAAACTCCCGAGTTGGATCGGGAGCTCGCTGACTTTCCCGAGTATATTGCCCGTCTCGTCGATATGGCCATGGCAAAACATCCGGGGCAACGAGCCGCAAATGCTCTGGAATTGGGCAAGCAGGCAAGCGCTGCGCTGTCGCGCTACAAGGCCGAGTTGTCCCTGAGCAGTGAGGGGCGGCTCCATCGGAAAGAGCTGAAGTGGCCCTCGTTTTCGGACCCCTTCCGGGGAGCTGAAACGATGCCTCTCTATACCGGATTGCCTCTCGACGAGGCGACGCAACGCGTTCCTCAGCCTGCGATTCCCCAGAGCGTGCATGATGAACCACCTGCCGATTCCCCGCACGGAGCCTTGAGTCCTCGAAGATCTTCGCAGTCCGTTGGAGAGGAACCGAGACCTTTCGGGGCAGAATCTCACTCACCTGCGCCGGACCCATGGCAGGGAAATTCAGCTTCAGTATCGAACTGGCGTGACCCACCGCGGTCCTCACCGAGATTCTACCGGCTTCATCCCGCGGTGGAGGCTCAGCTGCCGGACTGGCCTCACAGCCCCCCGTGGATATTGGGCTGGCGCCGCGGTGCGTACCGCATTTTCGACACGACCTCGAGCTCCCTTCGCCGTTTGCAAAGGAGATGGTACCAGCACCCGGGGGTGTTGGTACCTGCCTTGAGCGCCTTCACCGGCTCGCTCGTGCTATTAGGGCATCCTCTGACCCTTGGGCCGATCTCGGTGGAAGGAGTCGGTGCTTCTGGGCAGGGCCAGGCGCAACCTGAGCGAGAGGAGCCGGCGACCAACGTTTCTCGGTCCGTCTCTCCGGTGATTTCTCGACCGAGCTCTTCCCCCACTTCTGAGCCCCTACCCAGCTCCCCACAGCCATCCGTCCCCCGGCCGAGTCCCAAGAAGCCGCCCGAGGCAAGGCCCCCATCTCCGGCGCCGAGCCCGACAAAGCCAAGCCTGGTCAGCCGCCCCGCAAAAAAAGAAGGGAGGACTGGTCCCAAAGAGGGAGAAAAGGAGGAGAGGCTCGTGCCACAGGGCCAATCACCTTCTCCCGGCGAGCAAGAAGTGAAAGAGGCCTCTCCACCCAGGCCCCAGTCCGAGCCCACACCGGCGGCACGAGAGGCTGATGCCCTTCCAGAGGAGCCCGCGGAACCCGGTTCGGCGGAACGCAAGAGTTCGGATGACCCCTCCAGCGAAGTCGTTTATCCCTGGGATGACGAGCCTGAATGGGAATCACCGTCCCGCGACTCTTCCCCGGAGCGTCGAAATCAGGCCCGCTGACCAGAGACACCATGTAAGTCGCCCCCTTTTAGATTGTCACCTTGCTTTTTTATGGGCACCTCGCAATTCAAGCTCAGTCCGTTGGATCCCACCGAGACGTTGACCGGCTCGGCGCACTGATATCCTCGCCACCTCCCCCATTCTTCTGACGAAGCCCCATTGTTGCGCTAGTCTCTCGTTCAACCCCGTCGGCGATTTCTATGGATACTCCGCAAACCACCCCCGATCGGTCCGAGCGTTCCCCAGACGAGCCAGAAACCAAGGGCTCGTCGGGCGGCAAACTCATCCAAATCCCTATGGATTTCCTCCGTAGCGCCTTGCGCAACCCTCCGCCGCGATTGCCCGAGGAGAGGCTCCTCAGACAAACAATCCGCCCGGAAGACAATTTGAAACCCAGACAAGAAACAAGGCGCCGACGATTCGACTCAGAAAACGAGAGAAACGACTCGTCCCCCTGGGAACGCACTTTGAAGATGGGCACCCCCGACTTCTCCTTTCCAGCTTCCTCTTCGACCGAAGAGAGTCCTTCGAAACAACCCGCCCAAATTCTGACTCCCACCGAATCCGCACTCCCCGGCATCCACCAGCGTCGAAGGTTGCTCTTTCCTGTGGTGGTTTTGTGCTTGTTGGGAGCCTTCAGTGCAGGGGCTCTGATCGCCATCCTGGAAAAGGACGAGACGGAAGAATCCGTGCCGTCTTTTTCCGAGCCCGCGGAGTTCTCCACCCCAAAAACAACCACATCTTCTCCGCCAAAGACACCGACCCCTTCTCCGCAAGAGACACCGGCAGATCCCAATGGTGTTATCGATGCTAAGGAACTGATGCAGTTGGTGGAGAAGA
>CAYTRQ010000584.1:0-3254 GCA_964440025.1 uncultured Polyangiaceae bacterium | reverse complement strand
TGTGGCTGAAGCGTCGACGGAGTCTTTCGAGGTTGTGAGCGGTGCTTTAGAGCCCTGGAGGAGGAGCCCCGGCACGCTCGAGCAACGCAAGCTGAGCGTGTTCGGCGTAGGCGAGCAAGCGATGCTCATTGAAGTCCACGAGATGCCCGCGCCACTTGACCGGTCGTCCTCCAACGAAAACCGAATCGACGTTGCTCGTGTCCATTCCGAGGACCACAGCACCGACCGGATCATTGACCGGCCCGATATTGATACTGCGTGCCTTGAGCAAGTTGATGTCTGCCTGTTTTCCGGGAGTCAACGTGCCTACCTTGTGTGCCAAGCCGTTGGCTCGCGCTCCTTCAATGGTGGCGAACTCGAGAACATCTCGAGCGGTCAACAGCTCATCTTTGTGAGACACGTCAGGGAACAGATGTTGCTGGTTCAACGGAGCCCGTTGTTGAGCAAAGCATGCCCGCATTTGTGTGAACATGTCCGTGGGTTGGTTGGTCTCTACATCCACACTCAACGTGGGGCGGACTCCCCGATCGAGCGCGCGTTGAATGGGGGGCATCCCGTGTCCCATTTGCATTTCCACGGGGGCGGCAATGGATACGCTCCCACCAGTATTGGCAATGAGATCCCATTCATAGTCGCTCAGCGTGCAAGCATGAATGTAGGTCGTATCATCAGCTAGATTGATACGATTGGCGAACTCGGCCAAAAGACCCGTCTGCCCTGGAGCTCCCACGCCGACGTGGACGGTAATGGGCACCCCGAGATCGCGAGCCACTTGCCACTCGATCACGGCCGCATCGAGCGGTGCGAACTCCGGTCCGGCCGCAGCCAGAGCCAAGGTCAAACGCTGATCCGGAGAAGAAAAGTACTCCGTAGCCAAGCGATAAATGTCGCCCGGATAGGGGTTGTCCAGATTCTCGTACCAGGGAGGGTCCGTGCCGAAGTTGGGGCCGTAGCCGTAGACTGCTCGAATGCCGGAGGCAAAGAGTCCTTCAATGGCTGCATCTGTATGTTCGGGGCTGGTTGCGATGTGCGACCAATCCAAGACCGTGGTGATTCCAGAATTGGCAGCGGACAGGGCGCTCAGCAGGTTTCCAAGATAGATTTCGTCCGGGGTAATGACCGGGGCAAACCCGAAAAGGACCGTGTTGAGGTACTCCAAGAGAAGGTCATTGGGGCCACTATTGCGGATCAGCCCCTGCCACATGTGACGGTGCGTATCCACGAAGCCGGGGGTAAGAATCATCCCACGGGCGTCTACAATGTTCGCACCAAAGGCATGAATGTGAGGGCTGACCTCCTTGATTTTTCCCCCTTCGACCAGAACGTCGGCTCGCTGAAAGTCTCCGATGTCTGGATCGAGAGTGAGCACGGTTCCCCCTTTGAAAAGCAAAGGTCGATAGCCACCTATTTGTCCCGCGGACGCCTGGGCGAACGAAGGAGCCATCGCTCCAGCGAATCCGGAGGCTCCGATGCCGAGCATCCCGCGGCGAGAGAACTTTCCGTCTATGCGACCAATCCCGCAACAATTTCTCATATCGTCTTCCCCTTGAAGAGTCGTTTGTTTCAATTCAGAGACCCTGCCGAAAGAGACCGTGCGAAAAGAGCTTCTGCAAAAAGAAAACCTTGCCGAACTTCCCTGACGACAGCGGAGAAATCGCCACCATTGCGCCTTCCCCACTGGCATTATCGATCAGTTGGACAGGAGATCGCAAGCTCCTTTTCAGGCTTCGTCTTTGGGAGACTTCTGTCCTTGGAAATCTCTTTGAAAGATTCCGTGATGCCGCAAAGCGGACAATCCGAAGTTGAAAAGACAAGGGCCGACCGTTATCATGCTCATTGAGCGGCCGTCCCGCTCGTTCATTGAACCCCCATTCTCTCTTCCCTGAGCGAGCAGCTTCCCCTGAGCGAGGAATGGGGGGCGGAGCATTCAGGGGGCGGAGCACCGAAGCCGCTCGTTCATTGGGGCTGCATTCCTGATGTCTGCCGTCGCTCGTTAAAACACGGGTCAATGTTGCGATTCCGTGCGGCAGGATTCTGCATGCCAAGGGTGACGTGCTTTGGTGACTGGAAAAACAAGGAAGAAACAGTCTTGGAGCTCAGCCGCTGGTTCTTCCGCAGCGCGATGGACGAAGATCTTTTCCGTAGTGGGTAAGTGGAAAACGCACATCTTTTGTCGCGGATTCAGTCGTTGCGTTCTCCGCCGGCGACGTCGTTTCGTCATGTTCGGCGTCGGCGACGTCGCTGTTGCCAATTGTTTCTTTGCTCAGCAGGATTCGAGCGAGATGATAGCTTACAAGTCCTAGTGCGAGGCCTCCCACGACGTCGATGAAGTAGTGCTGTTTCGTGCTGAGGGTCGTCAGCGCAATTCCGGCAGTCCATGCAGAAAATAGCAGGAAGAGTTTTGGTCGGTGACCGTGAAAAGGAAGAGTTGCCAGGACGGAGCATCCTACGTGCATGCTGGGTAGGCAGTTTGTGGGATGATCGATGGTTCGAAACCAAGCGAGGGCCTGAGCGCTGCAACTCGTGATCTGTTGACTATGATCTATGCTATAGAGCTCGCGAGGGAAAGTCGTTGGAACGATGATGAAGATGGCACTGGAGGCGAGGTTTGCGATTCCGTACCCGTAGATGAATATTTGATAGGTGTATAGATCGCGTTGGAGAACGCAGGACGCCGCGTAGATGAGGTAAACGGTTGCGTAGATCCAGAAGGTCCATGGCAAGAGCGGTATGAAGTGGTCGACGATTCCGAAAGGAAGAGTTCTTGGAGAAAGCTGCATGGTCACGGCGCCGACCGTGGCGTACGTCGCCATTGCGGCCAGCCCGACGAAAGTGGCAAGCCAGAGTTTGTTTTCGTGCGTGACGGGAAGAGCGGGAAGCCGTGGTCGCATGAGTGATCCCTCGTCGGGCGTGGAACCCACTCAGCCCGATGTCTGGAGTTCGAGGGCAGGAACGGTAGTCGGAGGAATCCTCTCGAACATTCCGTCGGATGACCGACGCGGCCCATTTTCATGAAGCTCGCCGCGCGACAACGCCGGCACGTCACTTCAAACATCCCTTCAAAAAGGCCTCCCGCTGGCTCACCCGCGGTGGGTGAAGCGAGCCTCGCGAGAGGGCCCTGCCGTCACTCACTCACGGTGGATGAGACGAGCCTCGGCGGAGCCAATTCCAGCGCTTTTCGATGTGGCCGTGTTTCGCTCTAGTGCTGCGACCACATAAAAGTGGTCGGTAGGGAGACCACTTTTATGTGGAAA
>CAYTRQ010000583.1:0-3267 GCA_964440025.1 uncultured Polyangiaceae bacterium | reverse complement strand
TCCGGCGAGCGTCCAGGAAGTAACCTTCGGTGGGACCCGGGTGCCGAGCGCAACTGGGCTCTTATGGCAAACAATCCGAGCGGCGATGGAACGCGGGTGGATGCGCCGTTGGAATGGCTCGCGTTCCGCGGCCTTCCGCTGCTGCCAAGCTTTCCGCACGGGTCGCGGATCATCACCACCGGTGTTGTCGGTCGAGGCGATGACATGACGTTCACGTGGCCGCTCTGGTCCATTCCGGTTTCGCTGCCAACAGCACGCTCGGTGGTCCAGATTGACTGGACCGGAAGTACCAAGGAGCGTGCCGCACGAGGCATCTTCGCACTCTGCAGTTCTGCCGTACGAAGGACGAGCCAGGGCTTCGGAAACTTTGGGCCTTCGTCGGTGACGAGCTAGAAAGACAACCGGGCTTGCGCCGTGGCCGTGGTATCGGGATAGGGCCACGAACCGGTTGCTGAAAGGCCTGTTCCCGGAGGTTCGTGCACCATTCCGAATGGGGCAGTTCAGGGTGAAAGACGACCTTCGCCAACCCCACCGAGAAGCGCTACACTCCCCTTGTCATGCCGTCCACGATAGCCGCACTCGATCCCGTAACGGGAAACCGGGACCTTCTCGTCGAGGTCCACCCCGAGTTAGCGCAGGTTGCGCCGGACGTCGTTCGGGCGTTCTCGGAGAGGATGTTCCTTCGAAATGTCCGGGTTGGCATGATCGTGGCGCGGAAGGACACGGTAGTCCTGCGAGATACCCTTTCCAGTATGGAGTTCCGCGACAATCGGTACGAGCAGCATGTCCTGGACACCGATGCCCTGTTCACTGGCGCCAAGATTGCGGCCCATTCGTCATTGTCAGAGCCGGAGTTCGTGAAGTGCGTCGTGCGCATGCTCGAAGCCATCGGATCATCTTGGTATTCTTTTCTCCACGAGTCGGCCATCCCGGCGATGGTTCCCGACGTCGTTGGCAATCTCGCCCAGGCCAACCTTGAAATCTGGGATGGTCTTCTCGAACGGCACGACGCGGCGGAGTGATTCGTCGAGATGACGACGCCCATCGTGTACTGCGAGACCAATTGGATCGTTGCGCTCGCCTTTCCCCATCATCAACTGCACCGAGACGCGACAAACCTGCGGTCGGAAGCAACCGCCGGGAACTGCCGTCTGCGAATACCGATGACGTCCCTACTCGAAGCGCGGGGCACTCTGGGGGACGTGGCAAATCAGCTCGCTGCGTCTTTCACATCGCTTCGCAACGAGCTCGCTACTGGCGTCAGAAACGGACTCACCGAGTTCTCCACTATCGCGCTAGCGCTCCAATCGGACGTCGTAGACAAGTACGCGCAACGAAAGACGCTTTCGATTCTGGATGACATCGAAGCTGACCCTGCGATCACTGTCCTGCAGGACGTGACCTCCAACTTCGAAGTGCTGAGGGAGCTGCGGGCCAAAGTCGAGTTCAGGGGGAAGGACGTGGTGGATCTTCACCTCCTCGCGGCGATCATCAAGGACCGCAGGGAAGATACGTCCGGGCCGGCTCTCCTCGTATCGCACAACAAGAAGGAGTTCGACCCCCGAAGGAACAAGGTGCCCGAAGCCCTGTATGACGAAGCGCGACTGCTGTGGCGCGGCGACTTCGATCTGCAGACCGGCGTCGGTCAGTGGAATTCCAAGTTCGCTCCGAGAGGTTCATAATCGGCGAGGAACTTCACGTCCAACGCCTTCGCAGTCAGGTCTTCTCTGCAAGCTTGCCGTACGCCGTGCTGGTCTGAGCTTCCTCTGCAACCATATCCGAAGCGTTCCTGCGTCTGTCGACAATGAGGGATTTGGTGTGCGGAAGGGAGAAGGCTTCCGCCGCCTTGACGACGCCCGGGTCCTGGGTCGTGAAGAGGCGAAAATGGAGACCGAGTACGACCAAATCGTGGAGAAAGCCCCCCGGATGGCTCTCTGGAGCCGCAGCGACTCTCGCAACGAAATCGCCTCGGGGAGGGTCCAAGAGGACAACTTGAAGGTACACCCCGGCTGGGAGTGCGCTGCCAGTCAGGTACTCCCGGATTGGCTCTCTGTATTCTCCGAGCGACACGAGCGGATCGGACTGGGCCACGTCTGCCCGCCAGAATACGCTCACGGCGAAGTAGGTGAGCTGGTCGACATCAAGCGCTCCGGCGGTCACCAGGTCAACGCCGGGAACCACCGGTGTCGCCGGGCCTACGTGAGCCAAGGCCGGGAACGTTCTGTCTGGTTGAACGACCACCCGTGAAACATATTGCTCTCTCCGACCGAGCAGATCTTCGCACGGTCGGCACAGGAGGTAGGCCGAGTCCTGTTTCGACGTGTACCCTACCTTGCCATTTCCGGTGGCAATGAGCTGGTTCCCGGGGTTCATGCGATGCAGCCGTCGGTACACCCAATTGGGTAGAACGTGGCTATCGATCAGCGTCACGTTGGGTTGCTGGCACATCGCACAGGTTCCGGTGTTGCTCATTGCAGTTCCTCACCAACTGGGACCGTCGCCGACTCCTCGTGGTGCCCCTGGGAAACAGCACCAGACTTGCTCCACCGAATGTCCAGGTCGGGGAAACGCTCAGCGAGGGCCTTGAGCGCCTTGAAAACGCCCTTTCCACCCCACTGGTTCGAGAATGCGTACGTGCGATCCTGAAAGGCAATGAGGTCGCCATCCGCGATGAAGAACCGACGGGGGTCATAGCTCGCCCCACGCGGCGTCCGGAGAGCGCTGAACTGGGTCAAGAACTCGTCTGCGTTGCACACCCCGTCGACAGCCACGAAGCGCGACGCACCGCGAGGCAACAAGTCTGCGAGCTCATCAGGCGAAACACCGCTAGCGACAGCCGCGCTAACCGCGCGGAGAATCATTCCGCGCTTCCACTGGTCGCGGTACACGTTGCCGCCAACGTGAAGATCGAATCTGGTGAAGTCTGCGTTGGACTTGCGAGCTAGGCGCTTTTCCTCTGCCTTTTCTCGAACCTGCACCTGGTAATCCGCGGCTTCCGGGAGAGGAACCACTTGTTGAACGTCCAGCAGCAGCGCGTCCCCCAGGCGGTAAGGTTTCATCCTCACGCATCGGATGTCGAGCCCTCGTTCGTTCAGCCAGATAACGGACGTCGTCAACTCCTTCGAGAACTCGGCTGACGCCAGGACGATTCTGACTTCCTGCCAATTCGAGGAATTTAGAAACGCGGTGCTGAAAGCAGCGTAGGTTCGACAGCGACCTAGTGCTGCGACCACATAAAAGTGGTCGGTAGGGAGACCACTTTTCTCT
>CAYTRQ010000582.1:0-3278 GCA_964440025.1 uncultured Polyangiaceae bacterium | reverse complement strand
CCGAGGTCATGTTCATCACCACGGCCAATACCCTTGGTGGTATCCCCATGCCGCTCCGCGATCGCATGGAAATCATCGAGCTCTCTAGTTATACGGAACTGGAGAAGCTCGCTATTGCCAAGCGCTTTCTGGTTCCACGAAATCAAAAAGATTGCGGTCTCGGCGACGTGTCCATTCATCTGAGTGATGAGGCGATTCGAGAACTGATTCGCCACTACACGCGTGAGGCGGGAGTGCGAAATTTGGAAAGGCAGACCTCCTCGCTTTTGCGCAAGATCGCCCTGAAGGTCGCCAAGGAGCATGGGCAGTGGGCCTTGAAACAACGCGCCTTGAATACACAGGAGAAGCAGGAACAAGGCACGCAGACGTCGGGGGACTTGACGGGATCAGCACCCGGCGTGGAGCCGGAAGCGGTAACCAAGCAATCCGCCGATCCGACGGATCATGGGGATCCATCGAGTCAGCGGGAAGCGAGCAGCGCGCAAGGTTCCAGTCGGGATACGGCAGCGGAGAGCGAAATCCCTCCGATCAGCATTGAAAAGCAAGACGTGGTCGAGCTGCTCGGTGTCCACAAATATCGAGATGTTCATATCAACGAGCCCGATCTGGTAGGTCTCACACATGGACTCAGTGTTTCCGACTACGGCGGCGACATTCTCGACAGTGAGGTGAGTGTGGTCTCGGGGAAAGGAAAGTTAGTGATTACTGGCCTTCTCGAGAAGGGGATGGAGGAGAGCGCACAGGCGGCTCTGAGCTACATCCGCTCTCGCGCCAACGTGCTGGGGCTCGAATCCGACTTCTACCAGACGAAGGATCTCCACGTTCATTTCCCGGATTTCGTTCGGAAGGACGGACCGAGCGCAGGAGTGACGATGGCCACGAGCATGGCGAGCGCCCTCACCAAAATCCCTGTGCGCCATGATATAGCCATGACCGGGGAAATTACCCTGCGTGGTCGCGTGATGCCAATCGGCGGTTTGAAGGAGAAGCTCATTGCCGCTCACCGGAATCGTATCGCTACCGTGTTGATTCCCAGGGACAACGAAAAAGACCTCAAAGAAGTGCCCGAGGTTGTTCGCCAAGCTTTGCGTATCGTTCTAGTCGAGCACATGGACGAGGTGCTCCATGAATCGTTGCTGCTTGACGATCCGTCGAAGCTCTTTGGTGACAAAACTGGGCAAGTCGCTATCTATCATGAGTTGACCGACGCGGAAGAAGACGAAGAGACCAGCGATCCCCACGCCGGTCGGGACCCGGCCGATCCAGGCCAGCGGCCCATCGCCTAGCAGCGTTGGCTCATCGCCCCGAACGGGCTTCGCGTGCCGGCGCTGCCCGCGAACAACGGGCGGCGGCTCATCGATCCGACCGGGGGAAGGGCTGTGCCAAAGCTTGCCTCACCCGCCCGCGGGAAGCGCGGCAGAAGCCTTCCAAGCTGCAGCACGAACTCTTGCGGTCCGCTCGCGCTCGGGGTAGCAAGCGGGCCGCTCTTGGGCGCATAGCTCAGTTGGTAGAGCACGGCCCTTACAAGGCTGTGGTCGGCGGTTCGAGTCCGTCTGCGCCCACCAAAAGAACGCCTCCCCGGTCAGGAACTCAGAAGGTTGGCCGGCGAGTCCGGTCCGTCGAGATCGTGAGAAGGTGCGCTGGGGCCGGGCCGGTCGACGTGCCAGCCCAGAAAGAGGCTGGGGCCGAGTCGAGTGCCCGGGCCCCTCGAAGGGCGGCGGGTCAGAAGGTGTCTGGGGCCGAGCCAAGAGGGCGGAGAAATTTCAGACCTCAAACCTTCGGACCGTGGGCCCAAGGCGCTTTTGAGAGCGCCAAAGCCCTCTGCCTGCACACTTTATGCGACATGTGTGGATGATGGTTACTTGGTTCGAAACCCTAGAAAAGCTAGGTATATCGAAGTTGCTTTTTCGACTCGCATCCTGACGGATGCGAGAGGGCGGGGCGAGGGCGGGCGCCTGTCGCTTTTTACGGGCATTTTTAGCCGTCGAACTCTCTGTTGCTTGTTTGGTTCGCATCCTTTTCGGATGCGAACTAGGTATTTAGCAAATAGAGGCATTACGCATCAGAAGGCCTCGTCGGTGGGGTAGGGTCGGACCTTTGGCCCCCATGGACCAGCGAGGTGTGATTCGCAGGTGAGGAACCAGCCGGCGGGCCGGTTTTCGTAGCTGCACAAAGCGTCAGCCTCAGCTAGAATGAGAAGGCCTGAGCAGGTCCACAGCAACCTCGGAGTACGAGATGGCGACAGAGCAAGCACCCAAACAGACAGACGAGACGAAGCTTTCCCTGGTTTCTTTAGAGGAAGGAGAGCGTTCATCTGCGCACGAGTCGGGCCTGTATCGGTCGGAAGCGCATGGATATGGGGCAGAAGCGCACGGGCGACCGTCCGCTTCTGATCTCGGTCCACCCCGGCGTGGGCTGCCTGCGATGGAGCGCTCCGAGCAGGATCAATCCGCGATGGAGGGAGGGTCCGCGTTGGGAGGAATGCCAGCCAATTCGGTGAGCTCTCCAGAATCAACGAATGAAGCGGCGCCGCAGCTCGATGTCCCGTATTCTCAAACGAGAATTTCTCCGCGAGCTGCCGCGAACGACGCGTCTCATCATCCACTTTCAAACGCAACTCGACTCACTCGTTCCTCTTTGATCGCGGGCGACTGGACGATCATCGACGTTCATCGCAAAAAGACGGAACTGCAGGTGCTTCTTCGTTCCGGTGCGACGCTCATTAGCACTCGAGAGCAGGAGGTTCTCGACGCCGTCTTGTCCGGGGTCCCCGATCGTGAGCTTTCGCGCCGCATGGGGATTACGAGACAATGTGTCTGTGGTCATCTCGGCAATGGCTTGGCCAAGCTCGGTGTCTCCTCTCGATTTGCGGCGCTGGAAGCTTGGCGTTCGCTGCTGGAGGCAGAAAAGGGCAGGGGGGGGCGCGCTCTGTTGGCGGAAGTTCCCTTTGGTGAGGAAACGTTACTCAGCTTGAGAGTCCCCATTCCGCCTCGTCCGGAGCTCGAGGTGCGTCTCTCGAGCGCTGAGACAGATGTCGCTTGGATGGTCTGCGATGGTTTGAGCAACCGCGATATCGCGTTTGAACGTGGCACGGCTGAACGCACAGTGGCCAATCAGGTTGCGTCAATCTTCAGCAAATTGGGGGTCAGTCGCCGCTTCGATGTGGCCCAGTTTCTCCTCGGACTAGTGCCTCGGCAACATAGTTTCGAGCGGTTTCGAAGCCCTCCCCGAAGTGGGTGAGGTCGGCTTCGAAACCGCGCTCGGGTACGTCTTTGCCT
>CAYTRQ010000581.1:0-3289 GCA_964440025.1 uncultured Polyangiaceae bacterium | reverse complement strand
CACTTCTGGGAGGGCTTCGAAACCGCTCGAAACGTGAGTTGCCGAGGCACTAGGATTGGTTGGATCCAACATGACGTGGCAACTTGCTACGTTGCGCAAAAGCATGCCACACCCACTCTTGCCTCTCCCACCCCTGTCCTGGAACGGTGGGTCTTGAGAGAAGATGTGTCGGCGGTCAATGCCCCATTCATCGAAAGACAACCTGCGATTCGCTGTCCGAAATCGGCCTGTCGCTTGCAGAAGAGCGCCCCCTCAATGAGATGCACGTGAGCGCTCATGGACTGCTTCATCAACTACGAAATCCGCCACCCGACTCCACAACTCGCCGAAACGCTGCCCATCGAATCCAGAGCCGCTCGGCAGCCAATCGGCCCGCGGATCCTCGACGTCCAACGCTCCATAGTGTCCGACAACGTCCAAATGATCTCCTGGCGCAACCGCGATGATTTCTCCCCAAACCTGCGAAAGCGTGGGCACCACCCCATCGTTGTCTTGCAAAGTTGGACGACGATTCATCAGAGCCGCCAACTGATCCAGCTGTTCAGCGGACAGGATCGGTGTTTCCGAAGCACTCGTACGTGAGCTCAGCAGATACAGAACTCGATAGATGAGCGATAAAGTTTGCGCGTAGACGTCGTGTCGGTGACGCAAGACACTTCGTAAATTCGGCTGCGGAGCATAGGTCACCACACAGCCGTAGCGGATATTTTCTGGATCAGCAGAGGTCGCGTTGAGCAGATCGCACCCTGCAGGGGTGAGCTGGAAGAGCAAGGACTGGTCCGAGGAAATCGAAGCAACGAACCGAGCAATTTGGTCCTGCCGCTCCTTCGTGAAATCGGCAAGAAGGTCCGCGTACAGTTGATCGAGCAAAGTACGGTCAAGGCCCAAGGCATCATCTGCCCGGGTCAAAATACGACCGATCCTCAACACCGCTCGCAAGGGCAGTTCTCCATGGCTGAGCACTACGGTGAGCAATAGCGCAAGAAGCCTCACAAGTGGTCTTCCCATGGCGCTACCAAAAAAGTTTGCCAGTGGGGCGCCGAAGTGGGGAGTGGCAACGGTCGCTACGCTTCGAATCCGGTGATAATCTTTGAAACCCACATCCGTAGGAAGGGAAGCACCAGGAGAAATAGCGATTCGAGCATCCAGGCCCCCCGTAGAATGGCCGATCAGGTGAATAGGCCCCTCACTCTGTTCGACAATTTCCACCAAAGACTCACGGACTGACGCCGCTCTGCTGCGAATCGACGCCATCGGGGGGGTGCGCACCTCGCGAATGTCCACCTCGAGGTCATGCTGAGCAAAACGTTGCTGAAGCCTGTCCGAGACCCCAACGAAGTAGGACAGATCTCCCAACCCACTAAACCCAAAAAAGCCTGGAATGAGAATCACATGATGACGCATAGTGCCTGAGGCCCCCCTTTTTTCCGCGAAGCTTGACCGTCGAATTCGCCTTTGAACCGCAGGTCGTCTTCGCTCAAAATCGCCTTCCCGAGCCGCCTTCCTGGAACTGCAACAACCCAGGTAACGGCAGCCCAGCAGGAGTGACCTGACGACGTCAAACAGCTCGGCCTAGTCTGGCAGAACTTCTTGGGCAGGCTCAAGTCGCCAAGTCATTCAAGGCCGAAGCACTCGGTGGTGGCTCCGCACGACGAATGGTATGCAGCTCCGGCTTACCTGGATTTCATGCTTGCGAAAACGATTCGTTTCTTGAGGAGACCACGGACACCGGTTGACAAGCCGGTGGAACCGGGCGCAACCCCTCTTTTCCCGAGAAAACGGCTTTTTGGGCAACACGGCCCCTCGGCCCGCCCCGGACAGCGTCCAAGCGCGAAGGGCGCGAAATCGGAGAGCAAGGGTGCTATTTAGGCCAGACATGAAAGAGCAGTCCTCACAAGAAGGGCCAACGGCTCGCCGCGCTCTGGTCACGGGCGCCAGCAGGGGCATCGGAGCAGCAATTGCGAAGCGGCTTGCTGAGGACGGCTTCCAAGTCGTCATTAATTTCCATCGGGGAAGAGATCCCGCTCTCGAGGTGCAAAAAGAAATCGAGGCACAGGGTGGCCAAGCAGCGCTTCTTCCATTTGACGTAGCCGATCGACAACAGACAGCGGCCGCGATGGAGCAACTCCTTTCCGAAGGACCGGTGAGTGTTCTTGTCAACAACGCCGGTGTAGTCAGAGACAGCGCCTTTCCCAACATGAGCTGGGAAGACTGGGCGACGGTCACGAGGACAACTCTCGATGGCTTTTTTAACGTCACGCAACCTCTTGTCATGCCGATGGTCCGGCAACGGTTCGGGCGCATTGTCAATTTGTCCTCGATTAGCGGCGTGCGAGGAAATCGAGGCCAAGTCAACTATTCGGCAGCAAAGGCTGGGATCCTGGGTGCTACCAAGGCTCTTTCACTCGAACTGGCAAAGAAGAAAGTTACAGTCAACGCCATTGCACCAGGACTCGTCGCTACGGAAATGATCGACAAAGTCCCACCAGAAGTCGTCATGCAAATCCCCTCACGACGGATCGGCAAACCAGAGGAGGTAGCAGGCCTCGTCAGCTACCTGGCGAGCGATGAAGCGGCCTACATCACTGGGCAAGTGATCCGAATCGACGGAGGATTCAACTAATGTCCAGATGGTGGGACGTCATCGTGATTGGGGCCGGCCCCGGTGGTTCCACCACCGCCTCGATGTTGGCGCGAGGTGGCAACGATGTCCTCTTGCTGGAAAAAGAGCAGTTCCCCAGATTTCAAATCGGAGAGTCACTCCTTCCCGTCTGCTTGCCGGTACTCGATAGGCTGGGTGTACCACCATGCGAGAACACCTATTTGCTCAAGCAAGGCGCGTCGTTCGTCTGCGAAGCTCTCAACCGGGAACGCATTTTCGACTTTTCGCGGGCATTACCCAACTCCCCAAGACATGCCTGGCAAGTCGAGCGCTCGGGCTTCGATTCCCAGCTACGAGACGTAGCACGAGCTTCTGGTGCTGTGGTCCGGCACGGAACCAAAGTCCAGCGGGTCACGATCGAGTCCAATGCGGTTTCAGTGGACACGACTGCAGAAACCCTCAAGGCCCGTTTTGTCGTTGATGCGACGGGACAGAACAGGCTGCTCGCTCGCCAGTATCGGAGTGCTCGCTCGTACCCCGGTTTCGGCCATGCGGCAGCGTTTACCCACTTCCAAGGCATCAAGAGTGAGATCATGGACGAACTCGCTCCAAGCCATGAAATCCGGATCATGATCGTCCCTCAAGGATGGGGCTGGATTATTCCTCTCCCCCATCGCAAGCTCAGCG
>CAYTRQ010000580.1:0-3299 GCA_964440025.1 uncultured Polyangiaceae bacterium | reverse complement strand
ACTGTCGCGCCGATGCGGAGCTGTGCGAGAAGTTGGTGAAGTTGGACTATGCGAACCAATCTGGATTGTGCGGGACTGTGTCCGCCCTTTTGGGCCGGGTCCCAGAATCTTTTGATGAAGATTGTGCTCAAGCGTCGCCAGATCTACTCGCATGCGCCTACTATTTCTCCACCGAAGAAGAACGCGATGCCTGCATCACTAGGATAGAGCGTGGTCTTGGGTTCTAGGCTGCCCTATGCGAGGTATCTCGTTTCGAAAGACCGCGCATCGATCGTTTTTGCGGACCGTTCTTCAACTAGCTTCGCCTCCACCCATCTCTTCCCCTCGGCCGTCGTCGGCACCACAATGGAGCCATCGTCTGCTGATTGGGTGGCATTGCCATCACCGAGCACATCGAGGCGTACCCGGACGGTCATGTTATTGAGCTCCTGGCCGGGTACGTTGTGCTTCAATCTCAAGTGGACCAACACGTTGATTTGACCGTCGTCTTCCTTCACGACGAGGGCGCCTTTGGTCTCGAAGTGTCCGCTTTCGTCATGGAGCTGCGCGGTCTGAAGACCTTCGGAGAAGCTGATCCACAGGTGCCCGTCCTTCACAGGCGGGCTCGGCGAGTCCTGGGAAAATAACAACACATAATCGGAGTCGACCTTAAGGTGAAGGATTGAGTTGGGGAGCAGTTGTGCGACCGATATCCGAATGTCGCCGTCGGATGCTAAAGGACCTGTCACGGGAAAGTTGTCTTCTGCCGCCACGCGGAAGGAAAACTGCATCTGATTGGCCGCCTGCTGATGCGTTTCGAGACCGTCCTTGGTGTTGGGGTTCCAGTCCACGAAGGTTTTGGCCACGGTCCATGCACGGTCCTCTTTGTCCATCTTGGCTGAGATGGACCAGTTGCCAAAGTATGAAAACTTGACGAGCTTGTCATAACGAGAATCGGTGGCGAGATCTGACCAAATGGAGGCGCCGAGAGTGGCCAAACCAAAGATCGCCGCGACCAAACTGGCCGGCCCTGAAAGAACGATGGCGGCTAAAGTCCCGACCGCCGCGGCACCCTTGGTGGCCTCGGCAAATGACTTATTCCAGTCATGTTTTTGGTAGGCGTCGATGGCACTCGGCCCGGCTGCTGCGAGGTCGAAGACTGCGCCCACAATGGCCAAGCGAGCCGTGACGACCTTGGCAGTCTTGACGCCAAAGATGGCCTGGCGCAGTCTGGTTAAGTTCGAATTGGCTTGTAGCTTGTCTCCGAAAAAGACGAGAGACTGGGCAAACTCCAAGGTGGAGTTCCAGGTGTCGAGATCGTACTTGTTGTTCTTGACGGCTTCCCGGATGGAGCCAATGGCAAGAGCCGCATTGAGCGCTCGGGCTACGCCTTCAGCGGTCTCCGTGGCGACGTTGACCTTTTTGAGGGCGGAACTAGCTGTGGTTGAATTCAGCTTCAATTCGATCTGCTCGACGTTGATGTCGGCGAGCTTGTCTTGGATACGGATCTCCATCTCAGTGGCGGAGTGCTGCACCACATCGAAGATTTGAGCATCAAAGAGATAGGCGATCTGTTGGCAGAGCTTTTTGCTGACTTCGTTGAGAGTGGTCAGGTTGTCGGAGCCGTAGCTCGCCACGGCGTTGGTGATGCGGGCAGTGATCAAGGGAAAGAGCGAGCCCCACAGCGAGAAAAGAGGAGCGGCAGCACTCCGGGCTACGTGGGCGGTGTCGGCATCCGGACTGTCCTCGCGGAGAAGGAACTGGCGGATGACCTGTCGGCTTCCCGTGGCTGAATCGAGATCGGAGAGCACCTCGGACAGGTAGGCGCGCCCGCGATCGGACTCGATGAGGCGTGCTAGGGCAAACGCGACTTGCTTGGCGTAGAGCTCGTAGGGAATCTCCTCGACGGTCCTTCCGTCGACCTCCTTGGAAACTTTGACGAAGGCACCATCATCGTCGCGAAGGAGCTCGTCGAGCAATGTCATGGAATCGGATTCGAGCCAGCGGATGAGGTGAAGAGCTGCGAGCTCACGTGCATCCCGTAGCTCCTCCCGTTTGGATTCATATCTATTGATGAAGTCGCTGGCTCCCTTTTTCGCCTCGGCGTTGCTGACAACTTCTTCCGTCAAGGAAGTGACAATTTGTGCTGTCTGGTATCTGAAGAACGCCAACGGCCCAAATTCGGCCTCAGTGTCGTTTGCCGACTTATCCTCGACTCTGGCCTGGAAGTCCCCGGTGTGTCGAAGAAAGGCGTCGCAGGCCTGGTTGTACTTCTGTGTCGTCCCTCTCAAGATGACGAGCGGATCGACGACGGGCAAGACACGTTTGACATTCTCCTGACCGCTTTGCTTGGCATCGAAGGACGGAAGCTGCTTGCTCAGCAGGTTGAGTTCTATGACGCCGTCTTCGGGCATTTCAGCGGCTAGCTTATCGACGCCTTCCTTGGTGAGGAGATGAGGAGTACCGAAGGCGACAAACCGCAAATCAGGTGCTATCGGAAACACGAGACTGGAAAGCGTGTCACCAAATGGAGTATCCGCCTCTTCGCCGCCATCACGACTCGCCAATGCATCCACGCCGTCGACTCGCAGCACTTTGAACAGAACGTTCTGCTGGCTTGCCGTGATGAGACTATACTTGAGCAAGAACTTATTGAGCGTGTTTTCCGGAAGAGCTTTGGCCACCTTCTCGAGAGACTCACCAGTGGCAAAGAGGTAGACGAAACGCGGCAGCGATTTCTTGGCGTCCTCGAGCTTGACGTTAGTCCGTTCACCGTTTTTGCTGGCCACGGATTTTCCCGGGACATCCAGGTGCAGTTGATCGTCGGAAGAAATGACTCTTGCCGGGTTGTAGCTGACCGGGACGAGTCGTGGTGTCGTTTGGACCTCGACGACGCGAGGCGGAGTCACCTTGCTACCCATTAGCTGTGGACCTCCTCAAGGGGATACTCCAAAAATGCCAGCGACTCTTGCCCCTCAAAAGAATCCTCATCTTCCTCGTCATCCTGATCGTCGCCTTGAGCAATCGTATCTGGGGGAAGCAGATGCCGAACCGAGACCTCTGCGAAGACCGCCCCCGCTTCCTTCGTCTCATGGAGAGACACATTGGCCCCGTGTGGAACATCCAAAAATTCGAGTCGTGGCGCTGCTTCTTGCGTTTCATCGTGGTTCCCTGACGCATCACGAATGCGTAGAGCGTTTTCCGAGGACGCTCCAGGAAAGGCAACCAGTACCCGGCAATGCCGCTTCGCCCCACCGGGCCTCTTGGGGAGCTCCTCCCTGACAAACACATCCGGCAAGTACAATTCCGTAAGACTGGGG
>CAYTRQ010000579.1:0-3317 GCA_964440025.1 uncultured Polyangiaceae bacterium | reverse complement strand
CGTGCACAGCAGAACGAACTCTGGATCGAAAGCCTGCACCTCGGGAAGGTCCCGAAGGAGCTGCTCGTAGCCCAGCAGCAGAAAGCCGCGCTCGGTGGATCGGTAGAGCTTGGCACGCTCGTTTGGACTTCCTGCCATTTCGATCAAAGGAACACGCGTCGTTGCCTCCCACTCACGCTTCCATTGCGGTTTGAGAGAGGCAGGGACCACGACGATCCCACGTCGCACGTGGCGGGTTCGATAGAGCACGTGACAACAAGCGATGGCCTGAGTCGTCTTGCCGAGTCCCATGTCGTCGGCAAGCAGGAGCCGGCCCGTCTTCAGGAATCGACGAACTCCCTCCCGTTGATAGTCGTACAGCTCCCGGTCGAGCGAGGACAGCGCCCCGAGCGCACGCTTTTTTGCCCTGTCGTTGCCCGCCATGCGGCGAGCCCGCTCGGCCTCCTCGACAAGAACTCGCTGGGCGGCAGGTTCGGCAGAACACTCCTTCCGACGGAGACTGAGCAGCTGTTTTTCGACGAGGGACAGGCGCTGCGCTGGTGTCGTTCTACCGTTCATGCGGAGCGCAGGACGCCCCTCACGCTCCTCCCACCACAAGCGAACCAGACGATCGGCGGACCCTTCCAGAGGATGGACGGGATCCCAGCGGAGTCGTGGCTTTTTGCGATGACCTCGCCGGGAGTGAGGTTCACGTGACAATGCTCGGGGTCCCAACGCCGAGAGCACCGCCAGGCCGTGTTTGCACAAGCCAAGCGAACTCCGAACGAAGTCGGCGCAATCACAGCTGGCAACGAGAGGTCGGAAGCTGAGCATCTCGACGTGATAGTGACCTCGCTTTTTGGTGCTCCCCTTGCGCCCCACGCGATATCGACCGAGCTCCGATCCCCGCGGGCGCGATATCACCACCAGGGCATCCCGCTTGGCAAAGCCAAAGCGACGAGCCAGTGCCTCGATGGCCGCTTTGCGCACGGAGAAATCGGCATCGGGGGTGCTGGAGAGCACCAAATCGACGAAAGGCTCTGGAGGCAACTTGCCAAACCGCCGCTTCGCCCAATCGATCAGAATCGTTCGCGTTTCGGCCACGAGATCTTCAGACCTGGGCGTTTCTGCACCTACGGACTGCGCCGACATCGGCATTTTCTCACCCGAACGCGCTCTTCCGGCAACCCGGCATTCGTTGGAGCAGGCCTTCCGGCCCTTTCACACCAAGGCCATGCCGCAATCAGCGTGCAGCTCCGCGCCGTTAACGAAGCTGCCTGCATCCGGGCGCGCAGCGCCGCCTGGAGGCGCCGGGCGGGCTAGACCGCCTGCGGCACGAGCAGAATTCTGTCGAATATACTCGACACTATGTAAACTGTCGAACATACTCGACACGTGGACGGGAACCGGCTGCTGGATATTTCGGCCTATTGGAGCTTCTGGGACCGCGAGGTACCGGACGCGGTACCGCGCAACGTGGCTCTTCCGGGAAAGCTTCGCTCCGACTTGGCGCTCGTGATTCAGGGAGTGCGACGCTGCGGCAAATCGACCCTGCTGACCGAACTGCTCCGCCGCTACCGACTGAATCCGCGCCATTGCGCATTTTTGAATTTCGAGGACCCACGTCTGGGGACTCCGATCACTCATGAACTTCTCGATGCTTGGGTGGCAGCATTTCGAAAAGCTCGTCCACGGCTGAGGAACGCCTTCTTCTTTCTAGACGAGGTGCAGGCAGTCGTGGGTTGGGAAAAGTGGTTGACGATGCAGCTGGAGCGTCCACGGGACAATCATTTCGTCGTCACGGGGTCGAATGCCACGTTGTTATCCGGAGAGGTAGCGAGCGTTCTTACCGGACGGCATCACACGGTGGAACTCTTTCCCTTCGATCTCTCCGAGTTTCGCCTCGCTCGTCCAGGGGCAACGCTACAGGAGTTCCTCGAGCTCGGGGGCTTTCCCGCGCCGCTGTTGATGGAGCAGGGGGATCGTCTGCGTCAGCAGTACTTCACCGACATCATCGAACGGGACATTCGCGAGCGCGTGGGTGCTCGCTCGGCTCGACCGGTTCGGCAGATTGCTCAAATGGCGCTGGAGTCGGCGGGGGCGGAGCTGAGTTCGAGACGGCTCGCGGGGGCGGCGGGGATCGCGGTCGACACCGCCACGAGCTACTTGGAAGCGTGCGAGGCCGCCTACCTGCTGTTCTCGGTACCGTATTTTGCGCACTCCGAGCGGAAACGAGCGGCACGGAACAAGAAGTTTTACCCCATCGATACAGGAATGCGGCGCATGGTAGCGACGCGCACTGGTCTGGACCGCGGGAAACTCCTGGAGTGTGCGGTGCATCTGGAACTGCGTCGTCGCGGGATCGGGGTTTCCTATTGGCGCGGAAAAGGCGAGGTTGATTTCGTGGCGCAAACGGAAAATGGGTTCGTCCCGATTCAAGTGAGCTGGGACGACCCGACAACTCGTCACCATCGCGCCCTCGAAGAATTCTACGAAGTGTTTCCTCACGCCCTGGAAGCCCGGTTCATCGGCCCACAAGAGTTCGAAGCGACAAGTCTCGCAGAGCTCGGGGTGTGACCCAGCCAGGCCTCGAGACGGTCCCCGTTACGGCAGCGCGACGCGCTCGGCCGTCAGGTTCTCGTCGATGAGGTTCAGGTACAATTGCCCCTCGCCACCCGTGACGTAAAGCGCACGATCTCCAAGAGTGACAACGTCATCGCCGCGACTGATGTGATGCTTGCCCGGCACTTCGACCGGTCCGCCTTCGCTGACTTTCAGCGCGAACGTACCCGCGTACTCGTCCGTGTTTTCGTAGTGTTCAAACAGAACGATCAACTGGCCCGGAGAAATCGCGGTCATCCGCGGACGTTCGGCATGGGTATCGGTGCTGAGATCGGTCAACCAACGAACGTGGTTCGTGACCGACGTCCCCGCGGATTCCACCACCTGAGTCGACACGTCACCGCCCGTTTCCACGATCGTCTGGTCGCTGCCCATCCCCGTAAAGTTCGAACGCATCCTGACGAACGCCACGTCGCGAGTCCCCGCTATCGTCTCGCCGGTCGAGGCGCTCCGCTCGGTCGCGAGCACCGCAAGGTAGCCGAGGAGGTGGCCACGGTACTCCAGGGGCACCGCCACCAGCTCGGTGAAGGGCCGTCCCTTCAGCTCGCTGTCGCGGCGACGAAGGGACGCGCCGCCGGCGAGGACATCGCGCCAGAGCTGCGCCTCGAGGAAGTCCTCGGCGGAAAGGGAGTCGTCGTCCCACCCCACCGTGGCGACGCTCTGGCCGAGACCGGTGGCGTCCCGGGTCACCGCCACCGCGCCCGCCGGGTCCACCA
>CAYTRQ010000578.1:0-3323 GCA_964440025.1 uncultured Polyangiaceae bacterium | reverse complement strand
GACGTCATCATCTGCAAGGTCGAAGACGTATTTGGTAGTGATGTGGGTTCCTGCTAGATATCCTGCGCTCGTGTGCATGATACCTTTGGGTTTTCCGGTGGAGCCGGAGGTATAGAGAATGAAGAGGGGGTGCTCGGCGTCGACGATCTCGGGCCCTCCGTTCTTCTCCGCGTCTGCTTGGGCGACCGCCTGGTACCAGTCCACATCCCGTCCCGACTGCATTTCTATGCTGCATTCGGCCTCCGAAAGCCGTCGAAAAACGAATACCTTCTCGACGCTTTGGGTTCCTTGGAGTGCCGCGTCCACCGTTTGCTTGAGTGAAACGATCTTGCCCCGGCGAATGGCTCCGTCTTGGGTAAGCACAGCCTTGGCCTGGCAATCGTTGATGCGATCGCGCAGAGCGTCGGCGGCAAATCCTCCAAAGACTACCGTGTGCGGTGCACCAATCCGGGCGCAGGCGAGCATGCCCACGACGACCTCGGGAACCATCCCCATGTAGATAGCTACCCGGTCCCCGCGGCCAATGCCGTGCTCTCGTAGGACGGCCGCCATTTCGCACACCCGCTGGTGCAGTTCTTCGTAGGTATAGCTTTGTGTCTCCCCAGGCTCACTCTCCCAGACGATGGCCTTTTTGGCCCTGCGAGGACCTTTGAGGTGCCGGTCGAGACAACTCTCGGTGACGTTGAGTTGGGCTCCTACGAACCATTTGGCAAACGGAGCTTGCCACTCCAGGAGCTGGTCCCAAGATTTGCGGAAGACGAGATCTCCCATTTCTCGCTTCCAGAAGGTTTCAGGTTGCTCGAGACTCTCTCGGTACAGTTCCCTGTATTCTTGAGCGTCCCGGATCCGCGCCTTGGCTGCGAAATCCTGCGGAGGCTCGTAACGCGGGTTGTCGTGGAGGAAAGATTCTATCGCTTGGTCACCCTCACTCATGAAGGGGAGCATAGCTGAGGATCGGCCGCGGATGGACCGTCAGCTTCTCACAGCTACGGAGCGCCGAAAAATCTTCCCCAAAAATCCGTCCAAGAGCCATCGCCCGCCCGGAGGGACCGAAGGCGACGCTAGACGCGGACAATCCGTTGTCGCAACAGCGTGCAAAGCTGGGGGAGCGCGTTCAACCGAGCTTGGCGAGCTGGGACTGGATCCGCGAGATGGTTCGAGATGCGGTCCGACGGTGAAGAACGCCTTGCGTGACGGCACGTGCCAGCGTCACGCTGGCTTCCTTGACGGGGCCAGCAGCGGTTGCAGCGTCTCCGCTATTGAGCGCGATGCGAGCCTTCTTCACGGCGCGACGCATGCGCGTGCGGATGGCACGGTTGCGCTCGGTGCGTACGATCCTTTGACGGTTGCGTTTCTTTGCAGATGGGTGATTCGACATCGAACTAATCCTTGCTCACTTCTGCCCGAGGCTCCGCTGTTTGTCAGCGGACGTTCCGGTTGAGGGCCCTCGGTCGGAAGGCTTGGCATCGGCTGCCTTGGGGTCGTACCCCGGTGGATGAATGGGGAAAGCGGGGGTGCCGGCTTGAGAGCGAGCTCGCTTGCTGGCTTTTCCAGCAGCTTTGGCGCGAAGTTCTCGGCGGGTCCTCGTTTGGCGAGTATAGGAAACCATGGTGTGTTCTCGGCAGGGCGCCCGGTAGGCTGGGTTGTCGTTGGACAAGTTGCCCTCTGGCTGCCCTTGGGACGGGCGATCCTTTCAGGCTACCCGTTGGATAAGGGGCGTTTCTGCGGGGGTGATCCACGGTAGGGCCAGCCGCAGGGGCGGGGAATATGAGTCAGCCCTTGAGGCATGTCAACGCACCTGACGCGATAATCCTCAACCGCCGAGCTTATCCTTGAGCAGATCGCCCAATGTGCCAAAGCTGGCCTCCTTACGGAGCTTGGCCTGGTATTCCTTGTGTGCTCGGCGTTCCTCATCCTGGGCAAGTCGGCTGATGCTCAACTTTGACTCGCGGCGCTTGGGATCCACATCGATGATCATAGCGTCGATAACGCTGCCCACGTTGAAGTGCTTGCGCAGCTCCGCACCCCGCGGAGTGCCGGTTTGACCGGCGGGGAGAAAGGCGCGTGCCTGCCGCCCCGTTACCCCCAGAATGCGAAGGTGAATGCCAGCGTGCTCGATTTTGAGCACTTCGGCTTTCACCTTTTGCCCCTTGCTGACCTTCTGTTTGGGTTCTTCCTTCTGCTCGGCGCTGAGTGCTGGATGCAGAGCGACTCGGCGATCCTTTTTGTCGATGTGATGGACGACGACGTTCACCTTTTGCCCTGGCTGCATCACCTTTCGTGCGTCCTCGACGCGCAGCGGAGACATATCGGCGACGTGGCAAAGCCCCTCGAAGTCACCGTCGAGCTTGATGAATGCGCCAAAGTCCTCCACCCGGGTGACCTCCCCCTCGAGCTCTGAACCCGGTCCCACGTTTTCGGCAAGTTTGGCGAGTGGGTCTTCAATGAGGGCCTTGCGACTGAGCCAGATCTTACCCTTGTCGTCGATTTTTTGGATTTTGACTTTGAGCTTCTGTCCGGGCTTCAGCACGTCGGCGACCCGGTCTCGCGGATTGTGGCTGAGCTCCGAGACATGGACGAGCCCTTCGAGATATTCTGCCTCGGGGAGCGCCACAAAGGCACCCCATTCCACCACGGTGCGCACGACACCTTGCATTTCCTGCCCCTCTTGGAGCATTTCGCGCGCCTTCTTGCGCCGCTCGTGGGCCTCTCGTTCGAGCATGGGACGGCGAGTCACGACCACGTCCTGACCGTGCTTTTCGTAGCTCGTCACCTTGAAGTCGAGGCGCTGCCCCACGAGATTCTGGAAGTTGGCCGTACGCGGGTGCAGATCGACTCCGGATGCGGGAGCAAAGGCTCGAACTCCATCGATCAGGACTTCAACCCCCCCTTTGATGACGCCCGTAATAAGCCCGCTCACGTGAGTGCCGTCCTTTGCGGCCTGCTCGAGCTTCGGCTTGGTTTCCTCTTCACGAAGGGGTTTCCTGGTCAGGATAACGAGACCACCACGGCCTCCATCGCCCAGCACTTTCCCCACGAAACGGTCTTCGATCTCGGGCACGAGATCATCTGGTTCCATCTCGCTGCGGTCGAAGATTGCCAGGGCCTTGCCTGAGAGATCGACCATGATGGCCGTGTCGAGGACGGCTGTGACCTTACCAAAGACTTCCTCCCCAATATGAAATGGGGCGCGCTCGCTAGCGTGATGATGGGCCGGATCGCTCTTTTTCTTTTTCCGTCGGCGACGCTTTTTCTTTTTGGGCTGTCCCTCAGAGCTTTGGCCAGTGTCCGCTTGGGGAGCATCCGCTCCTTCGGCGTTTTGC
>CAYTRQ010000577.1:2720-3328 GCA_964440025.1 uncultured Polyangiaceae bacterium | reverse complement strand
CTCCGAGTCCTGGAATCGGACGGCGATATCAAAGTCGCGACCAAGCGACTCAAAAGTTATGCCTCCGGAGACTACTACCACTAGCGCAACTACCGCTCCTCCGAGCTTCAGATCCAATCCGAACCGCCGTTCCCGGAGTTCTCCAACACTGTCCAGAAGGCCGAAGGTGGTAACCGCGCTGAGCAGGCCCGCCAAGACGTATGTCCCATAGGCTACCGGCCCAGTAAGACCAAAACGCAGAACACCCGCCCCAAACAAGACAATCAGGAGAAGGACGGCAAGTAGGAGGAGAGAGAAGACGACGAGTCTAAGGCGTACGGTCATGTCTGAAACTGCCTAGTTCGGGCGTATGCAGGAACTCAACCCGGTGTCCGGTCGACTGGTCGATGAAGGCATCCTTCGCGGGCTCTGGGTTGACCCGGGCTCATGGTAAGTGAAATACTCCACAATGCCATGGTTACCAAAACGCTGATTTTCGCAGTCCTGTTGCCACTAGCCACCACCGGATTCGAAGCGCCTCGCTCTGTACCCGGAGAGAGTGCCCTATGCGACAATCCAACCGGATATGACAAGTGCGTGGAGGGCTGTCAGAACCAAAATCTTGAGAG
>CAYTRQ010000577.1:0-2710 GCA_964440025.1 uncultured Polyangiaceae bacterium | reverse complement strand
GTCGCCCCATCTAGACGACACCTCCTAGAATGGAGTTGATAACTCTGGATGAATCTTGCGAATGGCCCCACCAAGGACCCGTTGCGCCAATTGCTTGTAAGTTGTGACGATGATGCCGGCGATCACATCATTTGGGTGGATTGGGCGGGTAACGTCCATATCGACACAGCGGGAGACCTCACACCTTCCGGCTGGGAGGATGCCAACAAGGACCGCATGAAGTTCCGGACCGAAACTTGCTCCAGAGGAAACAAGTACCTCGGAGAAGAGGCGGCCGATTCTGATTCGTGGGTGGACAGCCTGTTTGAGTGGCTCACTCGGTGCTGGGAGACAGGTACAAGAGGATACTAGGACTACTGTCCGTGAAGGCGAAATGCTCTCGACAATCGAATACCAGCTTAGGGTTCCGAACCCATCCGCGCTCTCGCTGGAGAGCTTCAGAGAGGCTTTCTCGGGAGGCTCCTTGCTCGCCTCTTACCGGGACAAACTGCAAGGAAGAGGGGGTGCCGGACGAGACCGGATCACACCCGAAACCTTCGCCAGGCAGATCGACGAACACATCGCCGTTGCTTCGCGCAAGTGTCTTGCGGGGACGTATCGCTTCACTGGCTACGCCGAAAAGCTAATATCGAAGGGAAAAGGCAAGGCTCCCAGGATCGTCTCGATCCCGACTTTGCGGGATCGGTTGGTTCTCTCACAGATGCATCGCTTGTTGAAAGCAGGCTTCGCCGACCGAGTTCCTCAGGATCTACCCAACACCGTAGTCCGTCGGGCGCACGAGCATCTGGCCGGCGCAGAATCAAGCGCAAGAGTCTGGCGTCTGGACCTCGCTGACTTCTTCGGGAGTGTCCGGCATTCCGACGTGGTTCAAGCGTTGGTGACGCGGGGAGCTTGCCCAGAGCTCATCAGCCTTGTCACCGGCGCTTTGAGGACTCCAACGGTTGGGCGCCACCAGACGGCGAAAGGCGCCACAGCACCAATTGTTGGAGTCCCCCAAGGTTTGCCGATCTCGAACTTGCTTGCGGAAATTGCTGTCCAAGAATTCGATAACCTCTTCAAGGACTCGGCTGTCGCTGCAGAAAGATACGTCGACGACCTTCTCGTCATCGGCGCCCTTCAAGACTTCCAGACTCTCGACCTGAAGAACCTCAAGAAGCGGTTCGGATTGTCTCTGAATCCCGATAAGAGTTCTCGGTTGGACACCCCCTTCTTGCCTTCGGATTCCATCCCCTTCCTCGGGTACACTATCTCCGCGTCGCGAATCGCGCCTCACCCAAAGGCCGTTCGCGGCATCATCGCATCCCTCGCAGCAGAGTTCACCAGCTTCCATCGGGGCAAGAGATTCGGACCTCACCCGATCAAAGAGGAGCAGCAGCGCCAAGCCTTTGTTGAAGACGTCAACCTGCGAATAACCGGTGCGGTAAGCGAACACCGTCGCTACGGCTGGGCAGCATTCTATTCGGAGACCACCGACCTCAGCGACTTCTTTGCGGTCGACAAGGTGGTGCGTTCGCTATTCGAACGCTCGACGGAATTTTCAGGGCTCCCGAGCGGTCTGAAGAAGATCTCCAGGGCGCTCTACGAAATGAAGCATCGACCGGACGGGAACTACGTGTTCAACTACAACCGTTTCGACCTTGCTTCGAAGATGGCGTACTTGACGATGCGAGGATATGTCGCACCCAACGAACTCACCACTTTCGGCGCTGTGCGTATTGAGGAAATGTTTTCGCGGGTGCAGCGTCGCAAGTTGACACAATTGGAGCGCGATGTTGGACTCCAATCGTAGACCGGGGCCGCCTTACCCACGGGTACTCTGAGTTTGGACCGCTAGTTCGACTCGGTGCTCAAACCTCTCGGGCCCAATGGCCTCTCGACCTCTCCGGAAACGGAGGGAGCTTGTTCCTTGTAATCAGAGGGTAGCCCGGGCCTACACCTAGCTAACTGGAGAGAACACGTGCCCGGGCCGAATCGCACACTCAGCGGGAAAATCTGGCGAACTCGTGGTTGCCGTCTGAATGCGGCTCGCAGGCTGAACGACACGCGATTCTGGTGGAGCATTTCCACGGCCTGGGCGTCGGCTTGCCTGCTTGTCGTCTCCCTTTGGAGCGCCACCGCCCCAACGGGCCAAGCAAGCCGTCCATCCTTGGTTCTAGCGCTCCTTTCTGGCTGGGTCCTCGTCATCAGCAGCATTCAAGTGAAGGACTCCTCCCAGGCCGACGCTGAGGATCACCACAGCTTCGCGAAGCGGCTGAGCAAACTTGTTGACCGAGCCGAACGGGAGGAGGCTGCCGCAGGGAATCAACAGGTGCTGGCGGAGATCGCGGATGAGTATCACGACCTTCTTCAGCAAAACCATCTCAACCACGAACCTGAAGACGATGAGCTGTTTCGGGCTCAGCATCGGAACGACTACGGCGTGAGCAACACGTTCGTTATCCTAGCCAAGCTCAAGGCCCGACGAGCCCCAGCAATGGGCATAACATTCTGTGTCGCTCTCCCGGTCCTGATTTACGTATTCCTGACTTGAGAGCGTAGTCTTCCCTCAGCGTGGTTCCCAGGGAGCACGAGGAATCTAGCGCATACCCCGCTGCCCACTCCCGATGGCAAGGAGACCCACATTTCTACTCCACCTCGATCGAATTCTTTTCCCGCGTCCAAGTAGCCCCGTAGCCAGCTGAGCCCTTGTCACACGACAGTGCCCGGTACC
>CAYTRQ010000576.1:0-3333 GCA_964440025.1 uncultured Polyangiaceae bacterium | reverse complement strand
CTCGCTCTTCCTCGCGGGCGGCCTCCGCGGCTTCGCGCCTCTCCTTGCGCTCCCGGGCTCGTCGAACCCTAGCCTCCTCGATTTCTCTCTTCTTTGCATCGCGCTCGGCTTGCTTTGCCTCGATGTCTCGGCGAAGCAGCAGTGCCTCCCGTCTCGTGGGGGAGAGCCGCAACTCTTCATCCAGCTGTTTCAACGCGTAGTCGTAGTTCCGTCGATTCAGCGCGAGTCGCGCAAGTTCCGTCCGTGGACCGACAAGGGACGAGTCTGCCTGGATGGCCTTCCGGAAACAGTTCCACGCGATGTCGTGTCCGCCGGCACCTATTTCGACGTGCAGGAGTCCGACGCGGTAGGGTGGGGATCGGCCTCGGAGCTGAGTTGATTCGCGAACTTACGTGAAACTGATGGAGGGGTCCCCACGTCCAATGGTGTGACCAAACATCAGCGAACGGAGGTTCCCCATGAAGAGTATCGACGGTTCGAAGCTTGTTGCCAATGACGAAGTTGCAGCCTTCATCGAGAAGCAGGCTGTGAAGCTCAGAGAGTTGCTGCCGGAGGGGTCGTTTGCGCAACGCGAAGAAGCGGTATTGACGATCGGAACCGAGATTCAGCGCCGAGCGCTGGAGGTGGAGCTCCAGGCGATCGCCGATCGGTTCGAGCGTGAGATTGTGGTCGACGGTCAAGTGTTCCGCGAGCACGAAGCCGGTGCTGTCGCGTACCACTCGCTCGTAGGCGACCTGAACGTGCAGCGGTCGTCGTTTCGGCAAGCGGGCGTGCACAACGGACCGACGGTGATTCCCATGGAGCTCGTGGTCGGGATGGTGCATCGGGCAACGCCGGCGTTGGCGTTCAACATTGCGCATGAGTACGCCGAGCGTGACATGCGAGCTCACGAGCAGTCGCTTCTGCTGGCGCACCGCGTTCCTCCTTCTCGAACCACGCTGGAGCGAATCTCGAAGCTCATCGCCGCAGACGTCCAGCAAGCCGTGCCGAGCATCGAGCCGCTGCTCCGAAAGCAAGAGCGCCGAGAAGAGCTGCCCGACGAAGCCTGCGCTGTGGTGATGGGACTCGACCGGACTGCCGTGGCGATGTTGGAGGACCACCCCTCCGACGCGGAGCCGAAACCCCCGCCTCGCCGCTCGAAACCCCGGCTCCGCAAGGCGCCACCGCCGCGAGACATCAACTGGCGAATGGCCTATGTTGGCACCGTCAGCCTCGTGGACGCGGCCGGCGAAGCCGTGCTCGTTTGTCGGTACGCCTCTCCAGCTTGCGACGATCCGCGCGACGTAGTCGCACGCATGTGCGAAGACGCGCGCAGTTTTCTGCAACGCGATCCGAGCCTCGCGCTCGGCATCGTTCAAGATGCCGCTCCCGAGATGTGGCACCGGGTGAGGGAGGGCTGCCAAGAACTCGTCGATGATGGTGTCGCCGAGACGTGGCACGAGGGAATCGACCGCTATCACCTGCTTGAACACCTCGCTACAGCTCTGGAGCTGATCGAGCCGGACGAAGCGGTGCGCAAGAAGCAGCTCCACGACTGGAACACGGCCTTGGAAGAAAGCGACGCTGCAATCGACGAAATTCAACATTGGCTCTGCACCCGCTACGCCGAACTGCCAAAAGCGAAGCAATCGAAGCTTTGGGAGGAACTGACCTATCTCCGCAACAACAAGGATCGGATGCGCTACGTCAATCTGCGCCAACACGGACTGCCAGTCGGCAGTGGTGTCACCGAAGGCGCCGCGAAAACGCTCGT
This sequence comes from uncultured Polyangiaceae bacterium, assembly GCA_964440025.1. Classification (GTDB taxonomy): domain Bacteria; phylum Myxococcota_A; class Polyangia; order Polyangiales; family Polyangiaceae; genus NIC37A-2. The sequence goes on along the minus strand of CAYTRQ010000576.1, from coordinate 1,580 downwards.
CGGCAAGCGCACCAAGGGAGCGGGTCGCCGCTGGCTCGTCGAACCACTTCGCGGCGTGCTCACCCTGCGAGCACTGCTCCAGAGCGAACGTCTCGCCTCCTTCTGGACACGACTGTCACGTCGGTACACCGCGCGTGTCGATGCTGCTTGAAGCTAAACCCGGGATCCGTAGGCAATCCACACCCACGCGGTACCAGTAGGGAGCCGCCAAGCGATCCTCCCCGCGGGGGGCCACGTTTTGAATCGCTTCGTAGGCGCCCCCGTAGTCCCCCTGGTCGACGAGCTATCCGACCTGCTCAAGGTTGCGCTGGTGGCGGTATCGGGCTCGGTCCGCCTCTGTCCCGAACATCGGCGAGGAGCACCCCCCAACCAAGGCGAGAGCGCACCAAGCGAGGGCAATTCGTACGGTGGTAGACATGAAACGTTGGTAATCCTACCTGAATACATCGCATAACGTCTAGTTCAGGAAGAAGATCCAACGTTTAGCGCCCTCCTCCGACCACTGAACCCCACGTAGAACGTGGAGGTGCGCTCCAAGCCGCGTCGACTCACCCAACAGCATTTTGGTGCTCGCCTCGCGGAGCTCCGCAAGTCAGCCGGGCTCACTCAGGCGGACGTCTCGCAACGTCTAGACACGGCTCCGGAGACCGTCTCGCGGATCGAACGCGGGATCCAGTGGACCGACTTCGAGACCCTCTCCGCGCTGGCCAAGATGTACGGGGTTTCATGGGCCGAGCTCCACGCCGTTCATCCCCCCGGGGCGGAGAGCGCGAAGTTGCGGGAGGTCCAGGCCGTCGTCGACAAGCTGAAAGATCTGTCCACTGAGGATGTTCAGCTCGTGGGAGCCATCGTCGATGCCGTGGCGGCGCGACGCGGCTAGCCTTGGGCGCATGCCCCGTGAGTCGTTCGAGCTCCCCGCGGTCGTTTCAGCCAGCGGTTTGGTATGTCGTGCGGCCGGGGCTCAGTGGGATATGGTGCGACATGGACTCGGACCGAGAACGTGGTCGAGCTGAAGTGATCGGCGGCCAGATCATTGACCCGGGTCGGTGGCCAAGGCCCGAGTGCCATTGTCGATACGAATGCGGACATATCCTGTCAGCCCATGAATTGACGGCAGCTCGCCCGGCGTACATTCTCTGCTCGCGTCGCTGAATCTTGGTTTGGCAACGACGGCAACGGGGAAGGCCCTACGAAATGAGCGACGAGTACACTCCACCGCGGTCGAGATCGTCGGTTGCCTGGGCGTGAACATTGAACGAACGGAATAGGAGCTAACGCATGCTGACGATAGAGAAACTGATGGACCTCGTAGCCGGGGACGCGGTCGCTATTCGTGGCATGGCTATATTGGAACCTGCCGGTGGGTCCGGGGACAAGATCTTCCCACCGACCCACGCTGTCGACGACAAGAACAAGAAGCCCGGAGCCAAGTACGCTTTCGAGACTCGCCGGATCGGTGGACAGGACGTGACTTGCGTCCTCATCGACTCAGTGCAGAGCCAGGCGAATCGGATGGAGGAAGCGTTGCAGGCGCTATGGGCCGACAAGAAGATCGCGCTCCCCGTCGTCAGCGTCGACTT
>CAYTRQ010000575.1:0-3340 GCA_964440025.1 uncultured Polyangiaceae bacterium | reverse complement strand
GTGGTGGTAAAGCGAACGGAGGAGACAGCCCCGTTCCCGATGAGGGGTCGAAGGGCTCGGCCGCTCGCTCACCTGGGTGAGGCGAGCGGCGGCAGAGGCTCTCGGGCGGGCCTTTTATGCGTGGTGACTTGCTGACACGCGCCGCACGGAGCCCCTTCGGGGCGATGTGCCGGCGTTTGAAACCGACCAGGCGTTACTGTTCATAGCGTCGGCGGACGACTTGGTCACCGAAAGTGAAAAGGTCACTCGTCGTGGTCTCGGCCCCCAGTCCACGGGTAGCGAGAAATCTCACATCGTCGGGGAGCGTTTCAGTGAGGTGAGGGGAACCATCGGGAAACGCGCCGTTGACGATAGCTCGATGCTCGAGTTGAGTGCTTCCGGAACCCGACCACAAGGTCGCCAGGAATGCGTACTCGGTGGAGCCGTCGCGGCGTCCCTCGACAACGACGTCCGCGATGTTTCTTGTGGAGTCACTCGTGCGCAGGGCGTCGAGCGGTCCCTCCCAAAGACGGGTGGCGTCAAACACCGAGAGCTCGTCCCAGGAGGGATCTCCGAGCACGAGGTATTGTGTCTCTTGGTCTCCCCGGCTGGTCACGGCAATGGGCATGCATTCATTGGAGAAGCGGTTGTCATTGGCTTTGCGGATTGTGGCTTGGACGCCCTCCTGATTCGAGCGGATCCACCAAGAACGCATGGAGTCGTCGAACGTTGCTTCGACAACTCCACCGGCGCAGGAGCCTGCGTCGTTGCAGGCCCGCACCGAGAGAAACAGATGGCTCTCCGGGTCCGTGGGGTGACCATACTCACCCGTTTCTGCGGCCGCCATGTCGCAGATCTCGACAATTGCAAAGTAAGAACCAGCGTCCCAGAACTGAGGCCACCACGGCTCGACTCTCGACATAAGGCTGGGAAAGGGTTCCGTTCCGTAAAATAGATCGAGGTTATCGGTGCGTCCGACGAGGTTACCGTGAACGAAGGAGTGCTCATGGTGCCCCAGACTGTGCGTTTGGGCGACGCTTGTGAGGACGTAGGATCCTCCAAACTGATCGGAGAGAGGTGAGCTCCAGAGCTCGCGCCGGCCAGAGCTGTCATACAAATAGATATTCTCTCCCGCTAGACCGGCAGCATACTTGGGCCCCGAGAGGCCATAGGTCCCCGAGCCGGTCCAGGTTGGGGAGAAGGAATCCAGAGTTCGCGTCGACTGGAGCGTGTAGCAGCCGAGAACAACGAGACTTGCTGCTAGGGATCCACCAAGCTGTTGAATCTTCATATTCCTCTTCCTCCGTGAGGCTCTTTGCGGAGCGTACCTTGGGGGGTTTAACGAAGCTCGCCGAACTCGTCGAGTGCTGGCGCACTTTTCGGCGCGTGAGCGGTACGGCGGAGGATCACTGCACGGAGTCCCGGAGTATTTTCCGGCGCGTGAGCCGGTACGGGCGGAGGATCACCGCACGGAGTCCCGGAGTATTTTCCGGCGCGTGAGCCGGTACGGGCGCAGCGTGCACCGTCTCGGGCTTCGCCTCCGGCGGGTGTGCGTCGGCAACGCGTTGGTGCAAGATCATCTCGACGCGCGGTTTCGCCGAATGAGGGCAGGCAAAAACAGAGTTGGCCGCTTGCTTCCGGGAGGACGGCAGCAAAAGTGCCTCCTTCTCGGAGAGAAAAGCGTAGGACGATCGGACAGGACGACAGAAGGAGGAACGAATGATTCTTGTGACAGGAGCAACCGGGCACGTAGGAGGACGGGTCGCTCAAATCCTCGCTGAACGTGGAGAGCGCACGAGACTTCTCGTGCGAGATCCGGCCAAAGCCCCGAACTTACCTGGCGCGGAGCCGGTACAGGGGGACTATTCGGATCCAGAGAGCTTGGACCGGGCTTGCGCCGGGATTCGCCGCGTGTTCCTGGTCTCTGGCCATGCGCCCGAAGGACAGCGCGCGCGGCTCCACGGGAACGTCATGCAGGCGGCTCGGCGCGCTGGCGTCGAGCATATCGTTTATCTCAGCTTCCAGAACGCAGCTCCCACTTCGCTGTTTCCGATGGGACGAGATCACAGCATCTCTGAAGGATACCTCGAGGAGACGGGAGTGCCCTTCACTGCGCTCAGGGACAATCTCTACATGGATATGATACCGCTACTGTTCGACGAGACTGGCACGCTGCGGGGGCCAGCAGGAGACGGTAAGGTCTGTTGGGTCGCGAGAGAAGATGTCGCTCAGGTGGCAGCGACGGTACTGCAGAGTCCGTCGCAAGAAAGCCGCAAGCTGACAATGACCGGTCCAGAGAGCTTGACCATGGCCGAAACGGCGCAACGGATCAGTCGGATAACTGGTCGGGAGCTCCGCTACAAGGACGAATCGCTGGAAGAGGCTCGGGCCTGGCGGCTCGAGCAGCTCGGGGCTCCCGAATGGGAGGTCGAAATGATGGTGGGATCCTATCGGGCAGTGGCGGCGGGCGAGCTGGCGGAGCCGAGTGACTCTGTAGAGCAACTCATTGGTCGCCCTCCGTATGGCCTCGAGGACTACTTCGCCCAATGGCCGGCCCTTCTCGGGCCTCTGCGTGGCTGAAAGAAAGTAGAGCACCAGCACACAACCTCAGCCCCCCACCATCTCGAAAGCTCCTTCGCCGCTGTCGAGCGGTCGGGTGAAGCGGCCCCGGCGGAGCCCCTCCACGGCTGGATTCGACGCACCCGTTGTTTGCGGGCAGCGCATCTCCCGAGCCTCGTCGAGGTGCTGACCTACGTTCGAGGATGAAGCGATGAGCTTGCGCTTCGTCGTCTGCTCAGAATCAGTCCGGTGAGAGCCGCGAGCAGAGCCCCCCAGCGGACGCCGTTTTTCGAGTCGGCGGTTGCCGTCGTGAAGGAGCCGAGAGGCCTCCCCGAGGCGACACCGCAGCCGCCGGTGACTCCACCGGTCGTCGTCGAAGGAGCGTCCCACTGAGCGGAGACTCTCGTTTCACAGGTTCCCGCCTTGCAGCTTTCGTCTTCAGCGCATGCGTTGCCGCAGGCGCCGCAATGTTGGGGACTGGAATCGACAACGATGCAGTCATCGCCGCAGACCGTTCTGGGGGCGAAACACAGGCTGGTAAAAGGAGGATCGGGGTTTTCCACCTTGGCCAGCATTTGCTCTGTGGCCTCCTCGATGATCTGGCAGGTGCTCTTGTCCTCGGGGCAGTAGATATCGAACCGGAAGTCCCTATCGTGGGGCAGAGGGGCGTCGTCCCAACTGGCTCCATCGAGATAGTCGCGATCAATGAAGGGGCCTTGGTAGGTTGCCTCCTCTGGATTGTGACTGGCTGTGATGTTCCAATACATAACTCCCGAGGTGTCGGTGCGGAGCACGGCTTCGT
>CAYTRQ010000574.1:747-3344 GCA_964440025.1 uncultured Polyangiaceae bacterium | reverse complement strand
CTTCTGGGAGGGCTTCGAAACCGCTCGAAACGTGAGTTGCCGAGGCACTAGAGCTAACCACTCTCCAGACTGCACCGCTCGGCACTGAAATTTCCGTTGGTGTTGCCTCTCCAAAGGATTGGAACCGCTGCCGTGGGGAAGTTGACCGAGTCGTCGAGGAGAAGTTGACGTACCTTAGCCTCCGTCATCATGCGGATGCGGAGAACCCAGAAATCTGATGGGCCAGCGCTGACAGGAGCTCTGCCCACTTCGTGCATGCTGCTTGCTTGCTTGCTGGTCGGGTGTAGCGATCCCGCCGGAGGGCCCGATGGCCCCGAAGGCGGCTTTCAGGGAGACGGAGCCCAAGGAGGAACCGGAAGCGCCACCTCTCAAGGCACGGGAGCCAGCGGCGCCTCCTTGGGGCAAGGAGCCGGAGACGGCACGGGGGGCACCGGCGAGGCGAACTGCGAGGACGCTACCCCCGATACCGGCGCCACAGTGCTGCGGCGTCTGTCAGCGCTCGAGTATCGCCTCACGGTTCAAGATCTCCTGGCTCTCCCTGAACCGCCAGAGGCGACGGGGATCCCTTTGGACACCGAGCGACTCGGTTTTCGAACATTTGCCGAATATCAAACCATGTCCGCAGACAATCTCCGCGGCTATATGGATAAAGCCGCAGGTCTCGCAGCATCCCTGTTGGCCGATACATCTCGGCGCGATGAGGTCATCGGCTGCGACACCACGGATCCCGACTGCCTTGCCGATTTCGTCACGCGGTTCGGCAAGCGGGCCTACCGGAGGCCGCTCGAGACCGAAGAGGTGGATTCTATCGTCAGCGCTGCAACGGAGTTCGGCACGAGCACCGAAGATGCCTTCGCGTTCGCCATCGAGGCGCTTCTTTCCTCTGCCCATTTTCTCTATCGCGTCGAAGTGGGCGACAATCCGGAAGGGTTGAGCACCCTCGGCCCCTATGAGCTTGCCTCCAAGCTCTCCTTCGCCCTCTGGGGACGTGGCCCCAGCCCCGAACTCCTGAACCAAGCGGCCGAGGGGGCTCTCCAAACGCCCGAGGGGCTCGCGGCAACAGCCGAGGCCATGTTGGCCGATGAGCGCACCCAAACCTTTTTTGAAGAGTTCTTCCGTCAGTGGCTCGGTTACCAAACGCTCAAACCACCCAGCGCAGCAGAAGTGGCCGTCTTCGACGATATGCAGGAAGAGACGGATCGGATCGTCAAAGAGTTTGCCTGGGGCGGAGGCAATTTCCTCGATGTGCTCACCGCGAATCACACCTATGTCACTCCGGAGCTGGCCTCCTACTATGGCCTACCGGAGCCAGCGCAAGATGGTCGCATCGATTTCGCGGAAGGAGACCCGCGCGCTCATTCAGGAATTCTCACTCACGCATCACTGCTCAGCGCGAAGAGCGACGGGGATCTCATTGCGATTCGAGGCAACTGGCTGATCCGAACGTTTTTGTGTGAAGAAATTCATATTCCCCCCGATCTCGCAGACACCATCGGAGAGCTCCTCGTCGGCCTCGACCGGGTCGGCATTGTCGAGGCGCGCAACACACGGAACGAATGTGCGGGCTGTCATGGACTCATCGACCCCATCGGCATCGGCTTCGCCTCTTTCGATCGCACTGGGATCTTCGATCCCGAGGAGGATCCATCGATTTTCGGCATCGATGCCGCCCTGCCCCTTGCGCCGGAACCCAACGATTTCTCGAATGTCGGCGAGCTTTCTGCCCAAATCGCGAGCCTCCCGGAGGTTCCCCGATGTCTCACGGAAAGAGCCTACCTCTATATGAACGGTCGCGAGCCAACCGAAGCCGACGAGTGCTCCATCGAACAGACCAGCCAACGCTTTGCCGAAGACGGCCACGATTTGACTCGTCTTCTTCAAGCCTTGGTGGAAGATCCCTCGTTTCGCCTGCGGCGCGCACCAGAGCTCACCCCTTAAAGGAGGTCACGAAAGAATCATGATCGTTCGCCCCCTTCCCCGACGTACCCTCCTCCGTGGCGCTGGCGCCTGCCTCGCACTCCCCCTGCTCGAAGCCATGGTGCCCCGGCGTGCCAGCGCGCAGGCGACAGAAAAGCAACGGTTCTTTGCGCTATTCTATCCCAACGGGACGGATCCTGGGCGCTGGGAACCTCCCGCAGGCTCCCTCGATGCCAGTAGCCTGCCTCCCTGCCTGGTGGATCTCGATGGTTTCAATGCAGAAGGCATTTGGCCCGCAGGCGATCCCATCATCTCGGACGTGACCGTGGTCACCGGTACCGACCACTCCGGCATTTCCACGGACATCCATGTGCCGTCCATGGCACTTTCGGCTTACCGAGGTGTAGAAAACAACTACACCCCACCGGAACCGACGCTCGACCAATACCTCGCAGACCACCTGCGCGGCGAGACTCCGTTCCGCAACCTGGCTCTGTCCGCCACGGGCAGCACGGACATCGCCCAGGGCAACATCTCCTTCAAAGCGGGAGGCCAGCCCGAGTCCGTGGTACGCAGTCCCCAACAGTTGTTCTCCAATCTTTTTGGAGGAGGTACCCAAGAACCCTCGGGGCCCGATCCGGCCGAGCTCCGTCGCCAAGGACTACTAGGTTTGGTGCGCG
>CAYTRQ010000574.1:0-737 GCA_964440025.1 uncultured Polyangiaceae bacterium | reverse complement strand
GCGAAGATGCCAACCGACTCAAAGGCAAGGTCGGCCAGGCAGACCAGCAACGCCTCGAACAATACTTCGATGCTATCAATGAACTGGAAAAGCAGGTCAACGCCACCCCGAGTGAGGGCTGCGCCGTGCCGGAAGAACCCAGCAGCGGCGGGGACTGGCACCAAAAGTCCAAGCTCTTCATCGACTTGGCCGTGCTTGCCATGGCCTGCGATCTCACCAACGTTGTCACTCTTCAATATAGCGATAGCTGGGGCGTCAACTACCCCAACTACACGCTGGGTGAGGGACTGGAGAGCGTTGGCGACTGGAGCGATCACTTCATCTCCCACAAGCTCGACGACACCGACCGCGCCACAGACCTCGATGGCCTGGAGCGAAGTCAAGCCATGGAGATTGCCAACGCTCGGGTGGTGGCCACATCTCGCTTCAAGGTGCGCCGCTATGCCTACCTCGTCAACGCGCTCAGGAGTGTGAGCACCCCAACAGGCACGCTCCTCGATGAGTGTTTGGTGCTCTATGCTTCCGAAAACGGCGATGGCGACAGTCACGCCAGAACCCACATGCCCGTGCTCCTTTCTGGTGGTGTCGGTGGGTTCGAAACGGGTCGTTGTGTAAACGCTCTCGACCAAACCACCGGTGCGCTGCACGCCTCGATTCTTCAACGCTACGGAATCGACGTATCCAGCTACGGTAGCTCCGAGAGCGGACCGATCCCGAACCTCTAAGACACGAAGGGA
>CAYTRQ010000573.1:0-3349 GCA_964440025.1 uncultured Polyangiaceae bacterium | reverse complement strand
CTTCGTCGCCTTCGACAATCCGAGTCCAGAAGCCGTTCAGGTTCTCCGCGGCAACGTCGGTCTACACGGCGTGGTGCGTGAGTTCTCGGGCGGCGGGACGGTCGGCTTTCAGATGTGGGGTGGTGAGGATGGTGCGATTTTCTCGGACAATATCGTCGCCCACGCCGAAGAGGCGAGGCTTGCGCTAGAAATTCCCGAGGATTATGAGGTGGATTCGACGGGAAATATCGTGCACCTGTGGGGCGATTCCGTTGCGGAAGGCGACTTCAGTGATCCGGATCGCGATCTCATGGGCTACCATGAATCGATTGGGGGAGAGCCGAGTATTGAAGCCTTCATGGAGGGCGCCAGGGCCCAGCGCAAGGGAAAATGGGTGACTGCCTATACGGCTCAAGCGGTCATCGACTACATTCGTGAAGGTTTCGCACCGTAGTTTCGCCTGGGCGCTGGCGCACTCGTCCCAAGGAGGCGCCGGCCTCGGGCCCGGGCTACCGGCTCATCACCCCGAAGGAGCTCTCGTGCGGGGGGCCAGCAGGTGAATCCATCGCAGGACTCTAATCAGCAGCATCTGGATATGCCCGAAGGAGCTCTCGTGCGGGGGCCAACAAGTGACCACCCGCATCGGAAAAGGGCCTGTAGAAGGTGACGCTCCGCGGTCGCCAGCCTCATTCGCGCTTGCGGTGGCGGTGGCTGCGGATTTTCGAGGTGATGAGAGGTGCTTTAACCCGTTGAGGAGCAGGTTCCCTCGCTCATGATCCCCGTACCTGCTGCGGCCGCTTCACAGGCGTTGCCATAGGTGTTCCCGTCGCAACCACAGACGGGATCGTATTCGTCGGTGCAGAAATCCGGTCGGGGTTCACACATGGCGGTTGCATCGGCGGCGCCGCATCTGTGTTCTGGTTGGTAGGCGCAATATTCGTCTGCGTCACATGTCTGTCCGGCGAATCCTCCGCAAATGCTGGTCTCACAGACCATCTCCGTACAAACCCAACGGCCCTCCTCACACGTACAGACGTTGCAATCGTCTGGCCTCATCTCGCCGTCTTCACAGACACCTCCGGATCCCGAGCTTCCAGCGCTGCCTCCTGTTGTCGCGCTCGAGCCGCCTGTTGCGCCGATCCCGCCCGAGTTCATCGAGGCGCCGCTGCCGCTTGAGGAGCCACCGGAATCCGAACCCCCTGTGCTCATGGCGCCACCGGAATCCGAACCCCCTGTGCTCATGGCGCCACCGGAGTCCGCGCCGCCATCGGTGCTCGAGGAACCTCCGGATTCCGAATCGCCGCCGGTACCGTTGGTTCCGCCAGAATCCGAGCTTCCACCGGATCCGTTGTTCGCATCGCCCGAACCGGCCCCGCCATCGTCGCTTCCATTCGGCGTTCCGGAGCAAGCGCAAGCTCCCAGCAACAGGGCTGCAGAAAAGATCCGTTGCATCGGGAAAAAGGAAAATTGCTGGCTCGTCATGTCCGCAAACTTAGCAAACCACGGACCAATTAAAGACCGTAGCGTCGCATCGAAATATTTGTGGCGTGCTTGATTGACATCAGGCGTACCAAAGCCGCACTCATGTCCCGAAGGAGATGCGAACGAACGAGGAGCAGAGCGAACGGACGAAACCGGGTCTGACAATTCGATCGCTATCTTAGCAAGGCCGTGTCATTTTTGCACGGCGGCGGATCTCAAAGGGAGGGCTCATGGCAGGAACACATCGGGATCAAAAGGGAAGCTTAGACGACGGCCCCGACCGGCAGCGCGCGATGCCAAGGAACGAGGCGTGCCAGCGGGTGGACCAGGCGCCAGGAGAGGGCCGACTGCCCTGGGGGCGGCGAGGCTGGTTGGAGGCGTGTGTTGGAGCCACCTCTGCCGCGCTGCTGAGTTGTAGTCGCCAAGCAGGGGCTGCTCCCGCAGCCAGCGCGCCGGAGGGGGAGCCAAAGACGTTGTCGGAGAGCGAAGAAGCCCCGGCGACGGGCTCTTCGGGAGCGACGCGGAAAAAAGTCGAGCCCAGGCCGCTCCCTTTCGATCCCAAAAAGCTGCGAGGGCTTTCCGAGAAACTTCCCGTGTCCCACCACGACAATAACTACGTGGGGGCAGTCAAGAAGTTGAACGATGTGGAGTCACGTATCGAGAAGCTCAGCGACCAGGCGCCTCTGTACGTCGTCAGTGCCCTCCATCACAAGCGAATGGTTTTCGAGAATTCTGTGGCGCTCCACGAACTGTACTTCGAGAACCTAGGCGGTGACGGTCAGCCCTCGGGAAAGCTAGCCGAGGCGTTGGCGAAGCAGTTCGGGGCAATTTCCACCTGGGAAGCCCGTTTCGAACGAGCGGGGCGCAGCTTAGCTGGAGGCAGTGGTTGGGGCCATCTGAGCTACCATTTGCGGCGCCAAGTGCCTTTTATTGACGTGGCTTCGGATCATTCGCGAACGACTGCGGAGTCCGTCATTCTTCTTGCCCTCGACATGTACGAGCATTCTTATCACATGGATTTTGGCACGGCCGCGGCGCGCTATATCAAGGCCTTTATGGCCAACGTGGATTGGGCCGTTGTCGAGCGTCGTTATCAGAGAGCTTTGACGATGGCGTCCTGAGCTGGATGCCGTGGTCTTGTGCAGCGCGTGACTCCAAGTCCTTATCGAGAGGCTTGGAGTACGGGACGGAGCTTCTCGCTCAGACTGAGTAGATGCTTTCTCTGATTTCCGACGTCTTGGGTGACGTCGGGCTGCCAGGTTGCTAGCTCTTGACCTATCTTGTTCAGAGCCGCCGTGTTCTGCTTGGAGGTGCCCTCCTTTTCGGCGAGGCTTTTCAAAGCGGTCCCTGCCTTTTGGGTGTGTTTCTTGGCCGTGCCGAAGTTGCGGTCTTCGAGAGAAAGCACGCCCAGGTAGATCTGCCGGTAGCTTCCCAAAAGAGTGGCGCGAAATCGCGCCCGTTCTAGCGCTTGGGCTTCCTGCCCCAGCTTTTGCCGTTGTTCGTTGAGCTTTTGCTCACACTGCTTGTTGGCAGCCGTAAGAGCCTGATTACCCTGGATGCGAGCTATCAAGAAGCCGGCCCCGAAAGTGACCATGGCGATTCCGGCTGCGATTGCCGGACCCTTGATGCGGGAGAGAAAAGAGGGCGCGTCATTGCTATCTTCTGCCACACAGAGAGGCTAACCGCGGGGAAGGGGTTTCTCAACGGCGCGTCTTTATTCCCGCTTTCTCTTGGACCGAACGCTTGCCTCCAGGGTGGCGAGCGTGTTCGCAGAAGCTCTCGCGGGGCATTTCCGGCCTTGTCGACGCTGCTCAATGAGGGAGCGCGAAAGCGCGCTCGCTCAAAAACAAGCCACAACCAATGACCTCGAGCAGATTTCAGGCTTTCG
>CAYTRQ010000572.1:0-3360 GCA_964440025.1 uncultured Polyangiaceae bacterium | reverse complement strand
AAAAGCAAATGAATTCGATCGCTTACAGCGCTAACCGATCGGCATTGGGGCTAAGGCAGGGATTCAGCGGTTCTCTTCCGCGTTCTTCCGCCGTTGGCGTCTGTGCTCCACTTCTGCCCGCCAGGCCTCTTCGACCTTCGGATCGGTTTGGCTCAGGCCGGACATCAGCTCCTCAGAGAGCCTGAGCCGCTCCTCCTCTGTGAGCTGCTCAAACGCTTCGGCAAGGATGCGTTCGTAGTGCGACATGGTCATCGATCGCCTCCCACTTCACGCCGAGAGCGGCATGATCTCGATGCTCTCGTGGCCGTCGAGGCCCGTGAGCTGCTCGGATACGAGGCCGAGCATCGCAGCCCGTAGCCAGTCCGGAGACGGCTCCTCGGCGTTTTCAAAGCGTGAGAGCGTTTCGTGCGCCATGCCGAGCTTTTCGCCCAGTTTGCGCTGGGTGAGGCCGAGCACTTTGCGCACCGCACGCAGCCGCTCTCCGGTCATCTGCGGCAGGTCCGTCAGAGCTACGAGCGCGGCACGAAGCTCCGCTCGCTCCAGCACGTCAGCCCGAAGCGCCCACTCGCCGCACTCACTGCACGTCTTCAGCAGCACGCTTCGATCCTGGATTTCCACATCACCAATGCGGGTGATCAAAGGCTTGGAAGTCGGCTCCAGAGTGCCCTTCGCTCCACAGTTGTAGCATCGCATCTTCTCTCGTCCTTCCTTCACCAGACCGTCACCACGACCACGTCCCCATCCAGCTCCACTGCGACATCGAGTTCGTCTCCGTCGAGTGCTTCGCCGCCACTGAGGAGCCAGCGACCATCGTATCCGCGGTCCGGCTCAAAGGTGGCAGTCTTGGCTGTCTGCAGGGCATTCATCAGGTCGTTCAGTTTCAGTCTCCTTTGCTGCATCCGCTCCCACGCGTGCTCGATCACCACGACCCGGCGCAGTCTCGCTGCCCCGACCACGTAGCTCAGCACCTCGTTGGGAGTCACGAGGCGACTCCTACCATTTGTTGATTTGATATCAAATTTAGCTCCTCCGCGGTCTGGGCGCCAGTCCGGTTATTTGTCGAGGAGTTCAGGGAAAAACTCCTCAAAGAAGCGCCTTTTCACCTCGCGCTGCTCGTCCACGCTCAGCTTCTTGAATTCCTCAAGCCAGCGCTCGACGGCAGGGCTCAGGGGTTCTTCTTCGTCGTCGGTCTTCTTCTCGGTCATCTCGGATCGCCTTTCGTTGTCAGTTGGGTGGGAGTCGCGTTCCTCCCGCCGTGGGAGGGCCAGGGGCCCGCGGCGGGCACTCGGTTTGAGGGTGGGCGCGGAGCCGCACCCTGCCCTTTCCTCGGGCTCAATCTTCTGGAGCTGGAGCCGCACCACGCCGCCCTTCGCGTGAGCCCCAGGACGCGGAAAAGTTCGACAGGCAAGTAGACCGGGGGAATCTCACCCCCGGCCTCTCTCAGAACCGTACGTGAAAGTCTCCCTTCATGCGGCTCCCATCAGGCAAGCGCATTCCAGTTTCCGAGACGCCAGTGCGCAAACAAGTCGGGTTGTCGCTCATAGACCCCTGCGATGAACTCGTACGCACGCTTTCTGCTTCTGCGCAGCCGCTTGTACTTGTTCCTCGCCCACTCCGCCAACGTCCGGTTGAAGTGACGAAAGACGGCTCGACGCACCTCACTGGGACAGAAACGGCCATAGTAGCCGATCCAACCGCGCAGCATCGGATTGTACTGCTGAGCGATCGCATCCAGGCTCAGGTTCGAACGGTTCCGCAGATTGCTCTCGCGGATTTTCCGTCGAATTGCTTTACCCGCGCTCCCGCTCATGGCCGGAGAAAAGCTCACGAAGACCCGCTTTCTGTCCTTCGTCGATGCGACGCGGGGTCGAAGGTGTAACCCAGGAAGTCGAACTTCGTCCCCTCGTGGGTGCCCGTTCGACTGCTGTCCTTGCAGTAGACAATCTTCGTCTTTTCCGGATGTAGCTCGAGACCACATTCAGAAAATCGCCGTTCAAGCTGCTCTCTCACCCATTCTGCCTGCTCTCTTGTGTCGCAGTGCACCAGCCCATCATCCGCGTAGCGACACCACGCTAATGACGGTTGGTTACGCTGCATCCATGTATCGAAAACGTAGTGCAAAAACAGGTTTGCGAGCAGTGGACTGATCACGCCTCCTTGGGGAGTTCCTTGGGTCCGCTCGATGAGCTCCCCTTCGGTTCCCTGCAGCGGCGCCCTCAGCCATCGCTTGATGTACAGCACAACCCATGAATTGTTCGTGTGGTGCTCTACTGCCTTCATCAACAGATCGTGCTGGATGTTGTCGAACAGACCCCGAATATCGAACTCGAGCACCCAATTGTACTTCCAACAGCGCCGACGCGTGATGTCTACGGCATCCAGCGCCGACTTCCCTGGCCGGTAGCCATAAGAATCCGGAAGAAAATGGGGTTCCAGCTCGGGCTCCAGAACCTGCTTGACCACCATCTGCGCGATCCGATCCGAGACCGTGGGGATCCCCAACACGCGTGCACCGCCTGTCTTCTTCGGAATGCTCACCGCCCGCACAGGCGGCGGAAAGTAGCTCCCCGACGACATGCGGTTCCACAGCTTGTAAAGATTGTCCTTCAGGTTGACGGCGTAGTCGTCCAGCGACTGCTGATCGACCCCCGCCGCTCCCCGATTTGCTCGGACGCGCTTGTAAGCGTCCATCACTGATCGTTTCGAAATTTGAAACGGCTTTGTCTCGTCCACAATTTCCTCCTGCCTCTCGACAGTTGAACTGCCCACTCGACCACCTGATCCAGCCCCTTTGCTCCAAGCGAATTACCGCCCTTCATCGCTACTACGGGCTGGTCCGTCCCAGCCTCCGCTTCGCTACTCTCGCCTCGTGGTTTCTTCCACTTGTGCTTCTCGCTTGCCATCGGAGAACTGGTTCCCGCAGTTCCGCACAAGAGCCAAGAACGGAGTCACGCCTTCTTCACGCCGGCCGCCGCCTGCCCAGCATCCAGTTCACCGACAGACTTATCCCAGGGTCACGTTACGCCCCTGGTTTCGACGACATCTACTAACCTTTCGACGCGTCAGCAAAGGTTCACTTGCGTTCGTCTCTCCGTACCACACCTGACAGGTCTCGCCTGCCTTTTTTTCTCCAACGCTCACCACCACGACCTTTGAACCGCAGCAGCTTGGAGTGGTTTGAAGCCTGCCTCTGGTGACCGACTTCGAAGGACCTACCTTCATCTCTCATGCAGCTTTTCACACCTTCCATTCAGTTCATGATGCTCTTCCTTTCCGGTGCTTCTGCGGCACACTAACAGGTGTGTTATCGGGTGGCCCCAGGGGATTACTCCCCCGGGGCTCCCACAGATCCGGACGTGC
>CAYTRQ010000571.1:0-3375 GCA_964440025.1 uncultured Polyangiaceae bacterium | reverse complement strand
CCCCGACCCGACCATCGACGACGACACGCTTTTGTTCGAGATCGCGCGGCGAGCGCTGGATGCAGGTTCGAGGCCAGAGGAGGCGTCGGATGTGCTCCCCGTCGCGCGGCGAGCGCTGGATGCAGATTCGAGGCCAGAAGAGCCTTCTGATGTGCCTCCACAAAAGCCCTCACATGAGGGCAGCGCTCGGTCGCGAGGCAATGAAAACGAACGAACGGGCGCCAACGAGCGAGTCGCCGCCAACGAGTTGCCCTCGAACAACCAACGAGCGAGCGCCAACAGACTAGCGGAGGCCAACGAGCTCTCACAAAAACCCCCACATGAGGGCGCCCTCAACGCCAACAAGCGCGCCTCGGTCCCTCTTGCCGACTCTGCCAGCCCTGCTGAGCCATCCATCCACACTCCCGCCGACGCCGGCCGCCCCCACTACCAGATCGCCGTCACGCCCTGTCCCATCTGCAGAGAAACGAGCATCGACGCGGGCGGTCGGAGCCACCGTCTCGAGCCCGAAATCGCGGAAATGATCGACTGTGATGCGCAAATGATCGGCGCGGTCGAGGCGCCCAATCTGTCCAGAGCCACACAGACCATCCCCCCGGCGACCCGTCGCGCCGTGCTGCGGCGCCACCATGGTCGCTGCGCCGTGCCCGGCTGCCGGCATCATCGATTTCTCGATATCCATCACGTCGTTCCACGCTCGGGCGGCGGCAGCCATGACCCCGACAACCTGGTAGTGCTTTGCGGTGCCCATCACCGCGCGCATCATCGAGGCCATTTGCGGGTCACGGGGAGCGCACGCGCCGGCTTTGCCTTCTTTCACGCAGACGGCGCTCGCTATGGCGACACCGCCCGTCCGGCGCCCCGCGACACAGCCAGCCGGGTGCTGCTGGCTCTGACAAGTCTAGGCTTTCGCAAAAGAGAGGCGGAAGAGCGCCTTCGAGCTGCCAGGCAGGCTCTCTCTACCCCAGACGCACCACCAGCCGACACCACACCTACCGCCCCCACGCCATCCGGCGCAGACTTCGAGAGTCTGCTCCGCGCAGCCTTGGCCGCGTAGCTCGTTTCTTCTGGGGCAAGCACCCGAAGCAAGCTCCGGGCGGAGTTCGACAGAAGCCTGAGCCTCTCTGCTCACCTATCACTTGGTCCGTCTAGCTCTAGCTCTAGTTCCCGGCGCTCAAAGGCGCTTCGTCGCCCGCTCGTCTTGAGACGAGAGCGGTCGACTCCGCGATTTAGCCTGGATTGTGCCGCTGGGCACCTCGTTGCTTGTTTGGTTCGCGTCCTTGGTGGACGCGAACTCGCGGTGCGGCGACGCAGACTGCCTGCACCTCGCATTGGAGCACTCTCGCAGTTGGTGGAGCCGAGGGGGGTTGAACCCCTGACCTCCGCATTGCGAACGCGGCGCTCTCCCGACTGAGCTACGGCCCCATGTTCAGCAAAAGGCTACTGGTGGGGGGGAGCCTGTCAAGGCTCTCCTATTGGCTACTCCGCGCTATTGTTGAGTCATGCTGCTGCACAAGATTCATCACCCGGACAACTTCGATTTCGTCCACCAGGTGCGTGGTCGGGGGAGCGTGAGACGGGCGTCCACTCGCCGCAGGCAATTCGAAGTCGAAACGTTGGATCTTGGGGATGGGGTGAGCCGATTTCGGGTGGTGGGGAAGGGGTTTCCGCAAAACGTGAGCCTATGTGAGCTGAATGAGGAGTTCTCCGGAGTTGGAAGTCACCGGTTGCAGTTGGGTCCTCGCGGAGAGCTTGCATTTCGGGCAGCAAAGAGGAAGACACCGGAGCTGTGGGGGCTGGCTGGTGCTTCCTTCGGCTTCAGTGGAGCGGCTTGGATGCTCAGGTTGGAAGGGCACCCTGAAGACCGCTTCTTTGGTATGGGTGAAAAGTGGGGTCCGCTAGAAAAAAGCGGCCTCCGTAGCCAGTTTTGGACGACCGATATTTGGGCAGACTTCTCCCTGCAACAAGTCGAAAACGCTGACATCGACTGCACCTACGTGTCGATCCCCTACGTCATTATCGAGCGGCAGGGCACGTTCTTTGGGGTCCTGCTCGACTGTTCGTATCGCTGTTTCATGGCGACCAATCCGGTGATGTCAATGATGGAAGAAGGCCCCTTTGCAGAAGGCGAACCATCGCTCCAGGAGGTCAAGAGCCCTTTGGGATATCTCTATTTTGGGGCAGTGGGGGGGCGTCCCAGCGTCTATTTCTTGGTCGGCCCAACCCTGCGGGACTTGACGAGGAAGTTCCAGCGATTGGTGGGGCCGACTCCTCGGCCGCCGCTGTGGGCCCTGGGGCATCATCAGTCGCGCTGGGGCTACGGTACCTACGATGATCTGCGATGGCTCGATGAGCAATTCGCACGATATGAGATCCCCACGGATGGTTTGTGGCTCGATATCGACTACATGAACGGATTTCGTGTTTTTACGACTGCCCCTGGGGCATTTCCAGAAAAAGAGATAGAGCGAGATGGCGCCAAGTCTGCCGAGGTAGGTCCCTTCGAGTTTTCTTCCCTCGCGGGGCGACGTCGCCACGTGGTTCCCATTCTCGATCCGGGGGTCAAGGTCGAGCCCGGTTATCGGATCCACGACGAAGGCCTAGCCGGTGGTCACTTTTGCGTAGGACCGACGGGTGAGCCCTATGTGGGGATCGTCTGGCCAGGACGGACCTACTTTCCTGACTTCTCTCAGAAAAAGACACGGCGCTTTTGGGCAAGCCACGTTGGCGACTTTGCTCAGCGAGGTTTCGATGGATTTTGGATCGACATGAACGATCCTTCGACGGGCCCGGTAGAGAATCAATCAATGCTTTTTCGAGGTGGACGCATCGGCCATGAGGCGTTTCACAATGAATACGCATTGGGTATGGCTCAAGCGACGCGCCAGGGGCTGGAAGAGGCGTATCCTCATCGCCGCCCCTTCGTCCTTTCTCGCAGCGCGTTTACCACGACGGGGCGATATGCTGCCGTTTGGACGGGGGACAATATTTCGTCGTTTCGCCATTTGGCTGCGAGTATTCCTGTTTCGCTCAATCTCGCGCTGAGTGGCATTCCCTTCAATGGCCCGGATGTCCCAGGCTTTGGCGGGGAAGCGACCAAGCGTCTCGCCGTGCGCTTTTATCAACTTGCTTTTCTCTTCCCCTTTTTGCGCAATCACAGTGTACATGGCTCGTCCTCTCAGGAGCCCTGGGCTTTTGGCCAAAGGACGATGTCTTTGCTGCGCAGATACATCCGGCTTCGCTATCGGATGTTGCCCTATCTGTATCAGCTTTTCATTCGTCAAGAAGATGACGGGTCACCTATCCTTTCCCCTCTTTTCATGGATTCGGCCAGTCCTGCAAATCTGGAGAGGTGCTCCGATGAGTTCTTGGTTG
>CAYTRQ010000570.1:0-3382 GCA_964440025.1 uncultured Polyangiaceae bacterium | reverse complement strand
CAATGAAAACGAGAACCGCGCCGACGCCGGCCGGCCCCACTATCAGATCGCTGTCACGCGCTGTCCCAGCTGTGGAGAAACGAGCATCGATGCGGGCGGCCGGAGCCATCGCCTCGAGCCCGAGATCGCGGAAATGATCGACTGCGACGCACAAGTCATCGGAGCGGTGGACGCGCCCCAACCAACCCGAGCCACCCAGACCATTCCCCCAGCGACGCGCCGCGCCGTGCTGCGGCGCCACCATGGTCGTTGCGCGGTGCCCGGCTGCCGGCATCATCGATTTCTCGACATCCATCACATGGTTCCACGTTCCGAGGGCGGCACGCACGCCCCGAACAACCTGGTGGTGCTCTGCGGCGCCCACCACCGCGCGCATCACCTGGGCCACTTGCGAATGACGGGCAGCTCATACGCCGGCTTGGCCTTCTTTCACTCTGACGGCTCTCCCTATGGAATGACCGGTGCTCCGACGCAGCATCTCAAGCCGACACACCAGGACGTCACCCAACGTGTGTTGCTGGCCTTGACTCGCCTTGGCTTCAAAAGAAAGCCGGTCAAATTCGGCTGCTACCAAGGTTTGGACGTTGCCTTGCTGCGTAGTTGAAAGCCAGGGTCCCCGACCGCTCCTGAAAAGCAGTGCGCTCTCCCGCCGAGCCTCGTAGACAGCTTCCGGAGATGTTTTGCCGAAAATGCCTCCGAAGGCGCGTTGGTGACGTGGCGGTGCGACGTCTTTCCTCTCTCGCCTCGAATCGCGACTCCTCGAGTTCGCATTCGAATTACCTACAGAAACTGGTGCGACGTCTTTCCTCTCTCGCTTTGAATCGCAACTCCTCGAAACGGCACGCTGAACTTCGTTGAGCGCCGACATTGGGTTGTTTGCGTACGCCTGTTCGTGTGTTCACGAACAACAATGGGGGCGACTTCGCAACAGTCCAATGTGTCTTTGACGGCAATCGTTCTTGAGTTGCTGCTCAAGGCAGATCGGAGACCGCAGCGCTGAAGGTGGCCGCAGGATCTTCGCGTTGAGCTAAACTGCGATGGATGGTGAGGATGGTGCGGGGGACCGTGCCTTCGAAGACGGCGTTGCCGTCAAGCTCTATGCGCACCTCTCGATCGAGGTCCAACATTTCGTCAGAAAGCAGGACCGTAATACCGGATGAGATGTCCGTTTCGAGGTTGATGGTTTGGTCATCGAGGGTCGCGGTCACCTCTGCGCCATCGGCCGCCTGCTCCGGAGTGAGTTCAAGCCAGTAGAAGCGAGTTTCCGAAAAAAAGGTAGATTGGCGCCACACGACCCGGCTTGGATAAATGTTGCGAGTGGAGGACTGGATGAAGGGGATCGAGGGTTGATCGGCCAAGTTCATCCAGTGAGGTAGCCCGGGGTGGACCTCGACCTGGTGAGGGTAGCCCTCGGGATCCGCAGCCTGCAGTGCATCAAGCTGCTCGCCCCACTCGGCCGCGACCAAGTTGCGATCGAAGGCCGTGTCGTCGCCTCCGACGTGAATGGCAAAGGGGATGTTGCGTAGATTGACGGGCGTCATGTCGTTGGGGTGTCCTGCGCTCATGGCCGCCCCCGCCCAGCGATCGGCGATAGTGGGCCCCAGTTGGTAAACACCGTCACCCCCTGCCGAGTAGCCAGTGAGGTAGACCTTGTTAGGGTGGATGTCTTCGAACACAATCATGTTGGAGATCAGGCGGTCGAAGAGCGGAACGATATGGTCCTTGAACCACATGTTCCAATCATCCGTGGGGGCTCGGGGCGCAACCCAAAGAGCGTCTTCTGGCGCATAGGACTGTGCGAGCTGGATTTGGTTTTGCCACTGTTCGTCGTTGGTTTCTTTGGGGGCGCTGCCTCCGCCATGCATGGAGATGAAGAGACTGCGGCCGTCCGGCGGCTCTTCTCCCAAAAGGACCGTTTCGTAGTTCAGCGTGAAGTCGTCTAAGGTGATCGACTTGGCGTCAACTTCATCTTGGCGGCTCAGGCGGATCTGATCGGCGAGATCGTTCCAGAGGAGATCTTTGGCAGTCTGCGCGTCGTCCGCGGTGAGCGCGACCGTCGCAAAGCTTTCCGTATCCAGCGTGGTGCGTACTCCGGGGGCCGCCATCAGCCACTCTTGAAGGGCCGCGAGTGCGTTCGCTGAATCCCCGGTCTGGGGAGTTTCGCCACCGCCATCGCCACCAGTGCCCAGTGAGCCGCCGGCCCCTCGGGCCGCAGCTTCTTGCTCCGCGCAGTACTCGGCGCATTCGGCATCGGTTGGACGGCTGACGATGGGGATCTCGGGAAACTCCGAGGAGCAGATGCACTCGTGGGGGAGTTCTTCGCCAATGGTTCCTTCCGCACTGGTCCCTCCGGAGGCGGTTCCCTCTGTGCTCCCTCCCATCGCGGGAAACCCACTGGTCCCCCCGGAGGCTGAGGAGGTTCCTCCAGCCTGTGTTCCCGCTTGTCCGGCTCCGTGGTGTTGAGGAGTCGGATCTCCGCCGCAGGAAAGGGGCAATGGGATAAAAAGAAGGGTCAAGACTGCGAGCGATTGACCCGTGCACCCGTTCTGCCCGCGGCGTCTCCGCGCCGCTCCTCGAGAGGGAGTCGGGCCCTCACGCTCTGTGGGTGCAACTTCCTCGGCTCCCCTTGGGTACACGCATCGTCTCCTCAGCGGCCGCAGCATTGCCGCACAGTGGCACAAGCCACAGCAAGCGTCGAGACTTGAAGGCGCCTGCCGTCGCCCAGCAATCGTTCGTTCCATCACGGTCGTCAACATGGGGTGGAAACTTCTGTTCCCCGTCGATTCGACAGCGACGGTTTGTGAGCTGACCGAGACCAATGCCCAACTATTCTTCCCTTCACAAGCGTGCCGCCAAGAAAGCAAGATGGTCGGCAGGCCGAAACCCGGGCCCTCCCTCCCTTCACGGCGCGCAGAAAGAGAGCTGAACCCTGTGAACGAGGATCCTTCTGCCTGGTTGCGAACCCCGATTGGAACTCGTGTGCTCCAATCTCTAAGACGCATCTCGCAACCCCTTGGGGGTGGAGAGATGCGTTCCCAAGGTAGCAGGGGCAAGCGAACAAGCCGGTGGAAGTGGCTCTGCAAGGGCTCGCGCCACCGAACTCGGTGAGTGCCTCGCCGAGCCCCCAGCGGTTGTGAGAGATGCCCTAGATGAAGATGCCCGACGAGCTCCCTCTCGAGATCCGACAGCTGGTCGCTGCGACGTGAGCACAGTGGGAAAGGACGGTCTTGGCGTCCCCCCGCCGCAGGCACCGAGAACAGAGGGAAATGGCCGTGTCGTGGAACAGCTAGTGCCTCGGCAACTCACGTTTCGAGCGGTTTCGAAGCCCTCCCAGAAGGGGGTGAGGTCGGCTTCGAAACCGCGCTCGGCTACGTCTTTGCCT
>CAYTRQ010000569.1:0-3386 GCA_964440025.1 uncultured Polyangiaceae bacterium | reverse complement strand
AACTTGCGGCGCTGACGGCGGTCATTCTCGGGTTTTGCCACCACTTCGGTGGTCTTCGTCTTCGGTTTCGGCACTGGTTTTCGACTTTTCTCGCCCCTCGGATTCTACTTCTAATTCGAAAGGCCGCTGTCTCACCAATTATTGGCACGGGGGGGGTTCCTACGGCTACATCCAAGGGCATCCAACCTTGGGTGTCGGCCTTCAAGAAACCATCAAGGTCGGCGTCAAGTCGGGCTGGGTTAAGTGTTGAATCCCAGTTCTCGGTCGTAGATACGAGGTCGCAGTCAGCGCTGACGGGGGAAAGTTCACGAAGTGGATTCCGCGGAGACTCATCGCGCACGGATGCCTCAAGAGCACACGTGTTGCGTACCCCAGGCCCTAACCCTCGATCCACACGTGCCTCAAAAGTTGTCCAGGACCACGGTGGCGAACGAAGATACGTGCACGTGCGTCACGCTGTTCTCGAGCCTCAGCCAAGACCCAAAGAAGGCTCGGAGCTGCTACTCCGGTCCTTCAAACCTTTCGTGAGGAGAGATCTTCTCTCAGATCGCATGAAGTAGCCCAATTTCGGGAGGGAACCGGTCCCCAGTGATCCCGGTGCAAGAGGGATCCACTTTCATCGGTGGTGACACCCACCGAACCGCCGCCTCGAAGATCAACAGGCGGCGGGATATCCCCTACGATGCATAGGCTCACGTTTTGCGATGGCAATCTTGAGATATACCAAAAATCATATGACCACAATTCGGCCTTCGGCTGCGATGTCAATTTTGGGAAACAACAACCAGTTTGGAAATCAACAGTTATCCCACGAAATCGTCAAAAGGGGCTCGATTGGCAATGCACCAGGACCCGTCTTGACCGCTGAGGCCCACGTCGGGTCGATTCGTTTCTAGGACGAAATGACGCACCTTGGCGCGAAAAGTTGGAACCATGTCATGAACCTGCGTTTGAAACCACCGTTCGCGATAAACAGCTTCAACCTGTTCAAATCTCGAGGAAACCCGCAATTCGTCTAATTCCATTGGATGGACGACTTCCGAAAGCCTACGCAAATCAGCTTCTGTTTCAACGCCGACCACGTGCAGCCTCCTAAGATTCCTAGCCACCGCGGGAAGGGATTCGAGCGTGATGTCGGTTGGGTACCACCGCATCTTTAGGGCCTGCAGGTCGTGCCATTTGTGCGAAAGAAAAGAGGGAACTAAGTGGCCTTCAATAACAAGCTTGCGCACCGATTGGCAGCACTCCGCTAATGGTGCAAGGTCGGTGAATTCGGAGGACGTGATACGCCAGTCCGTAAGCGTTGGCGGTTGCGTTTTTTGCTGGAGTACACTCAACACATGCGAGGGCCCCGAGGTAAGAGTCATACGTTCGAGCAGGCCCGAAATCGGGTGTCGGAACATCTCACGGAGTGCGAACCGCACTACCGCGCTATGGACGGTCGAATCTGGGTCGGCGGGCCCGGCCCCTATTTGCACTCCGCGCAGAAATCCAGCTCGCACAAAGACATTAAGGACTCCCGAAAGAAGGCTTGTGAGGGAAGGCAGACAAATGCTGACCAACTCTTCTTCTTCTGCCTTCCGAGCGCCTTCATTGTTCTGGACCTGCCTCAAGAGTCGTTCGAACATGGTTGCCTCTGGTGCACCGATCCGATTCAAGAGTTGTAGATAGCGCTCGTGCGCATCTGCGTCATAGGGGTCTTCCTGTAGCTGAACGAGCAGGCCCCCCATCTCCTTGCCAACAATTGGCTCACGGATATAAAATCCAAAACCCTGCCACACGGCGACTTTGTTCTCAAAGTGGGCAATCGCGGATTGGTAGTCGGAGCACGAATGCACCTGTGGCATTGTTTTCCACGAGGCTGACTCCTCGACCCAACCATCCCCGATACGAAGCGTGACGGAAGCCGAGGCGCGGTAGAGCTCGATTTCAGTGGTCGCCGTCATGGTCAGAACCAAACGATGTTTTCCCATCTCAGTAGGGACATCGGAGGAAACCCCCGCCATATGCCATGGGTGCCCACGTCCCTGGGGAGCAGTAAATGTGGAATGTTTCGGAAAACGCTTTGGTTGTGTTCAAGACTTCCAAATATGTGCTCTGGAGGCGCTCCCTGCGGCACCAGCTCTAACGTAGCCAACTCGAGTCGTGCCTTTAGTCGGGACAGGTCGCGCGCCACAGCGTCAATATCCCAATAGCCGGAAAGGCTCAGCACTTTTAAACATGGCGCAATGTCGGCGAGGCTTGTGAGCGACAAATAACAGGAACCTCTAGTATAATGAATGGCCAAGCGATTTAGGTTCGGCCAGGGAACTGACAACATGCTGCTCAGAGCGCTGTACTGGACAACGAGTTCGCTGACGCTGTTGGCGGCCCTGGAAACGTGGCACAGATCTCTTGTGCTTCTGGGCACAGCCAGGGAACGAAGAGCTGATGGAGCCGCAACTTGTGAGAAGGCTTGGAGCGAACTTGGATGAGCTGAGCGAAGATCCAATACCTCTAAGGACGCAGCGCAAGGATGTACGAGCAAAGCGCGTGCGGCGAAGGTCCAAGCTGCTTCGAATAGTCGGTCGTCAAGATCGAGGTCTAGGTTGTCCTGTAGTCGTTCAAGTGCTGGATCGGTCGACGGATCAAAATCGGCAGTGGCCCCGCATCCCCCCCCAGCTGACCAGGTTAAGTGGAACCAACTGCAGAAATCAGGTGCGTCTGGAGACAGTGTCCAGAACCATCTACGGAGTACCTCATCGAGTTTCGTCCGCGCATGTCCAACATGGCTCAATGGAGCGGCCTCCAATTCCCTTGCTCGACTTTGAATCTCTGCCATTGCGCGAGCAACCTGGTCGCTATCTCTGGAGCTATTCTTGCATGATGAATCGGTTCCTTGAGGAATGATTTGAAAGCCGTTGCCGATCAGAGTCGCTACTCTCGACTCATGCGCCTCCACGCCCATGTAATAGTGTTCGAATTCTTTCGTTCGGACGCCGTCGTTGGAGCGCTCCTCCAAGATACCGTCGATAGATAAGCGAAGAGCAACGGTATCGCCGCTACTTGAAGTTAAACACAACATCGCAGGGCCGTTAGGTTACGTATCCTTCGAGCAGTTCCATGCCAGAGCCGGTCTGTGAATGTACGTTTCGGTACTTTCTATTTGCACTTTCAAAGTTCCCCCACCCTCCATTAGTAGTTTTTCCTTCAGTAATCTTCGCCGCCTTTGGCTCCCCGTACCTCTTCTGGAGTTGTGCAAACAACTGAGAGCAGTTGGGGCATGGAGAGCGCGCCGTACCCGTTCCCTCCTCCTCTGCAGAAATGCTCGTAATCTCGGCCAGTGCGTCTTCGAGCCCTGTCCCATCCTCAGCTACGTCACATTCATAGAGAAAGTTCGAAAGCGC
>CAYTRQ010000568.1:0-3398 GCA_964440025.1 uncultured Polyangiaceae bacterium | reverse complement strand
GCGTCCCAAAGCCTGCAGCGAATTTCCCCACACAAACCGGAAGGACTTTCACAACATCTCAAATCTCACCATCAAAAATGTTCGCAAGTCGAACACCAGCACCCCGTCCAACGGGGGCGATGCAATTGGAATGGAATCCGACGTGGACAAGATCTGGATCGACCATAACGAGATCTACGGCTCGACCACCGAGGGAGAGGAACACGACGGACTCATCGACATCAAGAATCAGACCACCAACCTCACGATCTCGTACAACCACTTGCATGACTCGGGGCGCGGCGGCCTGGTCGCTTCCAGCGATAGCGGCACTGATGGATCGAACTACATCACCTTCCATCACAACTGGTACCAGAACATCAATTCCCGGACTCACCTCGTGCGCGAGGCGGACGGCCACTTTTACAACAACTACTACGAGCAAATCCTGTCCACCGGCATCAACTGCCGCAATGGCGCATCACTGCTCATCGAAAACAACTACTTCACCGACGCGAAGAATCCACTTGGCACGTTCTACTATTTGGACAACCCTGGAACGTACGAAGCACACGACAACTACTTCGCTCCGAGCGTCTTCTGGGAAGCTTCGGATGATGAAATCCCCGCAGGCCCCGATGTACAATCCACAGGTTCCGTGACCGTCCCCTACAGCTATTCTCTCGACCCGGTCGAATGTGTGCCCGAAATCGTGCGGGCCAATGCTGGAGTCGGAAAGCTCTAGCCGGGTACCTTCTCAAGGCACTGCCCCTGTCAGAAATTACCGCCCCAGCTCAGGAAGGGCACGAACCCGTGCGTGCCCGCCGCCGGCTCACCCGTCCTTGCGGGTGAGCGGCGGTGAGGGCCTTCGACGTGGTGAGATGTGCTCTAGAACGTTCCGTCGGTGTGAATCGCCAAACCAATGGTCGAAGAGAACCAAACGTCGGTAGGATCTCCGCCGCCATCATAGAATATCGCGTCTCCGGTGGTTCCCTCGATCCGATTGTCCCAGCGCAGCACGACATTGTCAGAACCTGGCACGGGCTTGGTGTCGAGCGTGACCGTCCCTGTCAGAATTTCGTCATCCTGCACGTCGGTGTTCGGATCGAGGAACTCGCCACGCACGGAGGCGCCGAACATGTCGGTGAATTCGTAGCCAGCAGCCAGGCTCAGGCCGTAGAAGGTCGAGCCACCGAAAGCTTCTCCGGGAACGTCCGAAACGTTCAAATCACCATTGAAGACGAGAGACAGTCCTCCCGAATCATAGGTCACGACGAGATCGAAGAACCGATCCACGACCGCATTGGCGGTTCCCAAGGTCTGCAGAGTACCCAGGGCGATCCCCAAATCACCGGCGCTGATGCCCAGCTGGGCCGCCGCCTGGAGATCGCTGGTGGGAGCGAGACTGATTTGATTGGCGTCATTGACCAACATCAAGGTCAGGCTCATGTGGTCGCTGAGGCCGATTCCCGCGCGCAGCCCCGTGTGCCAAAACGGCTGCATTGCATAGTACAAGGCCCCGCGCGTGTAGTTGAGGTTGTTCCAACTCTCTGCCACCTCAGCGCCAAAAATAGTGCCGAACTGGCCAAAATCCAAAGAGAGCTGCTCCACAGGAGACCAGGTCACGTAGGCCTGAGTCACCGAGCCGATTCCTCCCAATACGGGATCGATCGCATAGTATTCGGTCACGCCGGGTCCGAAACGCAGGCTCGTGGTGACTCCCCACCCCTTGCCTTCATAACCCAGGTCAAGACCTGCAAACGCCAGACTAAAGCCGTTTTCATTTTTCATTTGGCCATCAGCGCCGTCAAAGACGCTCGAGGAGTACGCTCGGTGGTCGGGCGCGTCCGAGCCCTCCTGGGCCGTCTGGACGGTGGCGTACGCATCGCCAAAGATCATGTAGGAAAACGCGCTCGACGACTCTTCGGCGGGGGGCTCCGCATCGACGGCCCCCGCTGCCTCGACTCTTGCCGTTTCCGATTCCATTTCTAGCTCGGGCGCTCCGGCACCGTCACTCGAGGCCTCATCTTCTCCCGCGGCTTTAGAGGCAGCCATCTGCTCGCCAGCGTCATCACTCTGCGGGGTCTCCTCGGAAGCTGCGGCGACTCGTTCCTCGGAGCCCTCTTCAGAACCCGTCTCGACCTCCTGAGCAGCCGTCGCGGCCACCTCGCTCTCTGCCGCGGCGCCCTCGGGATCCGCTTCCGCGTCCTGGGGTGTTTCAGCTGGCTCCTCGGATGCCTCAGCAGAAACGTCCGTTTGCGCGATGGCGGTCGAACTCGCCAGCAATACCGCAATGCTAGATAGGGCGCCGGCACTCACTCCTCGATAAAGCCTCATCAAATTCTCCTTAGGTCGTTCGTGGCAAAAGGAACTCGATGTCGCCCACCCTTTGGGTGCGCGGGGGGTTGACCGAGTTTTGCCGACGAACCGTATGTTGCATGTTGGTTTCGCAGCCGTTGGTGAATGCGAAATGAGGTCCTCGAGCCTGCGACCTGCAGTCCCGGACACCGCCATTCATTGCGGCGCCAGCAAAGCCCGCGGGCCTGTCGAACCGATGCACGACTCATATCGGAGCGGGTATTTCCCGTTTATTTCGTACCGGTTTTGATGCGGCAACCCATCGAAATGGTTGAAAAAATCCCTCCGGCACCTCGTATTTTGCAGCAATTCCGATGACTTGAGGAACCAGCGGCCGGCCGGCCGGCGAATGGCCTCATTGCTCACGAGTGTCGCGAGTTCGAGCGCCAGGGACGCGAAGTGTCCTATTTTTCCCGTCGAAGTCGCTCTCCAGCGTCCTCGGTCCTTCCCCAGCCGAGAAATCAACAGGAAACAAAACAAAAGCAGCGCTCCTTGTGAGAACGCTGCTTCGCACTGAGTGAGCCCTTTTTCGCGGGCTCGATCGGTGTGGTTCAGAAACTATTGAGAAAGCGCGAGCCGCGCCAACTCAGTAGCGGTAGCCTTCAGGCTTGAACGGTCCCTCTGCCGGTACGCCAAGATACTCGGCCTGCTTGGAGTTGAGCTGGTCCAATCCCACGCCGAGCTTCGGCAAGTGAAGCGCTGCAACCTTTTCGTCCAGCTTCTTGGGAAGCAGATGAACTCCAAGCGGGAACTTCTCGTTCCACAAGGCAATTTGTGCCAGAACCTGGTTGGAAAAGCTGTTGGACATCACGAAGCTGGGATGCCCGGTAGCACAGCCGAGGTTCACCAAGCGGCCCCGCGCCAGCACGATCAGCTTCTTGCCATCGGGGAAGATGAAATGATCCACCTGCGGCTTGATGTTCTCTTCCTTGATGTCGTCACGGTTTTCTAGGGACGAGATGTCGATTTCGCTATCGAAGTGACCGATATTGCAGACAATCGCCTCGTTCTTCATTGCCTGAAGATGTGAAGCGTTGATGACGTCACAACACCCCGTAGCG
>CAYTRQ010000567.1:0-3403 GCA_964440025.1 uncultured Polyangiaceae bacterium | reverse complement strand
CGTCGCCGCGGAGCTCTCCGTGAGGCTCGGCGAGATCCGCGGTGATGGCCGAGCCCGCGAAGCGTCCAAAGCGGGCCGGCATGGGCCCCGCGTGGAGATTGACCTTGGAAATGAACGCGGGGTGAAGCACCGACGGGCCCAGGAAGCCATGATAGAGCTGAGGGACTCTGATGCCGTCCAAGAAATAGCCAACGTTGCCAGGAGGAGCGCCGCGGATGAAGTAGACGGGGAGACCGGTGAGGATGGGCACTACACCGGGCAGGACCTCCACCGTGCGGAGCGGATCATTGAAGGCGCCGGCGATTTTCCTCGTCTCATAGCGGGAGAATCCCCGCGCTCCTGGGTCGGGAAAATCACCCAGGACGAGCACTTCTTGAATGGGAACGGCCGATGCGGTGGATCGGACACGGGGAGTTCCTTGTGCGACCCGGCGCTCGTCGGGTTGGCGAGCTTGGGGTGAGCTTGGAGCCCCTGGGGAAGCCTCTTTGGATTCAGAGGGGGGCTCGGCGGGTGGATCGAAGGTGACAAGAAAAGCAATCCGGGCTCTCTTGGGATCTCCCCCTTTGGTGGCGGGCTTGAAGCTCCAAGCTTGAGTGGCCTCGACGGCGCGAGTGGCAAACGGCTCTGGGCCGCCGGTGGCACGTGCCTCGATGACGTGACCCTCCTTGTCGATCGTGAGTTCTAACACGATCTCGACGTGCTGCTCCGTGTCTGGAACGGCCTCCACTGGGGTGTTGAGCGGGATGGGCGGTGTGATGCGCTCGCCGGGCCGTTCGGCGGAGGCTTTCTCTTTCTCTTCTTCCGCCCCGACCTCGTTCTCCTCTTCCGTTGTTCCTTTCTCTGTCTCTTTTTCCGTTTCCTTGGTGGGCGGAGGCGACGAAGGTTGTCGAGCTTGTCCGGGCGATTGTTCCGGTGTGGAGGTCTTCTGGTCGGGTGAGACGGAGGCTCTCTGGTGAAGGGGGGAGCTCGAGGTTGCGTCATTCTGAGCCACTTGTGCGGCAGTGCTGTCCGGCGGTGAGTCTGCCGGCTGTGCCACGATCACGCCGGTCCAGCTGCTCGCAAGGAGCAGTAGCAGGGAGACAGAGCGCTTGGCGCCCTGCATGGAGAAACGATGAGCCAACCCAATCGCGAGGAAATCACGCACCGGGGGGCGAGGCAAGCAAGTGGCGAGCCAGTAGCTCGCTTCACCTTCCCGGAGGTGAGCGGCGCCCGGAGGTGAGCGGCGGGGCCTGGGCCACGCCTTTCCAGGTTGCGAGGCGCGCTGCAGGTGGCACAGGCCGGGTCGCTCCGCTACCTTCCGGCTCCTCATGAACGCCAAGGTAAGCCAGATCGAGCGCCAACTGATGCGGCAACTCAAACGCACCTCCGAGGAGTACCGGTTGCTCGAAGAGGGCGACCGCATTCTCGTGGCCCTCAGTGGAGGCAAGGACAGCTACGGAATGCTTTATTTGCTTCGCGATTTGGTGCGGCGGTTGCCATTTTCCGTCGAGCTGATCGCGGTCCATCTCGACCAGGTTCAGCCAGGCTACGATGGGGCTCCCCTGAGGAAATTCTTGGAGGAGTTCGGAGTGCCTTTTCGGATCCTTCGCGAGGATACCTATTCGGTAGTGGTGGATCACGTTCGGGAGGGGCAGACCTACTGTTCGCTGTGCTCGCGACTTCGTCGTGGCATCCTGTATCGTGCTGCGGAAGATCTGGATTGCAACAAGATCGCTTTGGGTCATCACCGTGACGACGCACTCGAGACCTTTCTGATGAACTTGCTCTATTCGGGCAAGCTGCAGTCGATGCCACCCAAGTATCAGACGGACGATGGGCGATTCGAAGTGATCCGCCCGCTCATCCAGTGCGAAGAGCAGCGGCTGGTGGCGCTTGCAAGCGAGCAAGAGTTTCCCATTTTACCCTGCAACCTGTGTGGGTCCCAGGAGAGCCTCAAGCGCGATAAAATGACCGCGCTTCTTCAGACGCTCGAGGCCGACAATCCCAATGTGAAAAGTGTGATGATGGCGGCATTGGCCAACGTCTGCCCGACCCATGTGTTCGATGCCGACGTGGCCCTCGCCTGGGAGGAGCGAGACGCCAGTATCCCCGCAAAAGCCAGCTTGGGGGCGGGAAAGGCTCGCGGGGAGGACAAGAGCGATGGCGACTGGATGGTGAGTCCTCCGCAGGAGCGTGTCTCGAAATCGGAAGCGGTCCGGTCGCACGCTGCGGCTTCGGGTCTCTCTGCCTCATCGGAGCAAGAGGAGGGGACAGGAGCTGGAGCGAGTCCGGCGGTGCCTGCTTCGGATGTGCTGGCGGTGCCTGCTTCGGAAGTGCTGGCTTCAGGAGAGTCAGCTGCCGAAGAGCCGGTTTCGGGGGAGTCAGCTTCGGCGATGTCAGTTTCAGAGGTCTCGGTTTCAAGCGCGTCGACGAGCCGTCGGCTCCCGGTTTTGTGAGCAATCTTTGAAGACATGCGATGCGACTCAAGAAGCCATGACATTCAGTGCCGCAAAGCGACAAAAATTGCATATAGGGCGACAGTACATGCTTTTGGGCGACACAGCGCAGCTAAGGAGATGCCAGCTGTGGGCGAGTGGAACCGGGTCACCCCGGGGGGATCCGTTCTCACGAAGCTCGTTCGCTGAGTGCGGACGAGCCACGGAGTGCAATGTGCTCCGGGAATGAGGCGGCGTGAGCTTCGATTCTCGCAAAGTGCTATCGATTGGCGCCATTCTCGTGGCCGTTTCGGCCTTGTGGTTCTTTCTTCGGCAGGCTGAAAAGGAACGCGAGTTGCCGGATCTTCAGGACGCGCCGGTGGTGCCCACGAGTCCCGCGCAGGATGGGCCTTCCAGCGCACGTGGAAAGGTGCAGAATGGACGCGCAGGCGCGCGCGGGACTCGAGCACCCGAAGAAATTCCTTGTGAGGTTCCGAGTATCAAGGGGGTGCCCGAGTTCAACGTGGAGCTCGAGCCGCGCCTGGTGCGCGATGCGACCGGCGGACGGATCGCGCCGGGGCGCTATCGGCTCAGGGGGGCAAAAACCGACGATGCGGAGCAAGTCGGTGGTCTTTGGACCATTTTGCTCGACATCGCCCCGAACGGTCAGGGGGCCTTTTATCGTCGGATTGGTCTGAGGAAGCTGGCTTCGCGCATCGAGTGGGGGACCTCGGAAGCTCGGTTTTCCTTTCGCGTGTTGTGTCCCGACATCCATGCAAGCCAGAGATCGTTTTTCTATTCGGTTCGCGGGGAGAGTTTGGTTCTCATGACCAACGATGGAATCGTTCTTTTTTTCGAGCGCTACGCCGATTCCCAGGTCGCGCATCTTCCGCCGCCGCGCACGCTACCAGAGGGAAAGACCGCGCTCCCGCCCGCCCGCACAGGCGACCGCTGAAACCCGCTAGTGCCTCGGCAACTCACGTTTCGAG
>CAYTRQ010000566.1:0-3414 GCA_964440025.1 uncultured Polyangiaceae bacterium | reverse complement strand
TTCTGGGAGGGCTTCGAAACCGCTCGAAACGTGAGTTGCCGAGGCACTAGAACGCGGGTCATCACGGCGAAAGGGCTCCCAAGATACGCGAGCAAAGCGCTGGAATGGCTCCTCCGAGGCTCGCCTCGCCATCCCCCGGCGAGAGGCGGCAGAACCTTTCGAAGGGGAGACGAGCTCTAGGGCTCTCCTGTTTTACAGCGCCGGTACGGAACCCTTCGGGGTGACGTGCTGGTGCTGGAGGGAACCGATCGCCCTTTGCCAGGCGCCTAGCTCTTCTTCCGGTCCCGTGAGTTGCATCCCAAATCCGGGAGGCGCGGTGGCATTTCCGTCCGCGCCAAAGGGTCGACGCCAGACGATGTCTCCTTGGAGCCGAAGAACCCGCTCCGTTCCCGGCGCAACGAGCTCGATCCAGGCGGTCGAGCTTTCGGGGGGCGCCATGGTCCGAATGTAAATCCCCCACGAACTTACGTTGTAGCTGTACCCCATCTCCCTCCTCTCTTCTCCTGTTCCCCCAAAACGCACCACAGTGCTCAACAAACTGCGTGGAGCCGTGCGTTGGTTGTCGAACTCCGGACAGGTCATCTCGTTGGCCAAGAAGATGACGTGGTCAGCAGGCGAGGAGCGCTGCAGGACACGAACTCCTTCTCGAGACGACAGAAGAGCAGCAAGCTGTGTCAATCGCTCACCATCCGCCGTGACAATGAGCTTGCCCATCACCCCTCTTTCCCGAGCCTTGTCGAGCAGCCCTTCCACATCCTCACAGAGCGAGCTAGCAACAACGCACAACCCTATCCCCAAGTCGAGAACGCCTTGTGTTACCTCATGGGGCGTCTCGACTTCGCGCACGGAAAACCCTGCCGCCACGAGAACTCTTCTGATGGCTGCTCGCCGGGGAAGGACCGGCTCACCGACCAACGCCTTCCCTCGACGTGGAGAAAACGATCGCCCTACGCTTCTCTTAGCCGCCGCAAGTCGTGGAACCAACCCTTGGAGACCGTTGCTACGGAGGATCAGATCGTCAGCCCCCCAACTCATCGCCGCCGCAAACGCTTCATCGTCGATTTGTCGAGTCACAGCAATGATTGCCGCCCGACCCTTTTCCGCATCGAAGCGGGCTCGGCTGGCAACATGACAAGCTTCCTCTCCAATACCAGAAAGCAGAATGGCTTCCGGAGTATTCTGTTCTAGCCACCTCTCCGCCTGCTCCGCCCGTTCAACAAACGTTACTTCGCTCTCGAGTTGTCGAGCGGCCCGTCGAATCGAGTTCTGCTCCTGCTGTCCAAAGTCTCCTTGCGAAAGAATCGTACCCATGGTCCCCTTTAGAGTACGTTGTGGCTAGCTCCAGCTCAAGGCAGATCCACGTCACTCACAAGTCGAACCCACCATCGCAGTTCATCTCGGCCTCCTGGGACTCCCCCGGGCCAGCCCATGCGACGCTTGTTTCTTCTGGAGCTCGACCACCTCGGCGTTTCTGGTTCAGACCAAAAAAGGCAACTCGAAGACATGCCGGACATCTGGCGTGGCTTATTGAAAAGGGGCCTACATGCGCCGAGAAGGTGGGCCCTGGGCCGCCCTCTCGGTGGATGTGGCAGAAAGTCGGTTCGCTTTCTTGCTCAAGCGCTGATCCGGGAACAGTCCTTGTTGTCGGCTATATCTGATGATGAGATGCCACATCGGTGAGCACGCATCTCATCACCCCTCGGGGGAACCATGTCTCGAGCAGAGAACGGGATCTTGAAGGATTTTCGCGACTTCACCCGCCGCGAAAATCCTGACCGAGAATCCTGCTCGGTCATTTCGGGCGGAGCGCAACTTGGCAAAAGACAGCAAATTCGGAACATTCGGCGGCGTCTTCACTCCCAGCATTCTGACAATCCTGGGCGTCATCATGTATCTGCGCGTTCCTTGGGTCACCGGACACGCAGGGCTGATCACCACTCTTGGAATCGTCGTCGTAGCCCATGTGATCAGTATCGCCACAGGGCTATCGATCTCCTCTATCGCCACCGACAAGAACGTGGGAGCCGGTGGACCTTATTATATTGTCTCCCGCAGTCTTGGATTACCCATCGGAGGCGCCCTCGGCTTAGCGCTTTTCATTGGTCTTGGTTTCAGCGCCAGCCTCTACGTCATCGGCTTCTCGGAGAGCTTTCTAGGCGTCCTCGGCATTGATCGCACGCCGACAGCCATCCGCATCACAGGCACGATCACTCTCATTTCGATTACTGCAGTAACTATTATTAGCACTGCATTTGCCATCAAGACACAGTACCTCATTCTGGCACTCATCGGTCTTTCACTTTTCTCGATCTTCCTCGGAGACCCCTCTCAAGCAACCGCTCCGGCGGACGCCTCGCGCGAGGACCCTTCTGTGGCTGCCCTCTTTGGCATCTTCTTTCCCGCTGTCACGGGCTTTACCGCCGGAGTCAATATGTCGGGAGACCTAAGAGATCCAAAGAAGAGCATCCCTAGTGGAACCATGGCGGCGATATTTACCGGACTCTTCGTCTACATCGGGCTCGTCATCTATCTGGCCAAGCAGGTTCCCCAGGCCGCTCTCGTCTCCGATCCCGATCTACTCTCCCATATCGCCTGGCGCCCGGAGCCAGTGACGGCAGGCATTTGGGGCGCCACTCTATCGTCTGGCTTGGGAAGCATGATGGGTGCCCCTCGCATCTTGCAAGCTCTGTCTCGCGACGCCGTCACACCTCGATTGTTCGCTCGCGGTCGAGGTCCGACTCATGAACCACGGAACGCCCTTGTCGTGGCATTTCTTTTAGCGGAGGCGGGGATTCTCATCGCCGAGCTCGATGCAATCGCGCGAATCGTATCCATGGTGTTTCTCACCATGTATGGTTTTCTTAATCTGAGCTGCGCCATCGAGGCGGCGGTCAGCCCCGACTTCCGACCGAGTTTCCGCATTCCTAAGACGGTCAGCGTTCTCGGGTTTGCTACCTGCCTGATGATCATGATTCAGCTCGATCTGGTCGCCATGACCGGCGCGGTCGCGCTCATGATTGGACTTTTCCTTTGGCTTCAACGCAGACAGCTCGAGCTCGAGTCGGGTGACGCCTGGGAAGGGATCTGGTCCTCCATCGTACGCTCCGGGCTCTATCGCCTCACGAGGAGCCGCATCCAACAAAGGAACTGGCGCCCCAACATCGTCTCCTTCTGCGAAGAGGGACGAACTCCCCTACTCAGCTTCTCCGAACAGTTAGTAACGGGAAATGGCCTTTTGACACGTTTTTCCGTCGATCTGTCCAAAAAGAAACAAACAGCGACCGCGGAGCAAAAGGATGCCAGCCACACCGAACCAGAACGCAAGGTCGGCGTTTTCCACAGAAAGCTCCGTACCGATGGGCAGGCCTTCCCATCCATTCGAGCCGTCGTTCGGCACTATGGCTTCTCTGGGCT
>CAYTRQ010000565.1:0-3417 GCA_964440025.1 uncultured Polyangiaceae bacterium | reverse complement strand
GACGTCAGTCCAACGAGCAGAGTCAAAGCCAAGGAAGCCACAATCCCTCCCAGCACGAGCGTCTGGTAGGGATCATTCGTGATCAAGTAGAGTGGTAGACAGAAGAGGGTCCAGGCAGGGCTGGTAAAAGCCTGCACGCGACTTCCTATATTGGTCACGAGTCCCTCTCCTGCCACGGCGTGAGCTACCGAACGGGCCACGATGAACCCATCATCAGACACCCAGCCATGACGCACCACGCCCAGCAGGAAGAAGGCCATCGAAACCAACAGGGCTCCCCGACCCGCGGAAGCAAACACGGAAGACAAAGATTCAAACCCGAAAGACTGGTCGCGGGACACCCCTTCGGCAGCCTCGATCACAGTCAATCGAGGCCCCATCTCTTGTTGCTCCTCTCGGAAAGGCTCGGGCTGTGAAATGGTCGTAGCCACTTTGGGTTGCACCAACGTTGCAGTCAGCGTGCCATGGATCCTGCCCGAGAATCGCGCTCGGTCATTTAGATGTCTTTCAGTAAAAGCAGTGGAAACTTTGTCCGGAGCGTCCGGGACGAAGCCAAGGAACCTCCGCAGAACTCACGATT
Organism: uncultured Polyangiaceae bacterium; assembly: GCA_964440025.1. GTDB lineage: Bacteria > Myxococcota_A > Polyangia > Polyangiales > Polyangiaceae > NIC37A-2. The sequence goes on along the minus strand of CAYTRQ010000565.1, from coordinate 2,837 downwards.
CGAAAAACGTGCGTCAGTGAGCCGCTATGTGCCAGGTTGCGCCACAAGCGGGCGTCCTTGTCGCGCCCCACCATACTGACCATAGACGGAAAACCTCTTTCCTCTTGGCTTCGAAGACCCCCAGCCAAAGCAAACCATGGGTGGCATGCCAGTTGCCCACAACGCCGGCACATCACCCGGATGGGTGGCGTGCCGGCGTTTCAAACAAGCAATACCATATATCGAGCATACGGGTGGATTGGGCTCCGCCGACGCTCACCTCGCCCCTTGGGGGTGAACGGCGGCCGCGCCTCATCCAGTTGTGAGATACGTTCTAGAACACCAGCACATCACCCCGAAAAGGGCCTGTGACGACGTTCGAACAAGCAGCGGGACCAACTCATAGGGAGCTCGCCAAGGTAAGATGAAAAACCGTGAAATAAGGTCGTGATGCAAGGTCGCCAGATGCAACTCCCCATGCCTGCCATCCGGTCTGTCCCGCGTCTCCGGCAGCAGGTGCGGCGCGCGCTGGCCGGCACCACGCCAACAAACAGCGCACCCTTCCTTCTCTTGGCAGGACTCGCAGCCGCCTACGCCAACCTGTATGCGTGGACCTGTGACGACGCCCATATCAGCTTTCGTTATGCTCAGAATCTAGCGTCAGGCCACGGGCTCGTCTTCAATCGAGGGGAGAAAGTCGAGGGATATACGAACTTCCTGTGGGTCCTGGAGCTTGCCGGCCTGTATCGATTGACCGGTCTCTCCTTCGCAGGGCTCGCCGGATTTCTGTCGCTCACATTCAGCGCCGGCACGTTCATCGTAACGTTGCTTTTGGCACGACGCTCTCCCGTCGTGGCACTGCGCTACTTCGTTGCCCTCGCGGCGTTCGCCTGGCTCGCCCTAAATCGCAACGTGGCTCTTTGGTCCACCAGCGGTTTGGAGACGAGACAATTGACGTTTTTCGTGATGCTCGCCGTACTCTGGGGCCATCGTGCCCGCCCCCCAGGCCGAAAAATTCGGCAAAAAGGCTCGCAGTACCCCAGGCAGCAACAAGACGCCCCCCGGCAACAACACCGCGAAGCCCGAGAGGCTCGAAAAAGACGCCGTCGGTTGCTGGGTGCCTCCCTGTGCCTCGCCGCTGCCTATCTCACCAGGCCCGAGGGCGCGCTGGTCTTCGTAGCCGTGGTCGGCTGGTACCTCCTGGAATCCGCGCGACAACGTTCTTGGTCACCGCGTTCGCTCGTCAACCTAGTTGCCCCCTTTACCCTGATTAGCGCGGCCCATTTGATCTTCAGATATCTTTATTATGGGCAGTGGCTTCCCAATACCTACTATACCAAGGTAGTCCGGCCTTGGCCGGATGCTGGTTTCGACTACCTGGCGGCAGCAGGAGTCGAGTCGGCCCTGTACCTCGTCATCCCGCTCGCCCTGCTCGGAAGCATCTATCGCCTCTCGCATGGCCGCGACTCGTTGCCTGCGCTCGCGGCGTGTATCATCGTGCCTCACGCAGCCTACGTGACCCGGGTCGGGGGGGATCACTTCGAGTTCCGACCCTTCGATCTTTACTGGCCTCTCATAGCCCTAGCCATGGCAGAAGGTTTGGCGCTTCTCACGCTGATGGTTTGGATGGAGGCGCGACGGCGTCGATGGTTTCGCCCACGACTCGTGGCCCACGCCGTGGGCTACGGCGGTGCATTGATCGTCCTGGCGTATACTTGCTCACTCCAGGCGGCTCAGTACGCGCTGACCTACGAGCAGGAGTTCGAACGGGAGCACGTGAATGCCACCCTGACTCCTCGTTCCTTCCCCCTCGCATTCGTTCTCCCCTACATGGACTCACTAGCTCCCGTTTATAACAAAGCAATGAGAAAACTTTTGCCCCACGCGATCGCCGTCCGTTGGCGTGAGCATGATGTGTTCAGCCGTCGCCAGCAGGATCATTTCTCTGCTTACGGACGACCACGCCGATCGCTCCCTCAGGACGCCGTTATGGCCTACCCCTACGTCGGCGTCGCGCCGCTCTATCTCTCGGAGCTAACGGTCATCGACCAGTTGGGTCTCACCGACGCCACGGTGGCCCGACACGGCAATCCAGCGAATGCCCAGCGCGTGATGGCACATGATCGCTTCCCCCCGCCCGGCTATCTGAAGCGTCGGGGCGTCAACATCGAAGTACTACCGGCAGCTCGTTCGCTCGGGGAGGCGCTCGAGCGCGGGCGCTTCGCGGCGCCACTGGCTCCGCAGCTATGGATGCCATTCGAAAGCAAAGACCCGACCTGGGCACGACGCGCGTTTCGGGGGTATCCGCTCTACGAACGCCCTCAATGGCCAAGGGATCTCTCCTCCGCAACAGCGATATTCGCAGATCGAAAACTGCGGGGACGTCTGCTGGTAGGTGACTTTGAAGCGGGACTTGGTTCGTGGGAAACAAGCGGATCTTTAGCTGCTATGACGACCCAGCCCTACGGGCAAAACGATGTGATCCAGCAACAAGGCCGCGGTTGGCTCAGCTCTTTCGGAACGCAAAAGGACGCAGGAAAGGGAACGGCAAAGTCTCCTCCCATTTTTATCCAACCCAACGATGTGCTCACCTTCTGGGTTGCAGGGGGGAGCGGACCTCGCGTTGGAGTCGAACTACTGGTCGAGGGCCAGGTTGTGCAAACTTGGCGTGGACACGAAAGCGAAGTGTTTCGACCGGTGTTCGTCGACATGTCCGTCCATGCAGGTCAGCAGGCGAGGCTCCGCGTCTTTGATCACTCGCATGCTTCGTGGGGACATATCATGCTCGACCAGGTCGCGATCATGCACTAGTGCTGCGACCACATAAAAGTGGTCGGTAGGGAGACCACTTTTCTCTC
>CAYTRQ010000564.1:0-3427 GCA_964440025.1 uncultured Polyangiaceae bacterium | reverse complement strand
CCCGTGGAAAGAGGTCCTCGTCCACCAGCATCAAAATATCCCGCGTTGGCAAGAAGCGGCTTGAGCCAGCACCGGCGGAAGAGATCGGCTCTGACTGCAGTGCAAATGCGCGGAATAGCTCCGAGAATTGCCGTCGTGTCCGTCAGCGACGGATGATTGGCAATCACCACGCAAGGGCCAGGAGGCATCGGAATCGTGAGCTTGCGCGGATCGAAATCCTCGATCGAAAGCCAACGCAACCAATGATGCATGAACGCGAAGGCGCGTCGCATGGTTCCCTGCAGTAGCCTGGCGCGGGATTCGGTAGAGAACAGCGGAATCAGGGCGAACAAGGCAAAGGCCAGGTAGCCGAAGGGTGCTAGCACCCCGTAGAGACTCAATGTCAGAATGACCAACCCGGTACGGCGCCATCGCTCCGTGCGCGATCCGCCGAGTTCAGTCATGGCAATGACTTTATTGGGGGCCTGAACTAGTGTCAACGACGCCCATTGCAGGGCTCTGTGCCAAATCCCGAGGCGAAATCCGTGACGACAACGAACGTACCAGAACACCGTGGCCAGGCAGATTCAAGCGGAACTACAAAAGACCTCGATGTGGTCATTTGTGGCGGAGGTCTCGCTGGCTTGACGTTGGCTCTCCAACTCCGCCAGGAGCTGCCCAATCTCTCCGTGGCCGTTGTCGAACGGACAACGCGGCCTCTCCCTGAAGCCTGCCATAAGGTCGGTGAGTCCAGCGTCGAGCTCGGATCTCAATACCTCGAACGATTGGGGCTCCGCGACTATTTGCTGGACCACCACATCGTCAAGTTTGGGTTGCGATTTTTTCCAGGTGGCGGCCATCTTCCCATCGACCAGCGAACGGAGCTCGGGCCTTTTCAGGAGCCCCCGGTGCGTTCCTATCAACTCGATCGTGGCCGTCTCGAAAACGACCTCCGGGCGATGCTGGAGCAGGATGGCGTTGAGTTGATCGAGGGGGCTCGCGTTCGCGAGGTCGAGCTCGGTCGAAAAGGGGACCTTCACCGGCTGTCTCTCGAGCCGTTCCGCGAAGGCGCCAACGAACCTCTCCCGGTGGCCCTATCTGCCCGATGGCTGATTGACGCCACCGGGCGGACGGCTCTTCTGCGTAAAAAGCTCAAACTTCGTCGCGGGACAGGCCACGCGGCTCATGCCGGGTGGTTTCGTGTGAAGGGACGGCTTGACATCACCCAGTTCGTTCCGGAAGGCCCGCAGACGCAAGAGTGGCATCGCCAGGAGCACGCGGATATTCGTTGGCGTTCGACCAACCATTTCATGGGAGCGGGGTATTGGGTTTGGTTGATCCCGCTCTCTTCTGGCCATACCAGCGTTGGCATTGTGACTCACGAAGATCGTTTCGATTTCAACGAGGTTCGCTCGCTCGAGCGATGTATGACATTCCTCAAACGGCACGAGCCCTACCTAGCTGCGATTTTGGAGAAAGAAGAGATTCTCGATTTCAAGTGCCTGAGTAACTACAGTCATAATGCAGCGCGTTGCTGGTCCGAGGACAGGTGGGCTCTGGTGGGGGAGGCCGGCGCCTTCGTCGATCCGCTGTACAGTCCGGGGACCGACTTCATTGCGTTTGCCAACGCCTTCACTACTGAACTTATCCGTGTAGATGATGCGGGTGGGAATTTGGCCCAACGAGTGCGTGAATTGAGTGTCCAGTACCGGGCCCTGGTTTCCGGGAGTCTGGGCGTTTATCGGGACGCATCGCCAGTGTACGGCCACGCGCGGGCCATGGCGGCGAAGATCTACTGGGATAATTTCGCCTATTGGTCCTTTCCCTGCCAGTTTTTTCTTCAAGGAATGTACCGTCTCACAGGTGAACAATATCTTGAAGTGACAGGGCTAGGAAGTCGGTTTGTCGAGCTTTCAAGTTTCGTCCAGACCGTGCTTCGTCGATGGGCACTCCTCGTGGACGAGGAACCGCGAGCCGGGTTCCTCGGGCTTCCTCACTTTCCCTCTCTTAATGTGGAAGCTCACGTGGATCTCCAACGGCAGATGAGCCCGGAGGAAACGATCGAATACATGAAGAGGCGTCTCCTGCAGTCGGAAGAAATGGCTGCAGAGCTCATTTTGCGAGTGTTGGCTCAGTTGAGCCTCAACACGGCGTCGGAACTGCTTCAGGGGATCGACGTGTCCAGTTGGAATCTACCCTTTGCTTCGGAGAGGCTGGCTATGGAGAACTTGACGGGTATGGAGCGGCGTCGCGCCCTACCTCCCATTGCTCGTGATGTGGAAAGGAACCTGGGACCTCTCAAAAAGCATGCCGAGTGGCCGGAGGCGCTGGCGCTTCTACCTTGGGGGGAGGTGCGGATTCCGGCTCCTCCTCCCAGGGATTCTTCCGAGATTCTCGAAGTGCTCGCGCGCGCATGACGTCGCGGAGCTCAGAAGCGACCTTCCATGAGTGGGAGAGAGTCTCTATGGAAAGCGACGCCCCAGCCGAGCGTTTCGTTCACCTCCTTTCGGGGAAGTGGATCGTGCAGGCAATCGCGGCTGCGGCGGAACTCGGTGTGGCGGATCATCTTGCCGTTCCCCTCACTGTCGAAGCCCTCGCGGAGCGTGCTGGCTGTCGACGAGAGCCGCTTCGACGGCTCCTGCGCGTTTTGTCTGGAGAAGGTCTCGTTGAGGAACTGCCTAGCGGGGAGTTTGCTGTGACCGAGGTGGGTCAACAACTCAGAGCCGACAAACAAGGGATGCTGGCTCAGTTCGTTGGCTCCGCTTCTCAATGGACTCCCTGGCTTTACCTTGCGGAGACTGTGCGCACCGAAAGATGTGCATTCGAGTTAGCACATGGTGATTCGCTCTTTGGATACTTGCAGCGAAACCCTGCCGAGTCCAGGCTTTATGATGAAGCAGTTGATACCTTCACGGTAGAGCAAGCTAAAGCGTTGGGGCGCTCTGGCCTTTTTTCGGAGGTGGATGCTGTTGTCGATATTGGTGGAGGTAGGGGAACTCTGCTTTTGGAATTGCTTGACCAGTATCCGAAACTTCACGGTACGCTGCTGGACCTGCCGCATGTCGTTTCCGAGGCGAAGAGCCGATTCGAGAGGGCTGGAGTTCTCGAACGCTGTTGCTTTGTAGAAGGTGACTTTTTTCGTGCTGTTCCAGAAGGAGCTGATTGTTACGTCATCAAACACGTGCTGCATAATTGGTCGGATGACGAGGCAATCGATCTTCTTCGCGCTTGCCGAAAGGCGTTGTCGTTGGCTGGTTGCATCATAGTGGTGGAGGGGCTTCTTTTGCCCGGAAACCACCGAGATCTAGCGCGCTTCATGGATCTCGAAATGATGGTGCTCACCGGGAGGGGACGCGAACGATCAAAGCCGGAATTTCGTAGGCTGTTTTCTCGGGCAGGTTTGCGGATGACGAGAACCCTCAAGTTGAGTGCTGGAGCCTGGGCACTG